>JAFGKV010000067.1 GCA_016928395.1 Candidatus Fermentibacterota bacterium | reverse complement strand
GAAGAAGCTGACCGAGAGACGGAAATCGCCTTAAATGGCAACGTCTTTCGTACTCCCCACCCCGTCTCGCAAACGCGGAACATCCGAAGAAGGGCAGAGTGGTCTTCGTGGAGAAAGACCTCCTCCGCGAGTACCAACGCATCGCCCTGATCCTGCGCTACTGATCAGGCCGCGGGGGTGGAGGCTTCGGGCGGGAAATAGTACTCGCGCCAGTCGCCTTCACTGATCGCGGCTCGCGCTGCATTCTCCCGCGGAGCAGGATAACCGTCAACTCCCCCTCGTGCAGCAGGCGACAGGAGAAAACGCCTCTACCTCCGCAACGGTTGCGTGGCTTCGGTACGTGATTGGGGCTACTTGACCTTGAGGGGGACGCGAGTCCTTGGGGCGTCCTTGTTGCCGGACCAGGTCGTGCCGTCGATCATGTCATAGGCGAGGGCATGCTCACCCTTGGTCGCCGGGGCCTTGGCGCGGCAGCGGATGCCCACCGTCGAGTCGGGAGGGGTATCCTTCCTCACAAGAACGCGCCCCTGGGCTTTGGGGATGCGCGTGCCCGCGGCATCCAGCCAATAGTAGCCCAGTTTGATGGGGCCCTTGGCCAGCCACGTGCGGTTGGAGGAGTTTCTTACTCTCACCGACACCACCGTCACGGATTCCGAGCGCATCTCCTTCGGAGTGTCATGCTTGAGGAGCTTGTACGCGAACGCAGGGTCAACGCGCCTGGCAGGCTTCGCCGCAGGTTTGCCAGGGATAGGCTTGGCCGCACCGGGTGTGCCCGCGGTGAGCGCGCCGGAGGCGGAGTCCCCGCGTTTGGCCGGGGGCTCGGACTTGGAGGCACATGAGAACAAGAGCACGACCGCGGCGAGAAGGACCACACCGTGTCGCATCATTCAGGGACTCCTTTCGAAAAGGTGTGTGGGGGAAGACCCGGAGAGGGGTGTTCGACTTACTCTTACACTGGCCCGACAGTATACGGTCGCGCGGTCTCGTGTAGCAGGCAGTCTGCTGCACCGAAGGCGATCCCCGGTAACCAGAGGCCAGTTCCAAGGGTGATCTGGCTCCTCGACAGAATGCGTGCGCGTGAGTACGGGGATTTCGATGGCAGAAGCCCATGGGGGCTTATGCACGCGGGTGTGCGGGTCCATCCAGAGGCCACATAGGTAGGGAGCGATGCCCCACGGCGGCCGACTTTCTCCGAGTCTCCTGGACTGATTCTGCCGACCATGCGAACTCGCACCAAGCGTGTTGCCGTCTAGGCTACGACTCCAGATGGTAGGCGGAGTGCCGGGACGCGGCGTCAGTCAACGACTGGGTCCTTCTTGAGGTCGTGCCTCATTCCAGATCGTCCTTCGGATGACGCGAGAATCGGGCGGGAAGGCGGCAGAAGGCTCAACAGCGACGAGATGCTACTATCCAACCCATCGAACACAGAGTGGACAGGCAGTTCAACGAATATCGTCCGCGGCCGGTCTCCCGCCGCAAGTCGCCCGCCGGCCTCACGAAGGTATTTGGCAAGGAAATCCAGCGCTTTGACGCCCGGCCGCGCGTGTCGCTCCACGGGAATAGTCGAGTAGTGATGGATCAGATCGGGAAGGGGAGTGTTGGAGAAACTGGATCCAAAAAGCAGTATCGGCAAGTCCACGTCGGACCTCGCCGCCTTTCCCCGCGGCGACGAAACCCTGTAGCATAGAGAGGTCGTGCCCGCAAGGCGCCGTTTGATCCGCCGATTGGGTTCGATGCCTGCGTACTTGAGGACGTCAAAGTCCTCGGGTCGCTGACCAAGGGGAAGGATTCGCGTGAGCCTATCAGTCTCAGGGGCGAGAATGCCCGCGACGCGGCACATCTCCTCGGCTGCGACTATCCTACTCTTATGATTCCAGTGGCTTCCGAGCTTGTAGTAGTAGGGTGACGCGGAGGAAGCCCTCAGAGCGTGCAGGAGATCGACGCAGATGACGCCGTTGCCTGTCAGATGAGCGACGAACGCGCTATCGACGGCGGCTTGCGAATTACACCAGGATGGAAGGCGATCGGCGCAAAGCACGGCCTTCCTGGGGACTGGTACCATCACAAGTCGTGAGCCCTGATCGGCCAGCCGCTTTGAGATCACCGCTATCTGCGATGCCAGCCTCGAGAGGGCGGCATCATGTATGATCCGGCGAGGACAGGCCCGGCTTTTCAGGAAGAGCCACCCGTCCTTCCCTCGAACTACAGTAGGGCGAACCTCGTGGAGCCATCGGTACAAGACGAAGCCATACTCGCATGCAGCCGCCTGTCGGACGCGTGACCGCATGCGCTGAGACCGTTCGACGAGTCGAGCCTTGGATCCGTCGGCGATCCTTGCTTCTCGTCTCAGTCGCTCTTCGGAAGCCTTCTCTCTCCCCACCAAACGGGGCATGGGCAGCGGCGTTAGGGAATCGACTATCCCAGTGCCGGCCGTGACGACGAGGAACAGCACCACCACAGACCATCGTGCGACACTCTTCATCCACCAGGCCCCACACATGCCTCGGGTCGACCTCTCGCCATTTCCGGGGAGAAGTTCCCGGGCTTCAGAATCGGAAGTAGAGGAAGGGGACATGCTCGTGGAAATGCAGATGAAGGATGCTGATGATGAAGACAAGCTGAAGCAGAAAGACTGCGGCGGGCCCAGCAGTGGGAACGAGGTCGTGCGCCGGCGGCGCTAACCAAGCCCAGGCGGCCGCGAGAGCACCTATCAGGAGATGAATCGGGCGGATCTCGAGAGCAAGAGGCGCCAAGGGATCAGAGCCCAGCGCCAGCATTGTCCTGAGATAGGCCCCCGCGTCCCGTAGCGTTCCCGACCGAAAGAGAATCCATCCGAAGAGGATAATCAAGAAGGTCGCAAAGACACGCAATGGACGCGGCGTGTGACGGCAGAGTCGCTTTCTGGTAAGGAACCGGTCGATCACCAGCCAGAGCCCGTGGTATGTACCCCATGCAACGAAACTCCAACCTGCACCGTGCCAGAGACCCGCCAATGACATGGTCACCAGCGCCGCCAGCGCGTAGACATAGTAGTCCTGGCTGAACCCAAAGAGGCGGAAATCCCGAACCCGGCGTGAGCCAAGGTATGCCACCGGCAAGAACAGATAGTCACGAAGCCAAGTCGAAAGCGTGATGTGCCAGCGTTGCCAAAAGTCCGTGACACTGACGGCCCGGTAGGGGCAGTTGAAGTTCACGGGGAAGTGAAAGCCCATCATGAGGCCAAGCCCGATCGCCATGTCTGAGTAGCCCGCGAAGTCGAAGAAGAGCTGGAAGGTGTATGCCAGTGCCCCGATCCATGCATCAGCGAGCCCTCCCACGCCCGAGTCGAATGCCTGGTCTGCAACGGAACCCAACGTGTCGGCCACCAATACCTTGCCGGCGAGTCCGATCTGGAAGAAGAGCACTCCACGGTAGAACAGCTCCACTGAGTGGTTCCGCGAGCGCAGTTCGTCCGATGTCGCTTTGTAGCGGCCAATCGGGCCGGCGACGAGCTGGGGAAACATGGCCACATAGGTCGCGAACGCCAGGAGATTCGCCGCCGGAGGAGAGGCCCCTCGGTAGACGTCGATGATATAGCTGACGGTCTTGAAGGTGTAGAACGAGAGCCCGACCGGGAGGATGATATCGGCGATCCTGATCGGAGGGGCTCCTGTACGACGAAGAACGGCGTTCAGGATGTCCACGGCGAACACGCTATACTTGAAGTATGTCAGAAGCCCCAGCAGTGCGATGAGGGTGGCCAGCAAACATCCTTCGCCTTTGCGACCGTGGGATCGTTCCCTGTCGATCACGACGCCGCCGACGAATCCAATGATGGTGACGATGGCCAGGGGCAGGACGAATCCCGGCCGCCACCAGGCGCAGTAGACGTAGCTGGCCAGCGAAATCACCATCAGCCGATGTCGCTGAGGCACTACAGCGTACACCAGGAGAAAGAGCGGCAAGAAGTAGAACAAGAAGACGCCGCTGGAGAAGGTCAATGAAGGATTCGCCCCCCCATCATGAGACGGCTAGTACCCATGTCCAGCCGGCCGCCCTTCACTCTGAATAGGTGCAGGACCCCGTGCCTGCGCGAATAAGGCGGCAGATCGCGGGGGAATCTGCAGAGGCTACTGTGGAGCATGAGAAGGGCGCATCGGCCAAGCTCCATATGCCTTCCGGGCGGGTGGTTTCTAATGGGTCGAGCCACGGCCGACGAATCCGACGCTGTCGCCACCCCCGCCCCACAAGAGACTCGGGTCTACTTCACCTTGACGGAGACGCGAGTCCTTGGGGCGCCCTTGTTGCCGAACCAGGTTGTGTCCTCAATCATGTCATAGACGAGAATATGCTCACCCTTGGCCGTCGGGGCCTTGACGCGGCACCGGATCCCCACCGTCGAGTCGGGAGGCGTATCCTTTCGCACGAGGGCACGGCCCTGGGCTTTGGGAATCCGTTTGCCCGCGGCATCCAGCCAGTAGTAGCCCAGCTTGACGGGGCCCTTCGTCGTCCACGCACGGTTCGATGCATTCTTGAGTCTCACCGACACAACGGCTACCGATTCCGCCTGCATCTCCTGCGGGGTAGCATGTTTGAGGAGCTTGTACGCGTAGGCGGGGTCAACTCGTGTGGCCGGCTTGGCTGGAGGCTTGCGAGGTACAAGTTTGGCCGGCCCAGGCTTGCCTGCCGTGAGTGCGGTGTCGGTAGAGACCTTCCGGCTGGCAGGTGATTCCGACTTGGATGTACATGAGAGTAACAGCACGACCAGAGTGAGGAGAACCACACCGAATCGCATCATCCAATGACTCCCTTCGAGGACGGGTGTGAGAGCGAAGGCTTGCAGCGGGGTATTTGATTTCCACGTGCATCGGCCTCGCAGTATACGCTCCCGAGGTTGGGGGGGCAAATGAAGGCTGTCTTGCATGTGCGCGATGGCTGTATAGGGTCCAGTGGGGCCTCCGAAGGCGCGGGCGCGCTCTGATTCTTTAGGGCTGAGAGCACGAGATACGGGAAGGATGGAATGGAGGGGATGGATGGATGAATGGAGGAGTGGAGCTTCTGAATTTCGACTCCGCTCGCTCCGGTTGGTTTTTTGTGGGAGCCCCGCACCGGCGGATGCGGGGCGGGCCGATTGGCTCGGTGTGGGTGTCGCTATCGGGGTGGATGCGCGCCCGTGCACTCGACTGCGATGCGATTACGATTGCGATGCGATGCCAGCCCGCGTCTGTGAATTCAGGGCCGGATCCTGTTCGGCCACCGAGGCCTCATCCTCGTCGGTCGAAAGGCCTCGGAGGCCGGCCCGGCTTGACAATGGAGGGGAATTCTTGTAGCTGATGGCGCATTCATGGGCATCTGGTCTGGAGGCAACGGTGGAACAACTCCGCATTCTCATTGTCGACGACGAAGCCCCCGTGCGTGAAGGAATGCGCATGGTGATGGAGTACGCCGGGATGACGGTGGACGAGGCTTCCTCGGGGGAGCAGGGACTGGAGAGGATCAACAAATCTCATTTTGACGTCGTGCTGCTGGATCTTCGGCTGCCAAGAATGGATGGCCTGGAGATGATGGAGCGGCTCTCGGCGGAGGACAACCGACCGGAAGTCATTATGGTCTCGGCCCATGCCGACCTATCTACGGCGGTACAGGCGACAAGGCTGGGTGCATTCGACTTCCTGGAGAAGCCGTTAGATCAGGATCGTCTTCTGGTCACCGTGCGGAACGCGGGCCGGCAGCGTCGGCTCGCCCGGGAGGCGCGATTACTCCGGACGGGCCAGCCGGGATTGAACAGCATTCTGGGCGTTTCTCCGGCCACGGTGAGTCTTCGCGCGACCATTGTGCTGGTCGCGTCAACCGACTCGCGAGCTCTCATCACCGGGGAGTCGGGTACCGGCAAGGAGTTGGTCGCCCGGGCCATACATGCGGGCGGCACCCGCAGGGATGAACCCTTTGTCGAGGTGAACTGCGCCGCATTGCCGGCAGAGCTGATCGAGAGTGAGCTATTCGGGCATGAGAAAGGGGCGTTCACCGGCGCAACGGCTCGCCGTCAGGGGAAGTTCGAGCTGGCCCACAAGGGAACCCTGTTTCTGGATGAGGTCGGTGATATGAGCATGACCGCACAGGCGAAAGTGCTTCGCGTGCTGGAGGAAGGAACGCTGTCAAGAGTCGGAGGGAATGCCGCCATCAGCGTCGACGTTCGCGTTATCGCTGCGACGAACAAACCGCTGGGTGACGAGGTCGCTCAGGGACGGTTTCGCGAGGATCTCTACTACAGGCTGAACGTCGTGCCAATCAGGGTGCCGCCTCTGCGGGAACGACGGGAAGATATACCTGTTCTTGCAGCGCATTTCCTTGAGGCCTTCTCGATGAAGATGGGCAAACCGCCAATTCGTCTCGGGGATACAGCGCGAGGGCTGCTCATGGCCCATCCGTGGCCCGGCAATGTGCGGGAGTTGAAGAACGTAATGGAGCGCGTGGCGTTGTTCTGCACGCAGGCCGAGATCAGCCCACAGCAGCTCAGTCGTCATATTGATCAAGGCTTGAGCGCATCCTCAGATGCCCTTCCCTATGGGGAGACCTTCGAGCAGTTCGTTCAGTCCGCCGAGCGAGACTACCTCGCTCGCAGGCTTGAGCAGGCCGGATGGAACGTGACGAAAGCGGCGCAGGACATAGGGATGCAGCGTTCCAACCTGTACAAGAAGATCGAGCGGCATGGCCTGCGTCGCCCCCGCGCGTGATGTCCCCGGATGAGTACAGGTTGTCGCCCACTGGAGGACGCATCGGAGTGCGCCGAGTGCATGAACACCTTGCACGAAAAGTCATTCAACTTGGGCGTGGTTCTTGCTCTCCCATGGCAGCCGGGTTTGCCACACAGTTGAAGGAGGAACGCCCATGACCGCAAGAGCCCTTTCAGCGTTGATGATGATTCTGTTGGCGGTTGCCTGTGAAGTTCACAACTATGGCCCTGATTGGCCTCAGCCGGAGAATGACTGTCGCTACGATCATACGGCTCCCGGCGTGCCGCGAGGTGTGCAGAGCGTAACCGGCGACGGGAGCGTGCGGCTCTCGTGGGAACCTTCGCCAGACTACGACACTGCCGGCTACGGCGTCTACTGGAATGACACCGCCGGAGGATACTATACCCGCATAGCCACGACAACGGCCACATCGTACTACGTGGGAAGTCTCAGCAATGGACGGACATACTATTTCGCCGTGGACGCTTTCGATCGATGCGGCAACTCCAGCGATCTGAGCTACGAAACCGTGTTTGACACTCCCCGTCCGTCGGGATACGGGCTGCGGGTGTGGGAAGTCTCCGTCTATCCTGATGAAGCCGGCATCGACTTCTCCCGGTACCGTTCTGGGAATAGCGCCATGATCGTCCCCTGGGATGACAATGGCGCCGACATCTATCTCGAGCGTAGCGGTTCGTCGCTGTTTCTCTCGGCCGCGGCCATGGACACCGACGTGCTTCCCTGGGGCTATGTGCAGAGCCTGGATGAGATCGATATCGCCCCTGAACATGGATGGGTTCCGGGCGGAAGCATGATGGTCTCCCAGTCTCACGCCTATCTGGTGTGGACGTGGGATAATCGGTTTGCCAAGATTTTAGTGACCCGTGTCGGGTCTGACAACGTGACCCTGGATTGGGCGTATCAGACAGCTGAAGGCAACCCGGAACTTGCGCCCCAGGTGGGAGGCGATGCCCCGGCGTTCCTGGTGACGAAGCCTCTCCGTGGTGACGCATCATATAGAGAGAGGAGCTAGAAGCCATGCGCACGGTTACTCTGGGGTTCTTGCTGGTGATGGCCGGTACGGCCTTTGCAGTTGACTTCGAGGGTGCCCGGGAGATCATTGTGGAACCTGTGCTGCCTTCTTTGGAGGTTGGTGTGTGGACAGACCGCGGCGAGCGGGCGGTCTACTATCCCGGCGAGACGATCAAGCTCTACTTCAAGGTCAGCCGCGACGCTTACCTTGTCGTGTACGATGTCGACACTGAAGGCCGCGTGAAGCTCTTGTTTCCCACCGATCCCTACCGTGGCGGGTGGGTTTCGGGCCGTGCCACCCATACTCTGCCACCGGCGGAAGCACAGTGGGACATGAGCATCGCGGGACCTACCGGCATCGAGTATGTCGTGGTGGTCGCCAGCACGGAGCCGTTTGTGTGGGACGAGTACACCGAGCAGCTAGCCGGAGGCGGTGTTCTGGAGACCATTGTGACCGATCCTCAGATCGGTATCGAACGCATTAATCAGTTGATTGCCCCGACGTATGGAGGGACTCCCTACTACGTAAGCGATCGAACGAGCTTCTACGTGGAACGCCGTGTTCCGTATCCTCGCTACATGTGCTATGACTGCCACAGCCCCCGGCATTGGGACCCGTACTACTCCATCTGTCCCGCATTTGAGATCGTCATCTACAGCCGTTATGATTCATACTACTACCGCCCGCCTTACAACCCGTGGGGCCGGCGGCCTTACTATTGGTATAAGCGCAAGACCAACCGCGATTACCCAACCGTGAAGCGCAAGAATGCGCCCGGGAGGGAGTACTGGGAGGGTCGCTCGAAGCGGAAGTGGGACTATCCCACCGACGTGCAGCCCAGGGATGGTAAGGACGGTGGCGACCGTCAGCCTCACGATCCTGCGCCGCGCTGGAAGGAAGTCACGCCCCCGGACCGGCCGGCCGCGCCTGAGATCAGGGTGAGGAATCCACCCGCGAAGGAACGGGCCATAGAACCCCGCCGTTCTGATCCGGCGACGCCCCGGGGTTCAGAGCCGCCCCGCGACAAGCCATCTTCGCCCGAGCCGACCCGCGACAAACCGCCTTCGTCCGAACAGGAACGTTCCATTCAGACCCGCCCTTTCTACCGCGAGAAGGCTGAGACAAGCGAACGTCGCGAACAGGCGAATGCCCGCGCCGAGAGCGATGCGGCAGACAGCCGTCGGAAGGAGAAGTAGCGGGTTTTGTGAGCATCATGTCCCGGCGCTTCCGAGTCGTCATCCTTGTCGTAGCGAGCGTACTGGGCTGTGGGGGGCGCCCCCACATACTTCTGGTGACCCTGGATACCACCAGGGCAGATCACCTTGGGTGCTACGGCCGCGGTGTGGCGCATACACCCGTTCTGGATTCACTCGCGGCTGCCGGCGTCCGCTTCGCCTCGGCGTTCACGCCCGTGCCCCTGACCCTGCCGGCCCACGCATCGATGATGACCGGCGCCTATCCTTGGGAGCATCAGGTGCGCGACAATGGCTTGTACCGCTTGGACGAAACACTGCCAGTCGTGGCGGAACTACTGGCCGGAGCCGGGTACTGGTGCGCCGCAATCATCGGAGCTCACCCGTTGGCGGCGCAGTATGGACTATCCCGTGGTTTCCGGGTCTACGACGACACGGTTCAGCCAACAGCCAGTGACTTTGAATACCCCGAGCGTCCGGCGTTTGAGGTAACCTCACGAGCATTGGCTGCCCTGGACCTCCGCTCGAGGTCAGATCCCGCGTTCCTGTGGGTTCACTATTTCGATCCCCACGCTCCCTATGGGAGGCCTCGTGGTCAGCTCACGGGATACGATGTGGAGATCGCCCGCGTCGATCAGGAACTGGGGAGGCTTCTGAGGGGGTTGCCGAAAGGCCGATGGATGATCATCGCGGCCGGTGACCATGGCGAGGGGTTGGGAGACCATGGTGAGGACACCCACGGAGACTGCCTCTACGGATCGACCCTCCGGGTTCCGCTCATCGCCACGGGGCACGGCTGGAGCCAGGGCGCACTCCGGACGGATACGGTCTCTCTTCCTGATCTCTTCCCCACGATTCTATCAGCCGCCGGAGTCACACCACCACCATCCTCCGGGCGGGATCTTCGGATTCCCCATACGTCCCGGCCCATTCAGGCAGAGACTATCCACCCATTGGTGCGCTATGGATGGCCGCCACTGCGGAGCGTCGAGCACGAGGGGTGGAAGCTGATTCAGGGCGAACGCATCGAACTCTACCGGACCCGCACGGATCCCGATGAGCTGATCGACGTCAGCCGTGACTTTCCTGACACCGTCGCTGCGCTTCGCCCTTTTCTCCCTCCCATTCCTGCCGTGGGTCACATCTCTCCTCTCGATTCTCATGACCGGCAGGCTCTGGCAGCCTTGGGGTACTTCCCGGATCCAGGGGCCTCGATCACGCCTCGGGAGGAACTGCTGGAGGCAGTGGAGCGGGGCAATCATCTGATGCAGCAGAAGCGGTGGGACGACGCGCGAGCCGTTTTCGAACAGGTGATGATCCGCGATCCAGGAAATCTGTGGGCACGGATGGGGGTCGGCACAAGTCTGGCTGCCAGCCGCAACCTTGCCGGCGCCGATAGCGTGTTCAGATCCCTCTTGGCTGTCCATCCCGCGTACCTGCCGGCACTCCAGAATCTGGCCATGATCCGACTCATGCTCGAGGATGACGAGGAGGCCGAGTTGCTGCACACCGCAGTTCTGGAGATCATGCCGGCCGACCCAACCTCGCTGGAGGCGCTTGCTGTGTGTTTGCGGCGGCAAGGCAAGCACACGGAGAGCCTGGCGGCCTACCAGCGCCTGGCGGAGGTCAGGCCAACTGATGCCCGGATTCTCCGCGATATGGGCAGCCTTCTGGCCTATGAGCTTCGGGACCGCGACCAGGCCGCCGCTCTCTGGCGCCACGCGCTGCAGATGGATCCTCATCTGCCGCAACGCCGTGAGATGGAGCGGGAAATGGAGCGCTGGGCCGGCTCGCCATCGCGGTGACAGAGGGCTCAGGGTCCGGTCTCGCCGCCGCGCTGGTACTCACCACCGTCCACCGGTAGGATCGTCTTGCAGAAGTTCCGCATTTCGATACGGCGGAACGATTCCGGGAAGCACCAAGGGCTGCGCGATACGACTGACGACACCCCGCGAGACTGGGTCTTTCGCTCAAGAACAGATACTGGTAGCACACCCCGCAGGGGGAAATGTATAGACTGCGGGTGTCCTCATGGCGGGGGTCTTGTACCCTCTTCGAAGCCGCTTGACCAAGGCAGGGGCACTGGCTTTTTGCACGAGATGCACCGTGCATCCTCCGAAACCTGGACCCGCGACATGGGCACCGAGTACACCGGCAACGCCCCGACCGAGCTGGATAATCTCGTCCAACTCGGGCGAAGATGCCTCGAATGAACAGCGCGCGGAACGATGCGAAGCAGTTGTGAGGCCGCCGAGCTGTTCCACGTCACCCCAGCGCAGCGCGATGACTGCGCGACGGGCACGGTCATTTTCTGTAACCACATGGCGTGCCCGCGCCAAGACCGGAGCCGGCAACTCCTGAGCGGCGACGACCAGCATTTCGGCACTCACTTGTCGGAAACCGGTCAAGCCCGAATAGCGATTGCGGAAGAAGCGTAGCGCTTCCTCCAGCTCCAGCATCCTGGCATTCAAAGGGGCCAGTGCCAGCATCCGGTGAATGCCGGAATCACAGACGACGCATGTCACGTCGGCCGGCATATCGACGTAGTCGAGTTCAAGCGTGTTGGAATCGAGAACAAGGATCCGAGATGGCCGAGCGAACAGCGCGGTCATCTGGTCGACAAGCCCGGCGCGAACCCCCACGAATTGGCCTTCTACGCGGTGGGCGACCAGGGCAAGATCCTTGTTCTCCAGGGGAAGGTCCCAGAGATCACGGAGTGCGAGGCCGACGGCCACTTCCAGTGCGGCCGAACTCCCCAGGCCGATACCGGGCGGCAGATCACCCGCGATCGTGAGCGTAACACCTCTCTCCTTGATGCGCCCTGCTGCCAGGGCGGACCACATCCCCAACACATAGTCACCCCAAAACCCGTGGCCGGTAGGAACGGGTGGACGCGGCGCAAAGCGTAAGGTCTGCCGGGCCCATTCGGAATGCACCACCAAACGGCGGTCTGCACGGCGCGACGCCGCGACCCAGACATGCCGCCCCACGGCGCATGCCAGCGATATCCCATCATCGGTATAGGCGCCGGAGCCCAAGAGCACCAGACGGCCCGGTGCCGAGGCCAGGCAGGAGGGCGCGGTGCCGTGGCAGGATTCATGGAGACGGATGATGCGCCGTCGCTCCGCAGGTCTGGGCATGGGTGCACGTTGCGGCATGGCTACACCAGTGGCGGTAGTCCAGAAGTCAAAACAGTGACGTCGATGAATGAGTGAATGCGTGATGAACCCCGATGTCAAGCCGCGTGGGGCGATTGACATTCCGCTTGTCATGCGGTAAGATCGCATGCTGCCGAACGAGAACAGCACAAGCCGGATCGGAGCGGGAGGATACGTTGGATCACGACGGGTTCAAGGGAGTGATCATCGTCAAAGACGGTGTTCAGAAGAAGGTAAGCTTCGACGAGCTTTGCCTGAGCAATACGATGAGTCTTGAGGCGCTAGTCTCTCTGCTTGTGAAGAAGAAGATCATCAAACCTGAAGAGCTTCTGGATGCCATCAGGTCGATCAAGAGCGAACGCTATCGCACCGGTTCGCCTCCCGAGGAGCCATGAGGGTTCTGCATGAGAATGGGCATTCGTCGGTATGGTGATCGGGATGATGAGATGTGATTGGAGGGTGTGTGATGAGGCTTTCAAGACACCGGGTGGAACGGCTGGCACAACTGGTCGCGACGAATTTGGTGAATGAGAGAGCCGCTGAGATCCGTGTTTCTCCGGATGAGATCGAGTCGATAGTCGCGAGAGCGATCAACCACAACCTCGAAGAGGAGGCCGCCATCGACGCAGAGGTCCGGGATCTGCTCCTGAAACACTCCGCGGTAATGATTCGGGAGGGCGTGGACCAGCGAACCGCCTTCGTCAAGGTGAAGGCTGAGCTGGCGAAGCGCAGGGGTTTTGTATTGTGATGCTAGTACCGCGTCGGGCTTGGAGGTGAGCGGTGAGACTAAGTGAGGAACGGGTGCACGTACTGGCCGCCCACATCGTGCAGAAACTTGTCGAAGCGGAGGCGGTAGTCGCTCCTGACAACGAGAACCTCCTCAAGCAACGCGTGGCGGCGTGGATCATCGATGACCTGAAGACAGAGGATGAGATCGATCGAGAGGCGCGCAGGATTCTTCGTTCCCTCAGCCGGCCGCCGGAAGAGGGCAGCGAAGAATGGGACATCAAGTTGCGGCAGACGCGCGACGACCTGGCCCAGCGACGGGGGTATGCGCTATGACAGGGATCGGACGATCTGCTGCCTTCGAGATCCGCGAATGAACCGTCGTGTACGCGCCGATGGTGCTCCTCCCGCCCTGGGCCCCTACAGCCAGGCCATCGCCGCGGGAGAGCTGGTCTTCACGGCCGGCCAGGTGGGCATTGACCCCTCGACCGGCCACCTCGCAGAGGGCGGAATTACCGCCGAGACGAAGCAGGCATGTGCGAATCTGGCGCGAGTGCTGGAAGCCGCGGATACTGGGCTGGATCGGGTCGTGAAGGCCACGGTCTTTCTGCTAGACATGGACGAGTTCCAAGAGTTCAATGCCGCTTATGCCGCGGTCATGGGGGAGTGCCGGCCCGCGCGGTCAACGGTGCAAGTTGTGCGGCTCCCTGCCGGTGCCCGGGTTGAGATCGAGTTCATTGCCACGCGGTACTAGTGTTTCGTCCCGGGACTACCTCCGCATTCGGCGGTCGATACCTCGCGAGGTCCGATGGCGCTCGTCGGATATGAGAAGCGGCGAGTTTCCGCCGTCTTCGCTCTGTGGGTCCGGCGCGTCTCGCTCTTCTCTTCTTGATTTCTGAGCGTCTTTCAGGGATGGAACACACGCTGTCAATGAGCCCTCGCGCCGTCACGGATGTGGTGCTCGTGCTGCTGTGCGCCGGGATGCTCCAGAACGCCTATGCCACACCGTCAAGGGACGGAGGTCGCGCCCTTCTCCGTTCCGCCGTTCTCCCCGGCTGGGGCCAGGTCACTGCCGGATCAACTGTCAAAGGTGTGGTGTTTCTGGCCCTTTCCGCATCATTGGCCTATGGGCATATCCGCGCTTCGGATCTGAGTTCGGGGCAGCGTCGCGAATTGAACCGGTGGACCGTTTTGTTCTGGGTGTACAACCTGGGTGACGCCTATGTGGATGGATACCTGCGCTCCTTTGACCGGGAGATGCAGGAGATGGACGGCATCGGCACGGGCCTGGTGGATGATGCCCAGGTCTCGCCCGCCATGGACATTGGCATCTCGCTGCGATGGTAGCCTCGTCGAAGATTTCGCTTGACAGTGCTTCGGCGAGGCTCAAACTGCCCAGTCTTGTTCACGTGATGGAGAGAGTCGTGATTCCCTAACCGTAGTGGAGGCCGTTGATGAAGCTATCGCGCATGTTTGTGCTCTTCGCACTCGTCGCTTTGGTCGCCTGTCAGTCCAGGTATATGACAAGCGGAAAGGTCTACATGCAGCAGTCCAACTGGGAGAAGGCTCAAGAGCAGTTCGAGCTTGAGACCCAGCATAATCCCCAGAATGGTGAGGCCTATGGCTACCTGGCCCAGGCCTACTACGAGCTGCGTGAGTTTGGCAAGGCCGGCGAGAGCTTCGAAAGGGCACGAGACGCGGTGGACGCTCCCAAGAAGCTCGAGCAGATCAAGCTCGCACAGCATGGGTTCGCCGGCGAACATGTGAAGCGGGGAAACGCGCTTTTCCAGAATGAGAAGTTCGCTGAGGCCGCCGAGGAGTATGCGATCGCCACTCAGATCGAGCCTGGTTTCATCGATGCTCACAAGAATCGAGCCATTGCCCTTCTCCGGGCCGGTGACGAGGACGAGTCGGAGCAGGAGTGGAAAGCGGTCTTGGAGCTCTCGCAGCGGGGCGATGAGAATTGGGTCCAGGCGCACGATGTGTTTGCCAAGCTCGCCATGCAGGACAGCGCCTATGCCGAGGCCCTGGCGCACACCGATTCCATCCTCACTGTCAAGCAGGCCGACGTTGAGCTCCTAAGCTTCAAGGCAGGTCTCCTCGACGCCATGGGCCGAGAGCAGGAGGCCCTCGATATCTATCGGCAGATATTGGCCATCGATCCGGAGAACGTGGATGCGTGGTTCAACCTCGGCGTGATTTACTCCAAACTGGGGATGATCGAAGAGGCCGAGGATGCATTTGTGCACGTCGTGCAGATGGTGCCAGACGACAAGGAAGCTCAGTACAACATGGGCGTCATGGCCCTGAATCTGAAACGATGGGACATGGCCCGCAACGCCTTCCAGAAAGTTACTGAACTCGATCCCGAAAACGGCCAGGCCTGGCAGAATCTGGCGATCTGTCTCCTGAACCTCGGTGATACCGATGGCGCCAAAGCGGCCTACGAAAAGGCGACTACACTGGGTGTGCAGTGAGCGAACGGAATCGCTGCGCCTGCCTGATGGAGGTCGTCGGATAGAGCTGTCCGTGGGGGCAGTGCCGTCGAATCGAACGATGGCACTGCCCGGATCGATAGGAATGGCATGCGGCAGTGGCCGATGACTGTGTCCCTCAACTCCTTCGGCCCCATATCGCTGAGGCGCCGTGAGGCATCTCACTGTTGACCCGGTCGCGGCTGAGATCGGTGAGCATCATGGGATACTACGCATGGCCGGCCCTGGTGGCTTCGAGCAGCTCAGGCCCAGGGCGTCGCAATTCCGGTTGCCGGGCTCCTCACTATCTCCAGGCCGATCTCTGTCGGCATCGGGCCGGCCCGTGCATCAGCCTCTGGTCCAGACGCCGTACACCTGCCAGTGCGATGATACCGGCGCCTTGTGACGAAGTCCCGGTGGGTCGGGGGTGGAGAACAAGGGGAAGGTGAGTTCCGTGCAGGGCCGGGAAGGGTTGCCGAGAGAGGCGTTGCTCTATGAGCGTGTGGATGGCGACGTGGTGCGATGCGGCCTCTGTGCCCATCGGTGCAGTATTCCGGACGGGGACAGCGGCATATGCCGGGTTCGCGTGAACCGGGGCGGAACCCTCTACTCCCTCGTACACGGCAGGCTCATTGCCGCTACGGTCGACCCGATAGAGAAGAAGCCGTTTTATCATGTGTTGCCGGGGTCTCGGGCGTACTCGATCGCCACGGTGGGATGCAACTTCCGCTGCCGTTGGTGTCAGAATTGGGAGATCTCTCAGATGCCCCGGGACCAGGGGCGAATAGTGGGTGATTCGGTCGCGCCGGAGGAAGTCGTGCGGCGCGCCCTCGCCTCGGGCTGTGCCAGCATCTCCTATACCTACACCGAACCCACCGTGTTTTTCGAATTCGCCCTTGACACCGCCCTGGCAGCCCATGCCGCCGGGCTCAAGAACTCCTTTGTTACCAATGGCTACATGAGTAGAGAAGCGCTGGACCTCATCGCTCCCCATTTGGATGCCGCCAATGTCGATCTCAAAGCCTTCAGCGAAGAGACCTACTCGACCTATGTCGGCGCACACCTCGCACCGGTGCTGGATACTCTGCGAGCCATGACGCGTCACGGCATCTGGGTGGAGGTGACGACTCTCCTCGTGCATGGCATCAATGATGAACTCGATGAGCTGGAGCGGACGGCGACGTTTCTCGCGACTGAGCTGGGCACTGAGACTCCGTGGCACATCAGCCGGTCGCACCCGGCATATCGCATGGGTAGTCTTCAGCCCACGCCGGTCGCACGGCTGGAGCAGGCCCGCGACATCGGCGAACGAGCTGGGCTTGCCCACGTGTACTTGGGCAATGTAGCGGCGGAGACGCCGACGCGTTGTGCCTCGTGCGGGAAGGTTCTCATTGTCCGCGAAGGGTTTAGGATGATCTCCAATGACACGATGGCCGACGGGTCATGTCCTCGTTGCGGGACGCCCCTGGCAGGTCTTGGAGTTGGATCCACGGCGGCGGATGCCGCCGATAGCGCAAAGCACGAGGAAGGGGATCCGAGGGTGTGAAGAGGCGAAGGGGTGATGCCGCCCGGAGCACTCATTGCCGTCATTCGCGTTGGGCGTTTGATGTTTGATGTTCTTCCTGACCCCCAGAACCCTGCCACCTGAGTCGCCCGGCAGAAGGAGTCACACGTGTCACAGATTCTACCTTCACTGGAGCGATACCACCGGCCCGCCTCCCTGGATGAGGCTCTGCGGATTCTGCACGAGGGTGGCGCGTCAGTCATGGTGCTGGCAGGGGGCGTATCCCTGGGCATGGTACCGCGTCGGGCCGTACGCGGCGTCGTCAGCATCGAGCGGCTTGGTCTTGATGCGGTCGAGCGTGAAGGGGGAACCCTTCGCATCGGTGCAGGAGTGACGCTGGGCCACCTCGAACGTATGCTGGCGGGCGATTCCCCGGTGGAGCGCTTACTAATGGTGACTGTCCGGCGAACGGCGACCACACCTTTGCGGAATCTGATTACGGCCGGAGGAGTGATTGCGGGAGTCGGGCCGTGGTCTGATCTTCCGGTTGCGCTGCTGGCGCTGGGGGCCGACATCGTACTGAACGGGACCACGGTGATTTCCATCGAGCGGTTTCTGGCCGACGGGCCGCGCAGCATTGCTGGCGCCATCATCAGCGAGATTCGGATGAGTGTGGATGGTGTCAAAGGGGGGGCATTCATCAAGCTTGGCCGGAACGAAACCGATCTGGCCATGGCGTCGGCCTCGGTTGTCGTGTTCGACGACGGTGTTCAGCCGCGGGTTCGGGTCGCAATCGGTGGTCTGGTCTCCCGCCCTCTCCGAATCGAGGCCGTTGAGGAGTCCCTCACCAGGGGAGTCATCGACAGAGGCGCGTTGAGTGAACTCCTCGGTTCTCTTGTCACTCCGCGCCATGACCCTCGGGCAGAGGCCGTCTACCGGCTGGACTTGGCGGGAACGTGTGTGATGGACTGTTTCGAGACTGCAACCCGGGAGGCGTCAGCATGAGAGTGACGGCCACTGTGAACGGATCACCTTTTTCATGCGACGTGGCGCCCGGAGAACGGCTGGTCGACGTGCTGCGAGCCCACGGGCTCACGGGAACCAAGTATGGCTGCGGCAGCGGAGAGTGTGGAGCCTGCGTGGTGCTGCTGGATGGTGAACCGGTCAATTCGTGTCTCGTGGTACTACCCAGAATCGAAGGCCACAGTATCACCACCATCGAAGGGCTTGGTACACCATCGGTACCCCATCCGATTCAGGAGGCATTTGCCGAGGCCGGCGCGGTTCAGTGTGGCTACTGCACCCCCGGCATGGTGCTGTCCGCCTATGCGCTTCTGCAGCGCAATCCTCATCCCACAAGGGAGGATGTCGCGGCAGCGCTGGACGGAAATCTGTGCCGGTGCACGGGCTATGTGAAGATCATCGACGCAGTGATGATGGCCGCTGCGCGGCTGCGCGGGGAGGCACTCTCATGAATGAGTACGATACCACGGTTGTCGGCCACAGCGTACGCAAGTTGGATGCGATGGGCCTGGCTTCGGGGAGGCATACCTTCACTGACGATTTTGCCCTCCCCGGTATGCTTCATGCGCGCCTACTTCTCTCGCCTCACGCCCATGCCCGGATCACCAGCGTCGATGCATCGGAGGCACTCGTCCTGCCGGGGGTTGTGAGTGTGGTAAGCGCCGCGAATGCTCCGCGGGTTTTCCACACTACGGCGGGCCAGGGTTTCCCCGAGCCGTCTCCGCACGATTCGGTCATGTTCGACTGGAAGGTTCGTCATGTGGGTGATCGGGTTGCAGTCATCGCGGCGGTGAGCGAGGAAGTTGCCGAGGCCGCATTGGGGCTCATCCGAGTCAACTATGAGGTACTGGAGCCCGTGTTTGATCCGTTACGGGCGCTGGAGCCCGGCGCACCGGTGATTCACGATGAACCCGAGGCTCATGCCGCCATCCCGGTGGTGTACCGGCCGAAGCAGAACCTGGCAGCTTCCGCCGAGTTCTCCACCGGTCCCGTGGATGAGGTCTGGGACCAGGCGACCCATCGTCTCGATCGGACCTACCAGGTGCATCGCGCTTCCCACTGCGCTATAGAGCCTCACGAGGTGATCGCGTACCTGGATCCGGATGGAAGGTTGATCCTTCGTTCTTCAACCCAAGTACCCTTCCACGCGAGGCGTATCGTAGCCAATGTGCTCGGTCTGCCGGTGGGGCGAGTCAGGGTTATCAAGCCTCGCATAGGCGGCGGATTCGGCGGGAAACAGGAGGTGTTCCTGGAGCAGATCGCGGGCCTTCTCTGCCTACGGACCGAGCTGCCGGTGAGGCTTCGCCTGACCCGCCAGGAAGTCTTCATGACATCCAGGACGCGCCATCCGCAGCATCTGCGCCTTCGTAGTGCTGCGGATGGGGAGGGGCGAGTCACTCTGCTTGATCTGGATACCGTGCTGGATACCGGGGCTTACGGCAGCCACGCCCTCACGGTGGCGACAAACACAGGTAGCAAGGTGCTTCCTTTAGTGAATCGGACCCGGGCCGTTCGCTTCAGAGCACGCTCCGCGTACACCACGCTTCCTGTCTCCGGGGCCTATCGAGGGTATGGGGCGACCCAGGGCGCTTTCGCTCTGAATGTGCAGATGGATGAGATGGCCCGGGATCTGGGTTTGGACGTGCTGGAGCTGTGGAGGCGTAACCACATCCGGTCCGGTGAGAGTTCTCCGGTGTTTCAAGCACTGGGCGAAGGCACCGAGGGGGTACCCATGTCCATTCGGTCATGCGGCTTGGAGCAGTGCCTGGAGCAGGGGTCCAAGGCCATTGGCTGGGAGGAGAAGCGAGGAAGGGGAGGGAATGGCAGACTCGTGAGAGGCATTGGCATGGCAGCCCTCATGCAGGGGTCGGGGATTCCCCGCATCGACATGGCCTCGGCCACCCTTAAGCTCAACGATGACGGTTCAGTGAACCTGCTGGTAGGCGCCACGGATCTGGGCACTGGAAGCGACACAATTCTCGCACAAATCGCCGCGGAGACCTTGGGAATTCGAGCCGACCAGGTTGTTGTCTACTCCTCGGACACTGATCTCACGCCCTTTGATACCGGTGCCTACGCATCATCCACTACCTACATCTCGGGTGAAGCGGTGCGTCGAGCCGCATCGGATCTCGCGGGCAAGATCATCCGGGTCGCCGCGCGTATGATGGGAACAGAACTGCACGGTCTCTCGCTGCGGGGAGGTTTGGTCATCGGAGGGGACCGGGTGGTCGCAGTGTCCGATGTCGCGCTCCGCAGCCTCTACCAGGAGGATCAAGAACAGCTCATGGGCATGGCCTCCGCGTGGGGAGAGGTCTCGCCCCCACCGTTCTCCGCGCATTTTGCCGAGATAGAGGTCGATACGCTCACAGGCCGAATCAGAGTAGTCCGCTACGTTGCTGCCGTCGACTGCGGCGTCGCCATCAACCCTGCGTTGGCGCAAGGCCAGACAGAGGGCGCGGTCATGAACGGCATCGGTTATGCGCTCTGCGAGGAGTACCTCATGGACGACCGGGGCAGGATGCGCAACGGCAGCTTCGTGGGGTATCGAATTCCCAGTTCCCGGGATGTACCCGATCTGGTGACTATTCTGGTACCGACCTACGAGCCCACGGGGCCTTACGGCGCCAAGAGCATCAGCGAGATTTCCATCAATGGTCCGCTACCGGTTATCTCTAATGCGGTGTACGATGCAGTTGGCGTCAGGTTAAGGTCATCTCCTTTTACCCCTGATCGCGTGTGGAGGCTACTCAAGGGGGAGTAGTACCACAGTTGCAGGGCGGCATTCGACGCGTTCCTGTGTTCTCATCGGCGGTGTTCGTGGTGTTGGCTCCAGCGGATTGCGACGCGTGGCGTGAGCGCGCGGGGACTTGCAGGCTGAAGGCCCACAGCCTGAGGCCTTCTTGACAGCGCCATCCGCACAGCGTACTTGGCATGCCAGGCATCAAGGAATCCGAACGGGTGATAGCTACGGGCCGCGCACAGTCGCGGCCCTCACCACAGGCGACCCTCGACGCCCGTGGTTATCCGCTGGGGCAGTCAACTCCGTGACAAGGAATCGTCAATGATCCATCTGTTTAGCCGGTTGGAGCCCGGCGTCGTCGCCATAGGCGCGGCAGTCGGGCTCGTGTGGCTTCTGGTCCTGCAAGTCCTGTTCATCGTGCTGTGGGTGAAATACCGGCGTCTGTTCAGAGGGGAAAATGCCCACGATCTGGAAGATGTCATCGTCGCGCATGGCGACAAGATCGAGGCCATTAGGAAAAGAGAGATTGAGACCAAGGATGCTCTCGGCCGGATCCGTCACCACCTTGAGCGAGCTATTTCCCACGTGCATGTCGTTCGGTTCAACCCGTTCGGCGCGGGCGTCGCTGAGCAGAGTTTCAGCGTCGCCCTCCTGGATGACACTGCTAGCGGTGTCGTGGTATCGTGTCTGCAGAGTGGTGATGGGAGTTCGCGGGTCTACGGCAAGCCCATAGAGCAACGAAACTCAACTCACAGACTGTCGCCGGAGGAAGAGAAGGCCATTGCTGAAGCGATGAAAACGAAATAGCGATCCGTACAGGCATGTGGCAGTTCGGGGTTCAGCGGGGCCTCTGAGGGAGCACGCCCTCAGATCTTTCGGGGTTGAGAGCGGAAGCGATGACACTCCGCCGTCGTAGGAGCGACCGTCTCCCGTCGCCCGCCCTGGAAGGCGACGGGCATTGATGTGGGGCCGATGCGTGAATCGAGCATTCGACTGCGATGGGATCGCCAGGCTGCCACCTCGCAGGCCCACCAAGCGACACGCTCCGAACGTGGATCGTTGGGTACCGATGGCGAGGCACTTGATGCCGGAAGAACGAGGTTTCCGGGAAGGGTCTGCCCTCTCAACCTTCACCTGAGGATGACGAGGAGGGCGCATCCTCGGCGTGCAACGTTAGCGAAGGTCCGCTGGGTAATCGCTTTCCGACACGACCAGCCGGAAGCCAAGGTCGATGGATTCTGTGGTGGGTGGTTCGTGCATCCGAGCGTGGGTAAGACCCTCATCCTCACAGTCACGACGCCATGAACCCCCGCGAACGACACGGTCTCGGCCACGGGCAGGTCCCTTGGGATCGACCTTGGGGGCTTTACCGTAGTACAGTGGATCATAGAAGTCCGCTGTCCACTCCCGAACATTACCCGCCATGTCCAGCGCCCCGTAGGGGCTGGCATCCGATGGTGTGCTACCTACGGGTGAGGGTGCGCCGGCGCCTTTGGCGACGACCAGGGACGGGTCATACTCATCACCCCAGGGATATGCCCGCCCATCGGTGCCACGGGCGGCTTTCTCCCACTCAGCCTCGGTGGGCAGTCGTTTCCCGGCCCACGCCGCAAAGCGAACGGCCTCCCTCCACGTCACAGACACCACGGGAAGATTGAGTTCGTCGCCTTCTGAGGCGCCTATCGCTCGCTCACTCGGCGGCGCATCTCCTGCAGTATCGCGCGCGGCGGTATCCATGAGGAACACCAGGTAGTGGCCAACGGTGACTTCCGTTTTGTCGACGTAGAACCCTTCGAGTTCAACCTCGCGCTCGGGCCGGGAGTTCAAGCCACCCCGGTTTGAGCCTCGACGGAATGGACCAGGCGGTACATGGACCATCGCAGAGAACATGGATCGCTTCGTGTCCAGCACCATGCGCTGTTGCTGGTTGCGTTCGGCCTGGAGTACGATCGTGGTGTCCTTGGCCAACACTGCTCTGAGTGCGAGCCAGCCCTTGCGGGCTTGGTCGAGATGGGTTGCGGCCGACGCGAAACGGTGGGCGGATAGATGGATCTGCGCCAGGGAATCCGCCCTCCGGCTTAGGTCTCCGATTTGGTGCATCACCAGGCTGTCCGATGCATCGCGGGACAGGATGCCCAAAGCCAGTGCCATGGCTTCCTCACCGACGCGCCCGAGAGTATCGGCCGCAATGGCGGCCATCAACCGGGTGGCGTCCACTCTCATGACCTCCAGCGTATCCACTGCTACTTCCTCAGGCGGCTCTGCGAGAGGAGCGCGGGCGGTCATCCGAGGCCAGGTCACGGCCATCACGATCAATACAGCACCGAAGGCGACGAATACCCATGGCGGAATTCGTCGTTTGCGTGGCAGAGCCCTCGCTGCCGTCGCCGCGGTGGTCGCTGCCTGTACTTGAGGCGGTGGCAAGGGAGTGGCCCTGGATGTTGACGCTGAAGGTGTCTGAATACCAGGGGGAGTCGGTGGGGTCTGGCTCGAAGGTGGTGGCGACGAGACAGGCGCTTTGGGCTCATCGGCAACGGCTCTTGGTTGGTCGGCTTCGAGCAGCCTCTGGGCTCGTGCCAGGATTTCCTTGGCCGTCGGGCTCTCGGGATTCTCGGCCAAGGCCAACTGGGCCCATTGCGCGGCCTTCTTAAAGTCACCCTCCTTGAACGCGTTCACGGCGCGGGTCAGTCCACTCGATGTCTTCGGTGGTGCCGTTGCCACAGCGGAAGGCTCCTCCCCTTGCGGCGTCGCGGGAGCCGGTTTCCCATGATCGAGCATGGGTGCGGGTGGGGCTTGAGGAGGAGTCTGTGGTGTTGGTTCGGGATGCGAGGGAGGCTCTGGCGGCTGCGCAACACCTTCGTGGGAACGGGACGTGTCGCTGGAACGGAGTGGCCCGTTCTCTGGCTCCTCGCGGGATTCCGCTGCCTCGAGTTTCTCGGTGGGGGGTTCGGGCGCGGTCTGCAGAGAGGTAGCAGGGACGCGCTCATCTTCCACGTCAACGGCATCCCGCGCCTCGGGTGCCTCTGAACCTTCGAGATCCTTGGAGGGAACTGCGGGTTCCGGGCCTTGTAAGCCCACAGGCGGCAAAAGCTCGGTCGCGGGGTGTGTCTCATCGACACGGATCACTTGGGTTGCCCCAACAGCCCGCCACGATACTGATTTCTTCCGTGCATAGAGACGGCCGGCCTTGGACTCACCGGCAAACACATCTGCGCAGAAGAGGTATCCTTGGGGGGGGCGGGCAAGCACTTCGACCCGATACCCCAGTTGTTTCGCCCGAGATAGGAAGTCGTCACGAATCCTGTCGACCTGGGAGTTCATGGTCGTTCCCTCAATCTGTGTCAGAATTCCACACCATCTGCAGAGGATGTCTCGTAACCCCGCCGAGGCTGACCGGTACGGGATACGCAGCCTTGGCCGAGATTACGAGGAAACCCCGCGGAGCGCTTCTAGGCTGCAGGAGAAGGGTGCCAAGCCCGAACCGTCTCTGCAGGGCAAACTGCCCGGAAGCCTCATCATGGTATGTGATGCAATCGCTCAAGTCAATCACTTGTCGAAACGATGATAGGCGACATGGCCGCCCCGTCTCGTGTCGTGGGCGGCGCGTGCTCGCCATTCGCCCACTGCTACTCCCACGAGTAACACAGGTAGGGGAGGAACTCCTCCGTGCCCTCGGCAAGGCTTCGCATGCCCCGGCCTAGCCGAAATTGAACCGATCCTGGATTCAGCACAACGCGAAGGGTGGATCCTGCACGAATGGTGAAGCTCACGAAGCTGGCCCGGTCGATCATCGAACCGGCGACCCACCCCTCGCCGATGGCCGACATGACGTACACGTAGTCCTCCGGTCCCTGTCGCGTTGGCCACACCGCGGTTCCCCGGGGAAGGAGTGCCACCCGGTCGGCATCACGGCTTGGGCTTGATCGCATCGCAACCTGATCATTGATCACCACCGACTGACTTGCTCCACCCAGGAAATGCACGTCCAATGTCACATCGTATGCGCGGCGATTGGTGACGGTGAGAAGCGGAGCCCTCTGCGACAGGCAGATGTCGCGCATGAAGGTCTGACCCCCCTCCTCGACCTTCTCCCTTGCCTGGGCCACATGCTCTTCGTCGTGCGCTCGAAGGCTGTCAACCACTGAGGATAGCGTCTCCACATTTGGCGATCCGGAAGCGACGGCAGCCGTGATGGCCGCCTGGGCCTCCACCATCAGCGCCTTGCGGTCATCATAGGTCAAGAGAGACTTGGCGATATCCACGGCTGCCCGGGCAGTCAGCTCATGAACCCGGGCAATGTCAGGCAATTCTGCGGGGATCGCTCGGAGCAGGTCCAAGGCGTCCTCAGGTTTGCCTTGGGACATGAGGGCCCATGCGATATCGACCTTGTTGAGCGCCGAGGCTCGGCGCTGTTCGAGGTCGTGTTTGCGTTCGACCACGTGCCGCACGGCGTCATTTCCCCTGATCCCCTCATCGTACAGCGCAAGAGCCTCGGGGTACTTGCCGTCGATCTCAAGCTGACGACCCAACGCCACGAAGGCCTCTGTCAGGGAGGGATCGGCTTTCTTAGCACTGTAAAGATGGGGTATGCCTTCCTCCCGGTTGCCCTCCTGGATCATGATCATCCCCAGCCACAGGTGTGCCTTGGCATCATCAGGGTCACGGCCGAGGGCGTCTTGATAGGCCCGCACCGCATCTGCCGTTGATCGATAGGAGGATGGGGGCGCCAACAACGCAGGTGGGCCGCACATGGCGTTCAGTCCCACGGCCAGCAACAGAAACAGCAGATTTGAAGATCGAGATCTCATGGTGTAATCCTTCCTTGAAACGCCCGGGAGACACTCTGCCTGAAGCCGATCCCTTTCCGTACAGAAAAAGGGCGCGTGCTCTCTGTCAAGCATCGAGTGAACACGCCGTTCATCGAACAGACCGAGGTCCGGGGAGCACGGCCCAGGGTCGTATCGGAAGATCCAGATCGGCGGCCGTCTCCAGAGTACTGGACAGCTTCCACAATCTCGCTTCGCCCGCCACAACCCACAGCATTCCGCTGTCATGGTCGAAGCAGAGGCTGTGTCCTCCGAGAGGGCGCGATTCCAGGATGTCACCTTGGAGCGTCACCAAGCGTACGGTGCCATCCTCCAGAGACACCCAGCATCTTTCAGCCGACATCCCAAAGACGGCAGAAACGGGTTGAGCCAGGACCGCCAGGATGCCGCCGGGGTCTGCACGGAAGAGGCCGTTACCGCTACCCACCCAGCACCACGAGCCTGAGACCGGGGAGAGGTCAACCACGCGGCTCAAGGCACCAAAGACGGTCGGAGTCGCGTCGCCGGGCGATAGGCAGGCCAACGAATCATCGGCATACCACACCCAGGCGTGTTCTCCATCTGGCGCCAGTCTCCCGAATCGGAGTGAACATACGTGGGTTGCTGGCCACGGTTCCAGTATGTGCTGAGCTGGATCGAGCCATGAAAGCCCGTCGGTGTGCACAAGTAGGACACGGTTTAGGCGAGGTGATGTCGTAATCGCGCAAAGAGGCAGCGATGTCTCCCAATGGGCGCTCACGAAAGGACTCTGTGTCGATGCTTCCACGCGGTACACCACGCCTCCGGGCATTCCGGCCGCCCACAGCACCTCACCCGTGGAACTTACGTCGACAAGGAAGGTGCCGACAGACACGGAGGGAAGTAACGAAGGAGTGAAGGGTGACACCAGGGCCAGATGATCATATCCCGATGCCACCCAGCATGTACCGGGGGAGAGTGCCGCTACTGATGTGTCGGAACGGTGTACCCCACTCCATCCGATCACGTCGGCCTCCACTGTGTACCGAAGTGCACCGGATGCGGGTGGATGATCCATCCATGTACCAGCGGAGGGCATGTCGGCCAGCAGGGTGTCTGTGCCATGGCCAGGACGGGTTCTCAGCAGTCTCAAAGGTTCACGATCCGCCATGTCCGGCGCGGACCAGTGCACGCGCACGCCAGACATGGCGGGAATGGCCCACAGCTTCAACGGTTGCCCGCCTGTGTCGGGATTCTGCGGGTCAAACGGGTTGGTGTGTTGACGATTGCTGCACCACAGCGAAGTCAGAGCGAAGAGAGCCAGCCAGATGCGCCTCATGGCGAGACAATCCACCAGACAAGCGCGGCCGCGGCACCGATTTCGAATCCGGTCCACAACCCCGATGACCACCGATCCAGACGCCGTGCCCGACGAAACAGGGTGCGTCCCCGATCGGGATTAGCCGTGGCGGCATAGTCGTCGAAGGCGTCGTCAGCGTGCCGAGCCAGTACCGCGGATGCAACCGCCATAGCTGCAGAGGCCGCAGCGGCGACGGCTGCACCCCGAATCCGGCCGTGGCGTGGACTCTTCGCGATTAGTCGTGGAGGGAAGACCGAGACCGTGGCGAAAGCCCCGGGCGACGGTGTCCAGTCCCATTGATGAAGCACTATTCCATCGGTCCACACCCTGAACCGGTGCCGTCGTGAGGCGGCCCGTGAGATGAGTAGAGGAGTATGGCCGATGATGCGTTCGTCTTCTTCAACCATCGCTGCCAAGCCCTCGCAGATGATCTGAAGGGCACCCGGGGCAGTCAAGACAAGGTAGTTCGTGCCTTGACGGAGGTGTACCACGGTGTCGACCGGCTGTATCGCCCAATGGTGCCGCGATGCGACCCGTATTGAACAGAGGCCCGGGGCAATGTCTTCCACTGTCACCGGCGCGGGACCACGCATCGATTCATTTACCCACACGTCCAGCCCTGTGGGAACAGTGGCGACGTGCAGCCGGGTATGAGACGCTATCCCAAGCAGCAACGCAAGCAGGAGTTGACCACACACAACGGCTTCTCTAGTTGGAGGCCAAACGTAACGATCCCTTCTCATGAGCGCTGCGGACAATGTGATCCGCGGTGCGAGGTTTGTCACCCATGGCCAAGCGTACGTACTTTCCCGACCTATGGGCCGAACTCACCGCTTCATCTCCTCTTCTCAGGGAGGCCTACCTGCTGTACGGCCCGGAGGAGTATCTGACGAGACGCGCCTTGGATCGCATCATGGAGCTTTGCGGCCAGGTGCGCCCTCTGGATCTCGCGGAGCTTTCCGGCACGGAGGCGAGCTTGGCTGATGTGGCCGAGGAGATCTCCACTCTGCCCATGGTCGCTCCGAGGCGTCTGGTCATCGTGCGACAGGCCGAGAAGCTCTTGGCCAAAGCGCAGCGTGGTGGAAAGCCAACCCGGGAAGCCCGTCAACTGGCCTCGACGCTCTCCGAACGTGAGGCCTCCTGGTGCCTGGTGCTGCTGGCCAGCCCGTCGATCTCATTGCCCTCCATGCCAGGTGGCGACATTGTCAAGGCGATGGCCTGCTACGGTGCGTATCCGCTCCCGGAGCGGCAGTTGGGCCAATGGATACGGCGCGAAGCGCATGAACGGGGTCTTCGCATTGACGGGGCAGCCGTCGCCCGCCTTGTCGCCCTCACCGGATCCAACCTGTTGGATCTGGAGCAGGAACTGGGCAAACTGGCGGCCTACGCGGGAGGCGACACGGAGATCACTCGCTCCATGGTTGATGAGGTGGCAGACTCCAGTGCGGGCTCACTCCCCGAGCTCTTGGAGGCCGTGGCATCGTGTGACGTCCCCCGGGCCCTACAGGCATTGGATGACGTGCTGTTGCTTCCTCGAAACACGGCGCGGGCACTACCCGCCTTAGTTTCCCTCTTCGAGGAGATCCGAATGGCGGTGTTTCTCGCTCCGGATGCCCTTGCGGGGAAGTTTCCTCCCTGGAGACTCAAGGAGGTTGTATCCCGGGCCCGTGGATGGACCGCCGAGGGAGTGCTTCAAGCCTTCGATGATCTGTTCAAGGCGGAGCTTGCCTGGAAATCGGGGTCGGCACGACTGGATACCGCATTGACGGCCTTCGTGGTGTCGCTGGGATCACCTGGAACCACCGCCCGGGGTGAGGGTATGCTCAATGGGAGCTGACGGCTCACCCAACCATTCTTAGCGAGATCCGCTACAGCCTCGAGGAGGACAGCACGTGCTTCACAGATTCACCGCAACCGTTTTGGTCGCACTCACCGCATGCATGCTACCCCAACCGGCTCAGGGCGAGGTAGGCACTGCGGTGGTGTTCCTCCTTCTAGCGCCGGGCGCGCGGGCCAGAGGCATGGGCCAGGCCTTTGTTGCGGTGTCGGATGATGCCACCGCCGCGTTCTATAACCCCGGTGGCCTGGCTCTCACGTGTGATGAGGATTCTGAATCGCGCTGCCCGCGAGAGCTGTTTCTGATGCACTCACCGTGGATGCCGGTGTTTGACTTGGACGATCTCTACTTGGAGTACTTCGCCTACACGCAGCACGTGCCGGGATGGGGCCACTTCGCGGTCAGTGCCAACTACCTGCATGTGGGCGAGGTCATGGAGACCGACGAGAACAACAACGAACTGGGTATGTTCCGGGTCTATGACATTGCTTTGAATCTATCGTACAGCACCCGTGTGACGTCGAACATGGGTGTGGGGGGCAATCTGAAGTACATCCGAAGCCAGCTCCATCCTCAAGATGGGGTGGGCAGCAACTGGGCGGTGGATGTCGGCTGGCTATACCGGATGAAAGGACCTGGGTTCCTCAATGGGTTGCGCCTGGGGGCCAGTCTCTCCAATGTGGGACCCGAAATTTCCTACCGGTCTGAGGCCGCCTCAGATCCCTTGCCGCGGCTTCTGCGGGTCGGGCTGGCCTACGAGATCATGAACCGCCCCTCGATCGGGTCTCTTCTGCTTTCAACCGAATTCGACAAGGTCATGGTCAACTGGTCCAAGGACGGTTTCGCCAACGAAATCCGGGAAAGCCAGCGGTGCATCGGCGCCGAGTACAAATATGCGGACGTTGATGATGCCTACGCCGTGTTTTTGCGCGGTGGGTACTACTATGACCGAGAGGCCCCCAACGTACCCAAGGGTGCGACGTTCGGCGGCGGCCTCAAATACAAGTCTTTCCAATTCGACTTCGCGTTCATCGCGCCTCCGGAGGACCTGGGGAGCACCTACACCAAGATGTATTCTCTCAGGGTGCTCATCTGACGGTGCGCCATCATAGTCACAGGCTGCTTTTCGGCGCCTTCGCTTTTCTGACTGCGGTATTCCTCACCCCTAGCCAGGGCCGGGCCGGCTCATTGCGGGCAGAACGGGTCGAGCATTCCGCTCTCCGACAACGAGTCGCGCGGCGGGCGCCGCCCCGGATGTTCCCAGGGGGAAGCCGCAGGCAGTTGATCCCCCGCCAGCGCGGAACAACGCGGGCGACTCTCCGCGTACTGGCCATCCGAGTCGACTTCCCGCCACCCGATCCTGGTGATGTGTGCGGAATCTCGGGCGATGGGATGTTCGATCTCTCCGGTCAGGACACGCCGGACAGGTATCCCGGCGCGCCCCCGCACAACAAGCGCTACTTCGAGGGTGTACTGGAGGCCTTGGCCCGATACTACGCCGTGCAGTCATACGGGGCGGTGACAGTGGAGTATCGGGTCACTCCCGATGAAGATGACGGCGCGTACCGGATGCCCCATCGCACCGCGTGGTACAGCTACTACCTGAACTCCTCCGATCTGCAGGAGCGGGAGAAACGCCTGGCTCGCCTGGGTGCCGATGCGTTGAAAGCCGTGGATAGCGATTCGTCGGTGGTTGTCAGCGACTTTGATGCCTACATCGTGTTTCATGCCGGAGGAGATTGGCAGCACGACTACAATGGTGATTCGCCCTGCGATCTCATCACGGCGTACATACCGTCGCTCACCACTTTGCTGGGCGCGCCGGTCATGGTCGATGACAGCACCCACGCAGTGGATGATCTCATCGTCATGCCGGAGGCGATACACCAGGATCTGGATCCCAGTCGCGAGATCGCGTGCATCCATTCCGAACTCGCCCATGAGTTCGGACATCAGCTCGGTCTTCTGGATCTCTATGATTATTCCTACTGGAGCAATGTGGTGGGATACTGGGCCCTCATGGACAACGGAGACGGGATGGCATTCCAGGATCAACACGGGCGAGTCCTCACCGGAGTGCTTCCTCCCTCACTGTGCGTCTTCAGCAAGATACTGCTCGGCTGGGTGGTCCCCGATGAACTGGGAGGAGACGGTCAGTATTCGATAACAGCGACCACTCTCGCGCCCTCGGCCTACCGTATCACGCTCAGTGACACCGAGCATTTCCTCATCGAGAACCGCCAGGGCGATACGGACGGGGATCCCGCCGTGTATCTCAAGACGGACCACGGCGTGATCCTCGGCCCTTCATCGGCGGAGAGCGATAGCACGACTTCCGAGTATGACGCGGGTCTCCCGGGATCCGGGATGCTGCTCTGGCACGTAGACACCACCGTCGGCCTGTGGGAGTGGGGTCTCCCCAACTACCTGGAGTATGATGCCGATGCCGATACGCTCATCCGACACCGGGGCGTCGCTCTGGAGGAAGCGGACGGGGTGGAGGACATCGGCCTTCAGTACTACGAGGCCGGTTCCAGCCCTCCCGGCACCGTCGCGGTGGATCCCGCGGGAGGTCCCGACGACCCCTTCCGGTCAGGCAACAACGATCGGTTCGGCGATGATTCGCGGCCCGCATCCTGGAACAACGCAGCCCGGCTCACGCATGTGGAGGTGAGCGACATCTCCCCCGCCGGCCCTACCATGACCTTCACGTTCCAGCGGACATGGCGGCAGGAAGGGTGGCCGGTATCGGTGAGCCAGGGACCGCTCACGGTCCCAAACGTGATGCAAACTTCGTCGGGCGAGCCCGTGATCTTGGTTGCGGGACGGGGCAGGATCTTCACTATCGGCGAGGACCGGCAGCCCCGGCAGTTGTGGGACAGCTTCCAGCAGGTCGTGAATCCCCCGGCGGCCTTCTTGGTGGAGGGAGAACAAGAGGCACTGGTGGCCGCGGGGGCCCAGGGCGGTCGCCTTGTCCTATTCCCATTGCGCGGTTCCGCGGCTGGTGTGCCCCTGTCGGGGTGGCCCGTGACGCCGACAGGACGCGCCCTTTCCACGCCGGTGTTGGCTGATCTTGACGGCGACGGCGCGGTGGAGGTGGCCGTGGGAAGCGCAGACGGCCGCGCGTGCCTTCTGAACCTGGACGCCCAGATGGCAGCCGGCTGGCCTGTGGTGCTGAGTGATAGCGCCGTGGGGCCTCCTGCGGTGGCTGACGTAGACGGCGATGGTAGGAGGGACCTGGTATTCTGTGCAGATGGTGTGCATGCCCTGGCCATGGACGGCTCATCTCCTTCCGGGTGGCCCGCGCTACAGGGTCACCCTGGGTTGTTCGAACCGCTGATCGCCGATCTGGAGGGTGACGGCGGCGTGGACATTGTCGTTGGATCCGTGGAAGGGGTGTGGGTTCTGGGCGGTGACGGGCAAGTCCGCCAAGGCTGGCCTGTCACGCCGGGGGCTCCGCTTACGCCGCCTGTTCTGATCTTCGATATCGATGGTGACGGAGCCTTGGATATCGCCGCGACCGATGGCGCGGGCGGGATTTGGGCCTGGTCATCAGCAGGACATCTCCTGACCGATTGCATGGGGTCGCGCCCCCCCGGCCCGACGGTCTCTGTATTGTCCCTCATGGCATTTGATGCCACTGGCGACGGGCTGGGCGATTTCCTGTGTGTCGGCGGTCATGAAGCCGACCTCCGCCAGGCGTCGGGTCACAGCCTCAGCGGCTGGCCCCTATCGGTGCAGTCGGCAACCGGCGCCAGCGCCTTAGATCTGGACGGCGACGGTGATCTTGAGATCGTGGTGGCAGACAGCCTCGGATCCCTTCATGCATGGGATCTTCCCTACGAGGCCTTGAATGGGTGGTTCCTACCGCGGGGAGACGCCGCCATGACCGGCTGGGCTGGCGCAGGGACAACTCCCTCGCGAAACGTAGACCTAATTGAGGCTGACGAGTTCTACTGCTGGCCGAGCCCCGTGGCGGGTGGCCACGCCACTATCTCGTTCCGCGCGCGACCGGGGGCGGTAGTCAGTCTCACCATCTTGGATGCTGCCGGACGGTCCCGGTCTGCATGGCAGGGTACCGCCTCAGGTCAGCGGCAGGATTGGCGGTGGGAGGCGCGTCTTCCCATGGGAGTCTACCTCTGTCGTTTGGAGGCCCGCGATGGAGGGGCCTCCACGGCTCTCATCCACCGGTTTGCCATTGTCGGGGAGGAATGACGTGGGACGGATGATGATTGTGTTGCTCCTGGCACTGTCAAACGGCGCTTTGGCGCAGGAAGAGCTGCGGTTTCTCATGCGCGGCACGGATCTCGCCATTACGCCGCCGGTGGTGCCTGCCGCTGCGGCGGCAATCAATGGGCAGAAAGGCAGTGCGCCGTCGCCTGGCCTTTCATTCCTGCTGTCTGCCCTGGTGCCAGGTGCCGGGCAGATCTACCAGGGAAGGTCCATGGGGTGGGCCTTCGTGGCCACTGACGCGGCGCTCTGGGCCGGTTTTGCCATGCTACGAAACGACGGCAGCGACATGCAGCGTAGCTATCGTCGCTTCGCCGATGAGCACTATGAGCTCACCAACCCCGAGTATGGGAACGATGCCGAGCGCGGGTGGCATGAATGGTGGGAGTTTTTCCGCATTATCGATCCTTCTTTCATCTGGGCAGATTCGGTGTACTGGAGAGACATCCGCGACGCCTACGAACGTGACCGCACCCGTTACTACCAGGATATCGAGGCCTCCAATGCCTATATCTTTGGCTGGGAGGACTGGGCGCCCCACGAATTCGGGAACGGCGACTACTGGTGGCAGGATGCTGACGGTCTTCACTTCAGTTTCGTGTCACCCCTCCGTGATGAGTACCGTGGCATGCGGGCCAAGGCGGACAGCCGATTGCGGTGGGCCAGTAGGTTGGTGGGAGTAGCCCTGCTGGCCCGTGCCGCCACGGCCATTGAGGCCCTTCGCAGCGCCCGAGTCGTACGGCAGGAAGGGCTGGCGGTCTCAGTCGACTGGTCGCGTCCCGAACCAGCCCTG
>JAFGKV010000066.1 GCA_016928395.1 Candidatus Fermentibacterota bacterium | reverse complement strand
TCAGTGCGACGCAGTTCCGCGAGGTATTCGGCCAGGTGTGGGAGGGAAGCAGTGACAGCGGCGTGAAGCGGATCAGTGCAGCGGTGGGTCTGTTGCAGCACGACCCCAGGGTGGCGCGCCTGGAGACGGAGAACACGGCATTACGAGAGCGGATGGAAGCACTCGAGGCATCAAACACCAGACTGGAGGCGCGGCTGGCGACCCTCGAGGAGTCCAGGTAGGCACAGGCAAGGCCCTGCCCGTGGCGAGCACCAGTCGCTGCGTGCGGGTAGGGTTCTACGTACATGGAGTGAGTTGACGAAGAGTCTCATGGGCCGGACACTCCGGTCATCGCGAGAACCCCTGCCTGCCGCGGTCACGCTGACGGCATGAAGTCCTGGGGACGCGGCGATCTCACCTGCGACCGGGATTGCTTCGTCCTCGGGCGGACTCGCAATGACAATCGCACCCCTGCGGTATCCCTTGCATTAGGACGGATGTCATAATGGTCCTACTCCGCAGGAAACCGGAACCTGACACCGCAGGGGCTGAAGCTGACCGCTTGCTGATCCCCACGGCGCAGCGTACCTTACGGCTGCATCAGATGTGGGCGAGGTCTGCCCTCCGGCGCCTGTCTGTGCACGGCAGGTGCTGGGCGTAGTACCACGTGCACGAGAGGAGTGTCGTCATGCATCCCTCGCATCGCGTTCTGTTGTCCTTCCTGATCCTCCTGACCGCCGTGGCAACGGTGACTCAGGCCGAGATCCCGCAAGTCATCAGCTACCAGGGCAAGGTGACGGACGCGTCGGGGAATCCTGTGGCCGATGGGCCATACACGATGAGGTTCCGGATCTACGATGTCGAAACGGCGGGGACGCCGCTGTGGGACAGCGGCGCCGTGAACGTGGCCGTGACCGGCGGCATCTTCAGCGTGCTGCTGGGTGAGAGCCCACAGCCAGCGCTGAGCTTGGACTTCGACACCGACTACTGGCTGCTGGTGAGACTCGCGGGAGTGGACCAGACTCCTCGCCAGCGCCTGGCGTCCACCGGCTATGCCTACATGGCCAGCGGGCTGGTGCCAGGGACACGGATTGTCGGGACCGTTCCGGAGCTTCTCGGGGCGGTGCTCTGGGTCCAGAACACCGGAACGACGGGACCGACCGACGCCGTGTACGGCAGGACTGACTGTCCCGAGGGCACTGGTCTGACCGCCGTGGCTGTGGCAACTGCGGGGGAGAACCGTGGTGTGTACGGTCGGAGCTACTCGAGTCAAGGGTACGGGGTGTACGGTCTTGCCTCAGCCACCACCGGCACCACCAATGGTGTTCGCGGGCAGAGCAACTCGCCCGATGGGAGAGGGGTCTATGGCTACGCCTTCGCCACATCTGGTGCGCCCATCGGCGTGATGGGGGCCTCTCTCTCCACCGCGGGGATCGGAGTCTACGGCACGGTGACGCAAAGCACCGGCACTACCTATGGTGCCTACGGCACCAGCTCGTCCACTGCCGGTACCGGTGTCTTCGGCTGGGCGATCGCCACGGAAGGGCTGACCTATGGCGTGTCAGGGCGCAGCTCATCCAGCGCAGGAACCGGCGTAAGCGGATTCGCCAGTTCATCCCAGGGCGAGACATACGGGGTGAAGGGCCAGAGTGTTTCGACAATGGGTACAGGTGTACTGGGCGCGGCCACCTCGACCACAGGAGCAACGTTTGGTGTCAGGGGCGAGGCTTCCGCATCGATCGCAGCCGGGGTGTATGGCGAGGCCACCCATGGGTCAGCCGCCACTGCATTCGGCGGTTACTTCCATACCGGGTCGACTGCGGGGAGCGGTGTGGTCGGCTACGCCTGGGCGACATCTGGATCGGTGAGAGGAGTCTGGGGCACGACCCCGTCCCCTTCGGGCAGGGGTGTCTACGGCGAGGCGACGAGCTCCACCGGCGGCACCGCCGGCGTGTTCGGCACTGCGGCCTCGCCTGAGGGAACGGGCGTATATGGTAACGCCTTCAGCACGAACGGCACGGTGTACGGTGTCCACGGCCGAACTTCGTCAACCAGCGGGTATGGCGTTTTCGGAGAAGGGCCGGTCTTTGGCGTCCATGGGGAGACTTCCGCTACCTCTGGAGCCACCTACGGGGTGCGAGGAGAGAACTCCTCCAGTGTTGGTGCGGGGGTATATGGCTGGGGGTACAACTGCGGGGTACAAGGTACGGCCACCATGGGCGACGGCGAGAGAAACGGGGTGCATGGCTACTCCTCCGGAAGCGAGGGCCGAGGGGTCTTCGGCCAAGCGACCGCGTTCGGGGTCTACGGCAAGTCAACCAGTGTAACGGGCACTAGCTATGGGGTCTACGGCACCTCTCCGTCCAACTACGGTGGATGTGCAGTCTACGGAGAAGCAACCGGCACCGCAGGGCTTAACTTCGGCGTGTACGGCGCCAGCGCCTCTCCGTATGCCCGGGCCGTGTATGGCTATGCCTCGGCCACGACCGGCACGATCTACGGCGTATACGGGAAGAGCGATTCTCCTGACGGCTACGGCGTATGGTACTCAGGCGGCCTTGCCGGCACGGGCACAAAGAGCTGCGTCGTGAGAACCTCCAAAGGCCCGACGCTCTTGTACTGCCAGGAGAGCCCCGAGAACTGGTTTGAGGACTTCGGCGAAGGGCGGCTTATCGATGGGCGCTGTCACATCGAACTGGACCCCGTATTCCTGGAGACGGTGACGATCGATGGGGCGAGCTCAATGCACGTGTTCATCGAGCCGCATGGGCCGTGCAGGTCTACGTACGTGGAGCGGGGATTGATGGGCTTCGATGTGATCGAGCAGGATGGCGGATCTAGCACGGTCACATTCTCCTATCGCGTCGTGGCCAAACGCAAGGGGCTGGAAACGAAGCGGCTGGAGGTCTGTCCCGCCGGTTTCGGCGACCCACTTCTGTATCCCGAACTCAAGGGTGCCAACGAGCTGGAGCTATTCCGGCACATGTGCATGATGACCGGGAATGGGCACCTCTTTGATGAGCTGACGGCCCAGGCTGATAAGGAGTTTTCGGAATCGGCGGCGGGCGCGTCTGAGGGGCTGCGCCATCGGCGCGACGTCGCCTCGTCGTCGGGCTCGGGTACGGCATCCCATGAAAGGGCCGCAGAAACGCTCAGACTCCTCTGCCTACTGCGGGATGCGGTAGTCGGAGCGAGGAACTGAAGACCGACGACTGCCAACTGCGTGCGAAGCCGGCAGGATGACGGTTGAGCGCGGAGAGCTGACGGATCCTCGCGAAGCGGGACACGCCCCGACGCGGGAGGATCTTGGGAGCTGCTTCTCTTGACTCTGCTGGTTCCCAACGTCGCTTTTCCGGGCCGATGGATTATCTGGCGCGTCATGACGGCGCGTCTGGTGTGAGGCTCGCCCCAGCCGCTCGCAGTGCCCACATTTCTCGTGCGAGGGCTGTACATGGGATCCTCTCCTGATCCGGTGTCTCACCGGGTTGCTCTCCTCTCAATGCTCTCCCGGCTTCCCGGCCAGAGCCGACTCGGTGTGACTCGCTTCAGGTATCTCGGTCGCAAGGGTCCATGATCTCACAATTCAGACCGTGGGAGTGGCCTGGGTACCGATCGGGCGAAGCGCATCCGCATGCCATCGGTATCGCGATTGAAGTTGCCGCCAGGGAACTTGGCAAGGAAGGGTCTTGCGGCGGGAGCAGCTGCGTGTTGCGCCGCGCCGGAGAGGACGGAGCAGATGGACTGAGTCTGAGTGCAGGATGCTCAGTCTGGAAATGCACACTGTGAATCGTGAACCGACAACCCTCACTGGGAGAAGACCGATGAAGTCGACGATAGTAGTCGTGCTGGTGGCGCTGCTGGCCACATTCGCACATGCCGAGATCCCGCAGGTGATCAGCTACCAGGGCAAGGTGACGGATGCGGCCGGCACCCCTGTCGCGGACGGCGCATACACGATGCGGTTCCGGATCTACGACGCCGTGAGTGCGGGCACTCTGCTGTGGGACAGCGGGGCGCAGCCGGTGTCCGTGACGAATGGGATCTTCAGCGTGTTGCTTGGTGAGAGCCCGCAGCCCGCGCTCACGCTTGATTTCAGCGCGGACTACTGGCTGCTGGTGACGTTCGGCGGTGTGGATCAGGCGCCGAGGCAGCGCTTGGCATCCATCGGCTATGCGTACATGGCGAGTGGGTTGGTGGCGGGCACGGAGGTGAGCGGGTCGGTGGCGAGCGGGACGATGGCGGCATTGGCGGGGAGCAATACTGCCACCACCGGGATGGCCTACGGGGGCGTCTTCGAAAGCCACTCCACGTCAGGCCGCGGGGTATACGGGTATGTTGGCGCCACGGCGGGGACGACGTATGGGGGCTATTTCGTGAGTTGCTCGTCCGCAGGCCGTGGGGTGCATGGAGCTGCCATTTCCACGACGGGGACGACGTATGGGGGCGTCTTCGAGAGCGGCTCCCCGTCAGGCTATGGGGTGTATGGGTATGCCTCTTCCAACAGCGGGTTCAACTTTGGGGTATACGGTAGGAGCCTCTCCTCGGCGGGCTGCGGGATGTATGGGTCCGCCACTGCTCCGACGGGCTTCACCTATGGGGTATACGGTAAGAGCCACTCCACGTTAGGCTACGGGGTGTATGGGTATGCCTCTGCGACCACGGGGACGACGTATGGGGTGTACGGCAGATCGGATTCGACTTCGGGCAAGGGCGTCTACTACGAGGGCGGACTTGCCGGATCAGGATCCAAGAGCTGCGTGGTAAAGACGTCGAAGGGGCCGACACTCATGTACTGCCAGGAGAGCCCGGAGAACTGGTTCGAGGATTTCGGGGAAGGGCAACTTATGAACGGTCGTTGCCACATCGAGCTGGATCCGCTGTTCCTAGAGACGGTGACCATCGATAGGGCCAATCCGATGAAGGTGTTTCTCCAGCCTCAGGATCCCGAATGCGAAGGTTTGGCGGCAGTTCTAAGTGAGTCGGCGTTTGATGC
>JAFGKV010000065.1 GCA_016928395.1 Candidatus Fermentibacterota bacterium | reverse complement strand
CAGATGTGAGAACGACCAGCCGAAGGTGGCCTTGAAGGTGAGATACTTGATGAGCAGGATGGCGATGAGTGCGGTCCAGATCTGAATGCGGAGTGCATTCGAGCTGGTCCCCACGAAGGTCTTGACCTTCAGATTCTGCTTCAGGGTCTTGAAGAAGATCTCGATCTCCCAGCGATCCTTGTAGATCGCGGCAATCGTGGTCGTGTGTGCACCTCCTGCGAGAAGAACGGGCACAGTATGGAGAGAAGAAAGCAATCGTCAGCGACAAGGAATAGCCGCGCTTCGCACGGCCATTTCTTGCGCGTCATTGCCAGCGTTGGGCGCAAGGACGTCGTACTGGAGGAGGTGGAGATGAGACCGCCTGTCGATTGGCTACTCGATGGTGAGCCGTTCGTTGAGTATCGAACGCGCCTGGACCTGCTCGGGCAGTCCTCTGAAGATTCCCCCGCACGCACGGCTCGCGAGGCGATGCTCGCAGACCCTCGAGTGATGGGACTTCTCAAAGACCTTGCGGGATGGCCTGGGACAGTCATCGCTAGCCACAAGAGCGCGAGCCAGCCGTTCCACAAGCTGACCTTCGTCGCGGATCTCGGACTCGAGGCGAGTGATGAAGCTATCAGGCGTGTCATCCCCCGGATACTCGAGCACCAGTCGGACGAAGGGCCGTGTCAACTCCCCATCAATGTCGCGCCACACTACGGTGGTACCGGCGTCGATACGTGGGCGTGGGCGCTGTGCGATTCGCCACTCATCGTCTACGCACTTGCGAAGATGGGCTTAAGCCAGGATCAGTCGGTCCGGAGAGCAATCGACCATCTGCGCGGCCTGATTCGAGAGAACGGCTGGCCATGCGCTGTCTCAAGGGAGTTGGGCAGCTTTCGGGGTCCAGGGCGAAAGGACGACCCTTGCCCGTTCGCCAACCTTGCGATGTTGAAAGCACTGTCTCAGTTCGACGACCTTCTTGACGGCCCGGAATCCAGAGTCGGCACAGAGACACTCTTGGGCCTGTGGAGCAAGAGCAGGGAGCGTCACCCGTACATGTTCTACATGGGCACGGACTTCCGGAAGGTGAAGGCGCCCCTGATTTGGTACGACCTTTTGCATGTGCTTGACGTGCTCTCACGGTTCCCGTGGGTGACGGACGACCCGCGTCTGCGCGAGATGCTCGGGGTTCTCGTCGACAAGGCGGACGAGCTCGGCCGCTTCACCCCAGAGTCGGTGTGGACACCGTGGAAAGACTGGGAATTCGGGCAGAAGCGAGAACCATCACGCTGGGCTACGCTGCTGGCATGGCGCATCATCCAGAGAGTAGAGGGCTTGGAGTCGTAGTCGTGCGCCCAACAAACGGATCAACCTGACTCGCTTCGCTCGCAGGTTATCGTTTAGACGTTAGACAATCGCAGTGGAATAACCACGTGAAGAGGAAAGACATGCAGGCGCATGCCGGGTAAGCCGGTGGCACCCTTGAGTCGCCCCGGCTTGAGGTGCGCGACATAGCTCGCACCCTCTGCTGCTGGTCCGATGCGCTTGGGTTCGGGCAGAAGTGCCTGGACTACCAGTGGGATCTCGCGCAGATGCTTCAGGCTGGGCTCTTCGTAGGTTTGGAGTGGCTCTGGAAGATTGATGAGGAGCCCCGGGTGTATCCCAACGGGTCTAGGGACATAGGTAAAATGCCAACTTACCGAGCGAAGGAGCCGCCAAGAGAAGGCTTCATCGCCCTGCAGAGCACGCTGACACCATCCTCCGACTGCACTCCCTGCATTGACCGGGGATTCGATTCCTTGACACGCTGGAGTCGAGGGTCTTCCTTCGGTTTGTCCTCTTCCGAGAGAGACCTGCCCCAGTGGCCATAATGGACAGCAGTAGATCGCATGTCTCCAATGCCGCTTGCCGCGTCGATTCTCGGCGCTTGGCCATGGATCCGCAGCCTCCGTCGCTGAGCAGCCTGTGTGTTCTGCCGCAAATCAAACGTGTGGGGCGTTTCTGGTGTGGATTTGTGCGGACCTGTATAAAGGTAGTTGGTTTGAAGACATGAATACCGAACGACGCAAATCGGAATTCCCTGAGCATACCGACGAGAATCGCCGGATATGGGATGCGAACGCTCACTGGTGGGACGATCGCATTGGTGACGGGAATGATTTCCAGACACTGCTGATCGAACCAGCCTCGGAGCGGCTTCTTTGTGTCGCCGCAGGGGATGTCATTTTGGACGTCGCCTGCGGTGCCGGTCGCTTTGCTCGACGCATGGCTGAACTTGGGGCGCGTGTTGTGGCGTTCGACCACAGTGCCCAGTTCATCCAGCGTGCTCGAGAGCGAACCCGCAAGGATGATGCGGTCGAATACCACGTGCTCGATGCGGCCAAGACGGATGCTCTCCTGTCGTTGGGCGTCGGCCGATTCGGCAAAGCTGTGTGCACGATGGCGTTGATGGATATGCCGGAGATCATCCCGCTTTTCTTCGCTTTGACGCGGATGTTGAAGCCCGGCGGTGTGTTTGTCTTTTCTGTCACGCATCCGTGCTTCCATTCCGCGGCAATTCAACGCTTTGCCGAGATGTATGAGGAAGAAGCGGGGCGCCACGTCATCCGTACCGGAGTCAAGGTATCATCGTATCTGACTTCTTTCGCGAAGAAGGCAGAGGGGATTGTCGGACAACCGAAAGCGCAGTACTGCTACCACCGGCCGATTCACGTGCTCCTTCAGTCGTGTTTTGAGGCGGGATTTGTCGTGGATGGGATCGAGGAGCCCGGGCTTCCGGAGCCTGATAGACGAAGGGCGGGTGTCCGGTGGGACGACATGCCGGAGATTCCACCGGTCATGGTGGTGCGGATGAAGCTGACACGAGGAAGCCAACCATCGACTGCAGGCGCCGCGGACACACCGCGCGCCTGAGCTGCGATATCCAGCCGGCCGCGGCGACCGACGCAACGGGGTTGGAGTAGCGGGGATCAGCTCGGGCTGGAAGGGCCAAGAAGACCGAACTGAAACTGAAGGAAACGGCCAGGGCTGAAGAGCCATTCGGCCTCCAGCGAAGGTCGCTGACAGCGCTCCCGATCACGCCGCGGACTATTCTATGTTTAGAATAGTGGCCGGTAGGGGCTGTAGGCCTGGTTCGAGGGGGTGGGGGAGGAGTCGGTAGTCAGACGGCAAATCCGACATGAGAGTCTCGCGCGGAGGCGCCAAGAGCGCGATGGGGCGAAGCTCACCACAGAGGGCACAGAGAAGGCGGCATGTCTCACGCAAAGACGCAAAGAACTAAAAGGGAACGAAGAGTGAGGAGATAGGAGTGAGGAGTGAGGAGAGGGGCGGCAAACGGCGCAGTCTCGCCTCTCAGACAATCGGGCCCGTGGGCATCTGTTGCCAATCCCTCACATGGAGCCTGCCGTACTCACGGACCAGCCACATGAACGTATCGTCGCCGTCTTCCGGTAGGCAGTGGGTGGGGTAGGGCTGCCAGCTCTGCACAATGTGGTGATCGCAGAACCGGTCGAAGTAACCGTGCATCCAGCCCGCGAAGTCCAAGGTGTTCCAGCAGTACTCGGCGCTGGTGGTCGGGCGTGTGTGGAAGTTGCTGGACCAGGCGATGATGCCGATGGGGATGCCTAGTCGTGAGATGGTCTCAAGTGCCTCAACCAGCTCCGGGACGCTGCCTATCACACCCACCCGCGGGTAGTTGATGTCGATATGGACGAAGGCGGGCGGAGTGCCTCGTCTCGCCAGTTGCACCACGTATGACTCGATACGGGCGGCGGTGCACGCCGGCCACGGCTCAACTACGCCGATCTTCAGGTCATTGAATGCGTTGCCCAACGGCAGGCAGTAGTTCCGAGCAACCGTCTCAACCACACCGTCGAGCGTCTGGCCGTGCTTCAAGCCGGCGTAGAGAGATTCATCGATTCGAATGGAAGCGGGGTGGCAGCCATTTCGAACCAACCGGTTGACCATATCTTCTGTCCTCGTCCGGGCACTCACCGCGTCGAGGCTCCACTCCTTGATGCCCCCGGCAGCGATGCAGAGCGAGATCCCCCTGGTCTGGAGCCAGGCGCCCATAGCAAACAGCTCGTCATCATCCTGGAAGTGACCCGAGGCATAGCGCTCGGGATGGCGACGTTTTCTCCACCATGGAAGCACCGAATTCCCATAGATCGCAAGCACATCGGTGTTTCGCCACACTTCCTCCCAACGCGCAGAACCTGATGCGGAGAACAGTTCCTTGAAGTCCACGGTCTCATACGTGTGGGGAATGGTGAAGAACATCTGGTGCAACCCTTGAAGAAACCGCGGGAAGCGAAGGCCTGCCTTCGGGAAACATCTTGCTGGTGCCGCGAGAGGCTGTTCGAATGCACCTCCCGGGTTCCAAGGCGAAGGCGATGATCACGAACAAGCATTGCCCTTCCCAACCCGTCAAGCGACTCCGAGGAATTCACTTCATGCGACGTAGTAGTCTTGGTTCCGCGGGAACGAGACAACAGGGGTGCAACGGTTGTGCACAAGAGGGGCCGAGTGGTGCGCAGTGAACACCCACATTCAAGGTGCCCGCGCCGCCAAACCGGCGGAAGGCACCACGAATCGAGCACGGGCGCTTTGAGGGAGCGCCCGTGCTCGACAGTAGGATCCCTTGCCTCGGCCAGTTTGAGGACTTCTCTTTCCACCAAAGATATCGTTGAGCCCGGGGGAGGCGGTGTGCTACCTTGGGCCGTCTCGTTCATTCTCCCTCCTTTCCCAACCTCCCACTTCACCAAGGCGGTGAGAACGCCGCGCGAAGGCGATACTGCCATGATAGATCATCTGGCTGCGAACTCGAAGAACGGTGCACACCGCCAGAGGCCGCTGGCCGAGGTCTGGTCGATCGCGTGGCCAACCGTAATCACCATGACCAGCCACACCGTCATGCAGTTCGTCGACAAGCTCATGGTCGGGCAGGTTGGCCCTCTGGAGGTCGCGGCACAGGGGAACGGCGGCATCTGGGCCTTCACGCCCATCGCCGCGTTCATGGGCTTCGTTTCAGTGGTGAATACCTACGTAAGCCAGAACTACGGCGCGGGGAGGGCCGGCGAAGGTCCCAAGTATGCCTGGAACGCCGTCTGGTTGAGCGCAGCAGTATGGGCAGTTGTTCTGTTGCCCATGGCGCTGGTGCTTCCGGGCATCTTCGGCCGTATCCATGGCCCCCAGCAGGGCGCCGAGTATGCTCGGCTCATCCGCATGGAGACCGTGTATGGTCAGATCCTGCTTCTCGGTTCCCTGCTCACCCTCATGAGCCGCGCGCTCCACCAGTTCTTCTTCGGCATCCACAGGCCCAAGATCATTACGGTCAGTGCCGTGCTTGGCAACATCGCCAACGGCTTCGCGAACTACGCGCTCATCTTCGGTAGCGAAGGGATGCCGAAGATGGGCCTGCCGGGGATTCCAGGCGTTCCTGCCCTCGGAGTTGCAGGCGCGGCCGTGGGTACGGTCGTCGGGACCGCGGTCGAGTTACTCATTCCCGCGTGCGTGTTCCTTGGCCCCGCCATGAACCGGGAGTTGCGATCCCGTTCCGCATGGCGGCCAGCCGTCAAGCCGATCCGTGGGCTCCTGAGCATCGGGTGGCCTCCCGCGGTGCAGTACGGGAATGAGTTGGTCTGCTGGTCGATCTTCATGACGGTGCTGGTGGGCAGGTTCGGGCCGGATCACATGACTGCGGGTTGGATCGCGCTGAGCTACATGCATCTCTCATTCATGCCCGCGGTCGGGTTCTCCGTGGCGGTGACGAGCCTGGTGGGCAAGTACATCGGCGCCGGGCAGCCTGACACCGCAGTGTTACGGGCCAGGCTCGGCCTGTACCTAGCTGTGGGGTACATGACGGCATGCGGAATCGGTTTCGTTGTGTTTCGTCACTCTTTGATCGGTGCGTTCATAGGGGGCAATGTCAGTCCTGAGCGTGCGACGGAGATTGCACGCATTGGGGGATCGCTGCTCGTGTGCGCCGCGGTGTTCCAAATGGCTGACGCGGTGGGCATCATCTACACGGGCGCGCTGCGGGGAGCCGGTGACACTCGCTGGCCGGGCATCGTCACAATGATCTACAGCTGGGTATTCATCGTCGCTGGCGGGTTGGGCATGATCCGGTTTCTGCCTGGGCTCACGTCCATCGGGCCGTGGATCGCCTCCGCCGTGTACATCATCGTCCTCGGAGTCACCATGAGCCGGCGCTTCGAAGGCGGGAACTGGCGGTCAATTAGGTTGCTGCAGCATGACTCCTCTGCGGGTCCAGTGATCCCCGTTCCTCCTGGGCTGGAGGCGGAAGAAACCGGGGTGTAGCCATCAGATGTTGGGGGTGATCTCTCCCGCCCTCGGCGGGGAGGGAGGCGGGATCGCTATCGACATCGGAGTGTAGCGGTGAGCCCCTGTTGTGATCGCGATAGCCTTTTCGATCGGATGGCCACACACGGTGTTGGGAAGCAAGTTGCGGCCCGGGTGTCAACGCCGTTTCGAAATGGCTCTTCTTCGGCCAATCCCAAAGGGACCTCTTCTTCCCTGTCGAAGCGTCGGTTCTCCCCCTCTCGCTGCCGCACATGGGCGTGTAGGGGCAAGGTCCAGCATCTTGCGGCGATGCATTCTGCGCGCCGTGCCTTTCTCGCCACTTCGTTAGCCATGCAAGGAGTGCTGCGGCGTGCCGCCGGTTGCCCCCCGTACCACTGGGTGCGGCCGTGATCCAGCACCAGCCGGATGCTGGGGCGTTCGCCTGCGGGAGCTGGGCTCCCGCTGTGCACATCCCCCTCAATCCCCCCGTGCCAAAATGGGAAGCTGCTCATCCCCCCACACTCTCGGAGCGCTCCCGCCATCCAGTGCGCAGGCAAGCCTGCGCACTCCACAGCGTGCCGGGATCCATTTGCCGGAAGAGATCGCGGGCATTCCGAGGGAACGCCCTCACCGGCGAGTTCAGGACATTTCATGCCGGCGTCGACACCCGGGCATTGCCCCGCTCATACATGGGGAGACTTCCGCCCCTGCCCCCGTCATTGCCCGGCTCGTTCGGGCAATCCAGACCGAGTTCTGGATCGCCCGTTCACGCCACAGCCCCCAGAGCGTTGGGTGCGGGGCCAAGCCGGGCGATAAGATTCGTGCTCCTGTTTCCGCCGACTCGTTCCCATGCGTGCTTGGGAACGCCTCACCGCCGCTCGGCGGTGAGGGTGTGCGCGGAGCTTGGTCCCGCACCACTGAATGCTGGGGGTACCCCGGCATCGCTTGGATTCTGGGATGTCGGTTGCGTGAAGTTTCAGGTTAGAAAGACCATCGAACAGGGTCTGGTTTTCCTTGACACGACAGACGAGCAGCTAGTAAGGACAGGATGCGTTCATGGGAAGAGCCTGGCCAAGGCCAGGGAACTATGGATGGAGATCCCAGAGAGGGGAGAGCGTGATCGCGTGCGCAACGGATCCCGCTCTCGTACTGTCTCACCAGAAAGGCTGACGCGTTGCATTCGGTATCTCAATCCACTGATCACGATCGCAGGTCTCTGACCGCGTTGCGTCATAGGTTGCATCAGGCAGCCGAGCTTTCCCGCGGGGAAGTCACTACCGCCGGGCTGATCGAGGAGTTCCTGCGTGTCGCACGACCGGACGGGCTGCTCACGCGCATCGGGGGATACGGGGTCCTGGCAGTCTATGAGGGAACTGCCTCCGGCCCGACGGTACTGCTGCGGTGCGAGTTGGATGCGCTCCCCATCGCGGAGCAAAGCTCCTGCCCTCACCCATCTGCGACACCGGGCGTGTCGCACAAGTGTGGTCACGACGGTCATATGGCCATCCTGTGCGGCGTTGCGCAGGAACTGGCCTGGCGCCGCCGTGCGAATGGGCGCGTCGTCTTGTTGTTCCAACCCGCCGAAGAGACCGGCGAGGGCGCATCCATGGTGCTCGATGACGCCCGATTTGCAGGATTCCATCCCGACTGGGTGTTTGCGCTCCACAATCTTCCGGGATACCCCCTCGGCGAGGTGCTCCTCCGCAGTGGGCCTTTTGCCAGTGGATCCAGAGGCATAGCCATTCACCTGACCGGCGCCACTGCCCATGCGGCCGAACCCGAACGAGGTCAGAGCCCGGCCTTGGCCGTGGGAGCCGTGATCGCAGCGTTGAGTTCCTTGCCGCAAGACCGAATCCCTCTTCACGAAGCCGCCAAGGTGACCGTGATCCATGTTCGCGTGGGAGAGGTCGCTTTCGGGACAACCCCAGGGGAAGGCGTGGTCATGGCAACGATGCGCGCGCACACCGACCGCGTTTTGGATGAACTCGAAGCACACTGCCGCCGGTTGGGTAGTGAGATCGGCCGGGCGCACGGGCTGACCGCTCGAATCGAAATCCGTGAGCCCTTTCCCGCCACGGTGAACAGCCCTGACGCAGTCAAGCTCCTGCGATCGGTTGCCGATGCCGTGGGATTGAAGAATCGTTTCCTCGATCACCCTTTTGCATGGTCCGAGGATTTTGGCCATTTCACGTCGCACTATCGCGGCGCCCTGTTTGGCTTGGGAGCTGGCGCCGAGCACCCGGCACTCCACCACCCTTTCTACGAGTTCCCGGATACGCTTCTCACACCCGGGATTCGTCTCCTGCACGGGATTGCCCTCGCGGCGGGCGGGATGGATACTCAGGACGATGCGCGGGTTGAGAGGTCATGATGCGTGTCAGGAGCCGTGCAGCCTGGTCAGGTCCTTTGGTCCAGGAGGCAAGATGGGGTACATGATGGAGCATTCATCGAAAGTGGAGATAAGCCGTTCAGCATACAGGCAGAATCTGCGATTCCTACGCAGCATCATCGGCCCCGAGACCTTGTTCTCTTCCGTGATCAAGGGGAATGCGTACGGTCACGGGATAGAGGTCTTTGTTCCTATGGCGGAGGAGTGTGGTGTGCGGCACTTCTCGGTATTCAGCGCCGAGGAGGCCTATGCCGCCGACCGGGTGCGGCGTTTAGGAACTGATCTGCTGATTCTCGGCTACATTGACGATACCCAACTGGAGTGGGCGGTGGAACGCGGCATTGCGTTCTATGTCTTCGATCTCCCGCGCCTGGAGGGAGCCCTGCAGGCCGCGGGGAAGGTGGGCGGCGTGGCCCGGATTCATCTGGAGATCGAGACGGGGATGAACCGTACGGGGTTCGAAGACGCAGCCCTCGGTGACGCTCTCGAACTCATTCTTGCCCACCCCGATCGACTCTGCGTGGACGGCGTCTGCACCCATCTGGCCGGGGCCGAGAGCATTGCCAACGACTACCGAATCAGGAATCAACTGCACGTCTTCTCAGAGAGCCGGATCGCGCTGGCGAAACGAGGCCTCGTTCCTCGACTCGCGCACGCTGCTGGATCGGCGGCAGCCTTCAACTATCCTGACTCGAAACTGGACATGGTCCGAATAGGAATCGCTCAATACGGCTACTGGCCGAATCAGGAAAGCCGAATGCGCTACCTCATTCGCAGCGCCGAAGCCAAGGGAGACACTACGCGCACAGTCCTGAAGGGCGTCTTGCGCTGGAGCAGCAGGATCATGGGTCTGAAGCAGGCGAGGCGCGGAGACTTCGTTGGCTACGGCAACGCGTTCCAGGCGATGCGTGACTTGACCCTGGCCGCGGTACCCGTGGGCTACTCACATGGGTTCCCCAGGAGTCTGAGCAATCTCGGCTACGTCTTGGTTCATGGTAGGAGAGCGCCCGTCGTGGGATACGTCAGCATGAACATGATGATGATTGACGTGACCGATTGCCCAGGGGTTCATAGGGGCGACGAGGTCGTCATCATCGGCAGCCAGAAGCGAGCGCGGATCACCGTCAGTTCATTCTCGGACATGATAAACTACGTGAACTATGAGATCCTGACCCGTATTCCTCCGAGCATACCCCGCAGCGTCGTAGAGTGAGGAGATCTCCGGGCGCATCCTGTGCACATGCGCATCGATACATCCGGAGTTGCGCCTTGCATGGTGGTCGTCAGATGATGAAAGACGACTTGACACTGAGCGGATTTGATGGTAGTATCATAGCAACACAGCGACAGATCGAGATTCCCGGCGCCATGGAATGCCACCGAACCCACATCGTGCCCGTCGAACGTACCGATGTATGACAGTAGACTATTCAAAATGGAGGGCAAGAGACAATGGCTCAAGATACTGCAAATGAAAGGAAGCCAGCGAGTATTACACTGCATGAGCTGCGCGCCTTCCGTGATTTTCCCTCGTGGTTGACCCCGGAGCAGCTCGCGGTGTTTCTGCATGAGAGCCTCAAACCGTTTGAAGATTCCCCCGAGGATATACGGCGCGGTATCGGCGATGCACTTTCACCCCAGGCAGGTGAACCTGGGTTCATCCTTGTCAGCGAACGTGACGAACGCCCGCTGGGGGCACTGGTGATGTTGCGTACCGGAATGAAGGGATACATTCCTGAGAATTTGCTGCTCTGGGTTGCGGTGGATCCTTCGACCCGGGGTGAAGGCATTGGCAGCATGCTGATCCGGCGTTCCTTCGAGTTAGCTGATGGAGATGTCAAACTCCATGTGGAGTACGACAATCCCGCGAAACGTCTCTATGAGCGGCTGGGCATGACCAGCAAGTATGCCGAGATGAGGTACACCAAGTGAATCGAGTCACCATCGATCTCCATGCCTTGAAGCACAATCTCGGCACCATCAAGGGCTGGATGGATCAGCACCCCGCCACGTGGACCGTCGTGACCAAAGTCCTCTGCGGACACGCCGACACGCTTCGAGCCTTGCAGGTGCTGGGGGTTCGCTCTATGGGAGACTCACGCTTGGAGAACCTGGAGGCAATTGACCGGATCGTACCTGATTTCGAGTCATGGTATGTGCGCGTCTCGGACCTCTCCTCGGTTGCCAAGGTGGCTCGATTCGCCGATGTGAGCTTGAACAGCGAGGTCGAGGTCATTCGATCGCTGAACGACGAAGCCAAGAAGCTGGATCGTATTCACAAGATCATCATCATGATCGAGCTTGGAGATCTTCGTGAAGGAATCCTTCCGGGGAGCCTGGTGAAGTTCTACGAACGAGTCTTCGAATTGCCGAACGTCGAGGTGCTTGGCATTGGCGCGAACCTGGGATGCCTGGCGGGAGCGGTGCCCAATGTCGACCAGTTTACGCAGCTAGCGCTCTACCGTGAGCTGCTCGAACTGAAGTTTCATCGGAAGCTCCCGATGATATCGGCAGGATCCTCGGCAGTATTGCCCTTGCTGCTGGAAGGCAAACTGCCCAGAGCGATCAACCATTTCCGCATCGGCGAAGCAATCTTCCTTGGCACAGACCTTGTGAACGGAGGGTCATTACCGACGCTGCGCAACGACGTTGTGCTGCTCGATGCGGAGATCGCCGAGATCAAGGAGAAGGGGCTCGTGCCTCTCTCCGAAACGGCAGTCATGACACCCTTCGATTCCGAGAGCGACGAGAGTCTGTCGCCTGGTCAGCGAGGGTATCGAGCATTGGTCAGCGTCGGGCAACTCGATACGGAGATTGGGGGCCTCACTCCTGTCGACCCACGGCATCGGATCGCCGGCGCCAGTAGTGACATCACCGTGGTGAATCTGGGCGATGACCCCAATGGTCTCCAGATCGGGGGGACGATACGATTCCGCGTGAACTACGCCGCGATGCTTCGCCTGATGAGCAGCAAGTACATAGCGAAGATAGTCATTCCTTCGCTCTCGGAGTTCAAGGAAACCCTCGAAACCGATCGGCAGGAGATCATGCCCGCCGTTGAAAGCTTGGAGCAGCAGACCTCGGGCTAGTCCCGCTGGAGTTCCTCCACCTCACGGTACCATTTCACGCGTTCGCCCACCAGTGCGCGTGCCTTCCATCGTAATCCCTTTGGGCTCGTATCGACCATGGCGGCCAATGTGGCAAGCCTGGTCTGGACAATCGTCGCGTTGTCCGCGGACAGGTACTCGGACGCGAAACGCATCGTCTTCTCAATGTTGCGCGTCGTCGTGCGCCACCATCCCCAGTCGTTGCCACAAATGGCGGCAACTCGTGTGCCGTCGATACTGGATTCGGAATCGAAAGCCAATCCCACCGGAAACTGCCGCAGCAGCACCATGATGTCGATCAGATCCTTCTTGTTTATCTCCACGATCTGCAGCTTTTCCAGCAGAAGATCCGCCAAAGGTATGGTTGGGTACTCGAGCTCGAGCCTCCCACGGAAGTCAATTTCATGGCAGAACCGGAGCTTATCCAGAAACACATCGGAATGAAGCGGAAGCTCGGGATGGTAGAACACCCGCCGCGTGTCGCCGAACAGGCGAAGCACCGTCATGTTCTCTTCCCATCTCATGCCCAGGAACAAGTCCTGGATGCCTGCGATATCCCTGGAGTAGCCCACGAAATCTATGTCGGTAAGGAACCGCGCGTTCTCGTATTCCATGTACTTGTAGTCAGGGCATTGTACCCGGAACGCCAGGGATCCGATGACCCGCAGCGTAACCCGATGTGCCGATGCTCTTTCCAGAATGCCTTCAAGCAAACCCACGAACTTCTCTTCCTGCTCGGAGAGCACCTCGGGAGTCAGCATCACGCCCCCTTCCAGGAAGGGGGCATGCGCCTCCGCAGGAAGCCTGGTCACCGGTCTCATCCTTCCACCTTCCACTGGTTCTTCACCCTGGATCCTTCGATTTCAACGACGTAGCCGCGCAGAATGCCCTCCCCGTATTCCGAACCGGGGTTCACGACCACCGTCTTTCCTATCATGTCATGGGCGGACGATTCATGGATATGCCCGTGGAGCCCAATCATGGGCTGGTACTCTTCCAATGCCCGCGCCACGGCGCTGCTGCCCACGTGCACGAAGTTGACCTGCCCGGCAATGGTGACAGGCTTCTTGCTCGCGTCAAGCTCGGGCGCCAGGTCGAGCATGGTATTGTACGGGGGTGCATGGAAGTTGAAGATCGCCCCTGAGGGATCATCGAGTTTGTCCACGAGGGTTCGAATTCTCTTCCAGAGGCCCTTCTCGCTGTCCTCCCTCGGCGTGTCCCAGGGGGTCGGATTGACATAGTCAAGGCTGATCATCGGAGCCCCGAGGATCTCGACCACATCATCGAGGCACCACCGGATACCACGATCCGAGAAGGATTTGATGACGTCGTCAATCTCCCAATCGTCATCATTGCCCGGCATCACCACCGTGTCTACCGCGGCCAGGTTCACCGAATGGATGACCATCTCCATCCATCGGACCATGCGTTCCTTTATCATACCTAGCATGAGAGTCTCGACTTCGTGGGGGTTTTCCTGGAGCGCACTGACTCTCTCCGGATCGCATCGAAGCGTATAGGCGCCCGCATCCTGGATTCGCTTCTCCATGGCGTCCAGCTCAGGTCCCTCCTCCAGGAGCCACTTCTTTCCGAAGTAGAAGGCCTCGACCCGTTCATTCCCACGGTCGATGAGTGGGACCAACGATTTCCCCGTGAGGTCGCCACAGAGCAGCATCGCCTCTACCCCGTAGAGTTCCGGCACTCTGAGCCACTTTCTCCACACGCTTTCGGCGCCATGCACGTCAACAGAAAAGAACAGCTTTGCCATGGCGTTCCCTCGTCTATTCAGGCGGGATCTTGGCGTAGATCTGGCTTACGTCCACCCCCTCGCGCCGGTTCTTCGCCTGCTGGCAGAGATACAGAACCATACCTCCCAGCATGACCAGAATCAGTGCGAGCATGACCGACGGCGTGAAGTTCCGTAGCGACAGGTAGATGAAGAACCACCCGACCACAAAGGTAAATCCTCCCAGGATTGTCAGTACCGGCACGCCGAATAGAGTCCACTGCACCGGTGAGCGCTCGTAGATCTCCCGGTTGTGGTACGGAAGCAGCATGGCGCTGAGTCCGAAGGGCCAGAAGATGAAGAATGTCGTGATCGTCAGCAGCGACAGGATGACGTCAACCGAGAGCATCATGATCAAGACGCCCACGAGGCAGAACGCCGCATTCAGGTGCACCGCGTTGGTCGGCGAGCCGGTGCGGCGATTCACCGCGGACAGGGCCTTGGGGAACGACTTGTCCATGGACAGCGCGAAGGCCAGCCGCGAATTGGCGAGGAAGCCCGGGAGAATCGAGTTCGCGTACCACAGAGCGATGGTCATCGCGACCAGAAGCCCAAACCATACATTCGGCGCGATGGCCATGAAGTAGAACGGCACTGATGGTTCAACCACCCCTCCCATGAGAGCGGCCAGCGCCTCCGGATGTGAGTCAAAGAGGAAGTCGTAGCTGGCGATGAACTCGCCGAACGCCTTGTAGACGCTGAAGACAATGAGCACATAGAACAGCCCGACAAAGGAGGTTCCCAGGAAGAAGCCTCTGATCATGCTCGTCTTCGGGGTCTTGATCTCGCCGCCGGCATAGTTGATGATGGTGATACTCGCGTATGCCCAGATGACCACGATCATGGCGTTTATCGTCGCGGCAAAACTGAACCCCGGCGAGGCCCACCCGAGTTCAGCCGCCTTCTGCTGGATCGCGTTGAACACCCCCTCGCCCCACGTGGCATCGAATCGGGCTGCGACTCCCTCGGGGCCTCCGGAGAGCAGGAACCAGAGCACCGCGATGATGGTGCCGACCAAAGGGATGAAGAACATCGCCCGCATCATGTTCTTCACCTTGCGAATTCCCTTGTAGGCAATGAGCCAGAAGAGCCCCACCCAGAGCACTCCGCCGATGAGCTGCCAGTGGCGGGTTTGCATGGCCGCGCCGACCTCGGCCAACCATACGATCCTGCTGCTGAGCGCGGCGGTGGCGAAGCCTGATCCCATGAGACCCACGACGATGTATCCAAGTACGCCGCTGGATATGCCGTACCCGATGAAGAGCAGCCAGGCGCTGAGATATCCCACCGTCGGCCCGAGGACCCGGCTCACGACAATGTACAGACCTCCCGATCGAGGCATGGTTGCCGAAGTGATGGCCACCAGGAAGGTTATGGGCAGGAATACTGCCAAACCTATCAGGAATGCCAGGGTGAGACTGGCACCGGGGTAGTTGGCGGCCGTCGACACGGAGTAGAACGTCACCCCAGACGCCGCAGGCCCTGCCACGACGAATACGAATACATCAAACCACGAGAGCTCGCGCACGAGACCCGATGCTCGTCTGGTGAAGATCACTCCCTGTTCATTACTCATGTCTCCTCCCAATCTTCTTGCATCGTCCAGCTCAGGTACGGGTCATCAACGATACAATAAGCGAGACCTGGATTGTCAACCCTGAATGTGGTCATGACATCGAGGATGAGTAGTCAGACTTGAGTGTTCAGACGCACTGAATAGAAGGTGCTGCATTCCTCGTGCGAGCGTCGATGGCATTAGCTTCCTTTCGATGGTGCGATGGATTGACACAGGAAAGACGACGCACGATCGATAATGACAGAGTGAGTCAGACTCCGGCTTTGGAAGGCATGAGCGGGCAGAAGAGAGTTGCCGGGGCTTGAGGTGCCGAGGGTATGCCGGTCGGCACCCCCCGGTGTTGGGGAACACGAAGCGTGGGCTGTGCAGAAGGATGAAATGCATCTCACGAACCTGGAATCTCTCGATGGAAACGATGATCCGGCGGCATTATGTTCCAAAGGCTCTTCCGGGATTCTGGTGGGTCACCCCCAGGAGAGCTGGGCCAGGCGTCACCCGAGGATAGGGAGCCTCTTTGGACGCGGCGAGGTCATCTCTCAGCCGATGTCATGCTCCCTGGAGGGACGCGATTCCTCGCGTCCACCGTGACAGGACGAACCGGACCCGACGAAGCGGGTCCCTCCAGCGCGTCCTCGCCTCGGGACGGCGCTCAGGCTTCACGACGGACGAGGGAATCCAAGGTGGCTCCTCCGCCCTATCCATGCGCTGCCTACCCACAAGGAATCCAAAAGCACCGTTCTAAGGTTCCGTCAAGACCGACCAGAGGCCCTGGATCAGGTCGTCATGCTCCAGCGTGCGGAGGATGGGGTAGAGGGTGCCGTGTTTGAATGCGAAGAGACCACCGCCGCGCTGTTCGCACTCGAACGCGAGCTGATAGCCGTGCATCGAGCCGCGGCCCAGCATCGTGAGAATGAGGGCTTCGTTGCAGCTTTGCGTCAGGTTGATGACCTCGACGCGCGGGGATTCCCTGGGATTCCCT
>JAFGKV010000064.1 GCA_016928395.1 Candidatus Fermentibacterota bacterium | reverse complement strand
GCCAACGTCCCGAAGAGCCGGATGTGAGGCCCACAAGTCCGGTTCTGTGAGAGCTGGGGGAGGGTAACCTCCCCTGGCTACTCGACCCACCCGAGCCGCAGCCCACACCCCAATACCAATACCGAGCCATCCGGTCCCTACGGGACGCTCTTCCAAGAAACGCACGGATCTGATAGGTCGAGATCGAAGACCAGCAGGAGGAAACGGATGGGACTATCTCGGCGAACGGCTCTTGGTGCGGCGGTGCTGCTCGTTGGAAGCACGGCACTTCTTGGGTGTGGAGGCGGCTCTCCCAACGCGGACGGAGGTCGCTCTGGTGGTGGCGGAAGCTCTTCTACCGAAGGCTCTTGCCAGGACTGGGAGGGAACGTGGATCGGCAGCGAAGTCGATTCCCTCGGGACCCTGTTGGGGCCAGCGTCAATGGTCATCTCTGTCCAGCAAGTGGCTCTGGAGGTGGCGCGCTCCGGTTGGGATCCCGAGGTACTCATCATGACCGCTACTTGCGACGAAACGGTTGTGCCCCATCAGATCAAGACAACCATCACGGGTGGGAATCACCCCGAGGCCATCGGCGAACCGGTCTACGGCATCTACGAACTCGACAAGGCCACCATGACCGGCAGGATCTCTGTCTATCGGCCGGGCTTGAAGAGCTATCCCACGTCCTTCATCTCATCAGGCCAGAGCCAGCGGCTGTTTGTGTTTCAGGGATGGAGCGCAGGACCAGTTGATGGGGGCATGAATGCTGCCGGTGAAAAGCTGGCAGCGAGGAGCGTAGCGACCGGCTCCGTCCACACCTGTGCCGTGCTTACGACCGGCGGTCTGCGCTGTTGGGGAGACCGCACCGCTGGGAAACTCGGGTATGGCACAGGAGGGCATCGGTTGACTCCATCTGGTGGAGATGTGCTCACTGGTGCGAATGCAGTTGCTGTCGGATATAGTCACACCTGCGCGTTGATGGAAAGTGGCGCAGTCCGTTGCTGGGGGGGCGACTTCGGCAGCGGCGTTGGCACTGATGAACCTCTGGAAACCGACCTATTGAGTGGCGTTGAGGCCATTGCCGCCAGTCGGTCTCAGACTTGCGTCGTGATGAAGACCGGCAGCCTTCGCTGTTGGGGGATCAACGAGTATGGACAGCTCGGAGACGGCACGACCAACAACCGATGGAGTCCGCCCGACTTCGATGTCCTCTCCGGCGTACGGTCTGTTGACGTTGGCGGTGAACACACTTGCGCATTGATGGCCAGCGGCGGAGTTCGCTGCTGGGGACACAACTCCTCTGGTCAGCTTGGGGACGGGACCACGAGCGATCGCGCCATCCCACCGGAAACCGACGTGCTCAATGACGTCCGGTCTATCGCCGTAGGCAGCCACCATACCTGCGCCGTGACTACGAGCGGTGGTCTCCGCTGTTGGGGCGCATCTAGTCAGCTTGGGGATGGTACGAAAGAGGACCGGTCGAGGCCGCTCGAAAGCGATTTGCTTGTTGGAGTGAAGTCGGTTGCCGCGGGAACAGGGCATACATGCGCGTTGATGGAGAGCGGCGGGATCCGCTGCTGGGGCGACAACTCCTATGGTCAGCTCGGGGACGGTACCCATACTCCACGAAATGCCCCGCCTTCGTCAGATGTGGTTGTCGGTGCAAATACCATCGCCGCTGGCAACATGCATAGCTGCGCCGTGCTCATCACAGGCGAGCTGCGTTGCTGGGGGTATGGCTCCCGCGGCCAACTCGGCACCATCTACGCCGAGAGCAGTCCGGTACCCGTGACGGTCTACGGATTCTGATCCCGGAGGGGAAGTTACCCTCGCGAGGGTGCATAGTGGAAACAACCTCTGGAAACCGCGGCCTATGCCGAGCTCGGCATAAGCCGCCATGGAGGAAGCCGCTTGCGCGACCGTCGTGTGCTGAAGACCGATCGTCACCCGTGTTGGCTACCTTCTCCATCCCGTGGTGTCCGAGAAATCATCGTCGACCCTCAAGCGGCCTCACGATGGCAGAAGTTGAGCATTCCGCCAAGGCGCGACCGGCAGACGACCTTGCCCTTCGCCTCATTCTTGTTCGCCGAGCCATCCGGCCTCTCGATCAACTGCCCACCCAACCCCTGATGGAACCGCTCGGCATGGTAGTGCGCCATGAATTCCTTCAAGACGTAGCGCAGATGCCGTTCCCCGAAGAACACGAAATGGTTCAACGCCTCGTGCCTGATCGTCTTCACAAAGCGCTCCGCATACGAGTGGCGATGCCCGCTGGGATGTTGAACTGGCCGTAAGATCAAGGAACGTAGGGCCGCCGGCAAGGACTTCCACGTCTACATCCTCATGCCGCTCTTCCCCGAAGGAGACCCAGGCTCGGCCCCAATGAAAGAGCTGCGTGCGTGCGAGGCCGCGACGATCGAGTACATGATTCGCACTCTCGGCGACGGTTGGGAGCGATACCTATCGTTCTACTTCCTCGCCAACTGGAGCGAGGTGCACCCAAGCCAGTGGTTGCGCCCCGAGGAGCTGGGCGGCAGCAAGGACAAGAAATGGATACGCCACCAGATGCTGGCTCGGCACCAGCGCTACATGATCTACGTGCATACCAAGCTGATGATCGTCGACGATCGTTACGTGATCCTGGGTAGCTGCAACCTCAACGATCGCGGCTTGATGGGCGATGGTGACAGCGAGATCTGCGCGTCGATCTGGCCCATGCTGAAGAAGCAGAAGGCGTGCATCGAAAAGGTGAGGGACCTGCGCAAGCAGCTATGGGAGGAGCACTTCGGCTCCGGGATGCCCACGGCCTGGGAAATGCCGGAGAAGGAGGCCTGCTGGCAGGCGGCGCGCAAGCAAGGGTTCGCCAACTACAAGGCCTTTCGCGAGATGACCCGCAAGGGCGCCAAGGGACACATTTGCCTGCTGAACTTTGTGCGTGGCAAGGAGAGGATAGAGGTCAAGGAGAAGGACGTGGATCTCGATGTCGGGGACAGGATCGAAGGACCTGAGCCGAACCAATCGCTTCCCGACGCCCCCTATTCCAAGGTGAAGGACGCCGGCAACGCCGGGTGGAACTGGAAGGGTCGCTTCAAGACGATCGTGCCGCGCTTCCTAGTGGAATAGCTCTCCAGTGCGTAGGAAGGCGCGGACGCGTTCATCTCTCCTCCACTCAGGTTCGTCCAGGGTCTTGGCGTCGAGTAGCTCCACTCCCGCGGGCATCTCCAACGCCGGTTCGCCCAGGGCGATTGCATGTGTCTCCTTCTCATCCATTCCTGTCACTACGACCATTCCCAGGTTCAGCTTCGCCTCGCGACACGCGCCCTGGACCGCCGCGGCCCAGGACAACGCGGGGTTCTTCGCGCCCGCTGCTACCTTGAATGGCAACGCCCGAACGAACCTGACACCCATTCGAATCTGCATCGCCTCACGGGAGCGCTTGACCGTTGCACGATTCTCGGCGGAAGCGGCCTCGGACCAGTCTGCGGGCTCCATGCGGTCCATCTCCTGCGCAATCGTCGGATCGATGGGAACCCTGGGATGCTTCGCATCTAGCTCGCGTTCGATCCCCGCCGACGCGCTCGCATCTCCCAAGGCGGCTAGCGCATCCGCCAGGTCGTGCGCGTATTCCCCCCACTGATTCTCCGAGGCACTCTTCCGGAGTAGCCAGGTGCTCTCGATCAGTTTCGTCGTCACGTCGGCGATTTGGTTCTGTCTGTCTTCGGATGATTCGATCTTGTCGGTGATCTTCCGCCAGGCCTCGGGGTTTCCAAAGATCTCCTCCCAGTGACCGCCGACCACCTGGCGCCAGGCGTGAGCCCAGTTGCCGTTTGACATCAAGTCGGGGTGCGGGAGGGTTATGGGAGGGCCGTGCAGCTCCAGCCCTTGGACCCAGACCAAGTCGATGCGGATGGTCTCCCGCGCGCCGGGCCTGGTGGGATCCTCCAGCCTGCGCTCTACCTCGGCCGCCGCCGCCAGCGCTTCCTGAATGAATGCTCGGGTGTAGTACGAGGCCGCGGAGAGGAAGTGCCCTGGAAGCCCTTGCTTGGCCTCCAGGATGTAGATGTAGTCATCCAGCTCGTGTTTCGCGGGGTCGCCACCGATCCTGCTTTCGAGCAGCATCTTGGCCGCGGCCACGATGAGATGCTGCCGACTGCCAGTATATGATCGAAGCATGAACGCCAGAAACCGTGGTTTCTCGGGAACCATCGTCAGCATCGCCTGCTTTCTCTCCTTGCTCATGCACCCGGGGCCGCAGCCATTGGCCGACACCAGTAGCCCGCCCAGGACCAGCAAGGCCGAAATGCGCAGCGGGCGTTCGTAAGGTAGCACGCGGCCATCATAAGCGACCGAGGAACGAGTGTCGCCTCCTACGGGCCGGGAGGCCGAGAGTCGATGTGCCGAGCCTGCCCTGGCTCAGTTGGCCGCCGCCGCCGTGTCTGGCCTGCCGCCTGCCGGCCCCGAGCTGCGTCGCCGCCCCGAACCCGTGATGT
>JAFGKV010000063.1 GCA_016928395.1 Candidatus Fermentibacterota bacterium | reverse complement strand
TCCTAGTTGAACCGTGAGATGCGGGAGGCAGTAGGCAGTAGGCAGTCGGACCTGAAGCCTGGGAGAAGCTCACCACAGAGACCCTAGAGAAACGAGGCGAAGTTCACGTAGGTTGGGTTAGCCAATGCGTACCCCAACCTACATTGGCTGCATTCGCGGCTGAAGCCGCTCCTACAACGGGGGGGGAATGCGGTGCACAGACGGTGTAGGAGCAGCGTACAAGCGGATGCGGGGTGGAGCGCGAAGGGTTGTTTGGTTACGCTGGGCTACCCCAACCTACAGGGCTGATAGCCGATAGCCGATAGCTGATAGCTGATAGCCGACAGTGCGCCTCTCAGCCCTTCACTAGGGCGAGGGACAAGGTGGGCCAGTAGGTGATGAGGGCGAGGGCTGCCAGAAGGATGGCCAAGAACGGCAGGCTCGCCAGGTAGAGAGAGACGACAGGCTTTCGGAAACGGAAGCTGGAGACGAAGAGGTTTAAGCCCACGGGAGGCGTCGAGTAGCCGATCTCCAGATTGGTGAGGAAGATGATGCCAAGGTGGATGGGGTTGACGCCGAACTGGATTGCCAAAGGAAGCACCAAAGGGACTACCACCACCAGAGCGGAGAAGATGTCCATGAGGCAGCCCACCGCCAAGAGCAGGAGGTTGAGCAAAAGCAGGAACATGAGCTTGCTCGTGACATGGCCTTCCATGGCGGCGAGGATGTTCATGGGAAGCTGGATGTCCACCAGGTAACTGGTCAGCCCCAAAGCGGCGCAGAGGATGACCAGAATGCCGCCCACCAAAAGCATGCTCTCCCGAATGACGCCGACCAGCGCCCGGGGCGACAGCTCACGCCGGATCACGACCGCCAGTAGGATGGCGTATCCCGCGGCAAAAGCGGCTGCTTCGGGTACCGTGAGGAATCCTCCGTAGATTCCGGCGATCACCACCACGGGCAAGACCAGCTCGCCCACAGCGTGCCGGAATGCGCCGGCCAGGGCAGCGACGTTGAACCGTGTCCGCGTGACCCCGTGGCGTCGCGCCACTAGGCCGCTGTACAAGGCCAGCACCACTACTAGCAGTGAACCCGGGAGAAGTCCCGCGCGGAAGAGATCGTCGACCGGCACTTCTGCGATGAACGCATAGATGATGAGGGGAAGACTGGGGGGAAACAGCAGCCCCAGGCTGCCCGACGTCGTGACCAGCCCCAGGCTGAACCGTTCGTGATATCCCGCAGACAGCAACGCGGGGAGCAGGAGGCCACCCAAGGCGATGATGGTTACCCCCGAGGCGCCGGTGAGCGCCGTGAATAGGGCGGATGCTGCCAGGCATGCCAGGCCCAGGCCGCCCGGCATCCACCCCAGCAATGTCTGGGAGAAGGCTACCAGGCGTTGAGGGCCGCTACCCGAGGCCATGACATACCCCGCCAGAGCGAACAGGGGAATCGGCGTCAGGGTCGAGGTGCCAGCCATGCGGGCCATCTCGATGATGACGGCGGTGCCCGGGATCTCCTGGCCGTGGAATCCCAGGAGCGCAAACCCCGCCAGAACCGCGAACAACGGAGTGCCCAATAGGGCCAGCAGGGCCAGGATGCCGGTCATGACCGCAGAGCCCGGACTAGCTTGGAGACAGCGCTCACTGTCAAACGCAGGCCGGTAAGGGCAAACCCCACCGGGATGGCGGCCAGAGCGATCCAGGTTGGCACCGCAAGGAAGGCGACGGTGCCGAACTCTCGTTCCGAGGCCAAGAACACGATGCCGGACTTCGCCAGTGCCGCACACACGAAGGCCGCGGCCAAGGACGTCACGGCCCCCAACATGGCGCCGACTCGTCCCTTGAGAAGCCGGGGAAGGAGATCGACGCGGATGTGGCGATCCTCACCCGCGGCAGCCACCGCACCGGCAAAGGCGATCCAGAGCACCAGATAGCGTGAGAGAGGCTCGAACCAGAGCACACCCGTGTGAAAGACATTGCGCAGCACAAGCTGCAAGAGACCGACAATGAGCAGCAGGCAGACCAAGAAGACTAGAAACGCGGTTTCGGCCCCGGCCAGGATTCGGGCCAGCCGTCGACTCGCCGCAGGGGTCACTCAGCCGCCCTGAGCTGGGCCAGCCGATCCTCCACCATGGCCAGAAGCCAGCCGGGGTAGAGCTTGTCCGCCAAATCGCGGCGAAGTTCGTCGCCGACCGCCGAGAAGGCGGCGGCATCTTCAGGGGCGACCGGGACCGGGACAATGCCCTCGGCAGCCAGTACCTCCAGGGAGCGGCGTTCCTCCTCCCTGATGATCGGCTCCAGCGTCTGCAGGTGGTGGCGGAAAAGGCGCAGCGTCGTGGCGCGATCCTCAGGGGACAGCTTGCGCAGGAATTCGTCGGCCACTACCACGGCGCCGGTGGAATGGGTGAGCGGCAGATCCGTCATATACTTGACCCTGGTGAACCATTGCAGCGATACAGCGGCCGAGGGCGAGATGTAGGCCGCGTCCACCACACCGGTCTGCAGGCTGGTCAGGACCTGCGGCAATGGCAGCGGAATAGGGCTGATGCCGATCTTGGCGAACAGGGCCGAGGCCAGAGGATCCGTCTCCCAGACCCATGCCCGGGCCTTCTTCAGATCGTCTACCGTGGCGATGGGATTCTTGGAGAACAGGTGGACCCATCCCACGGAGGCCCACCCGGCCATCTCATAGCCCTTGTCACGGAACAGCGCCTGCAATGTGTCAGTGACCGTGATCAGCACCGAGTCATACTCGGCGATGGTGTGGAAGAGGAAAGGCGCATCAAAGACCCGTGCCGCCGGGAGGATCTCTCCCAGACCATTGCCCGTGAACCCGGCGCCATGGAGTTGGCCCATCCTGATTTTGCGCAGCACGTCGCGTTCGTCGCCGGCGACGCCCCCCGGATACAGCTTGAGGGTCACCCGTCGCTCCGTGGCCGCGGCCAGTTCATCGGCCAGGAGGTGCATCTGCTTCATCCAGCTCGTCCCCTCCGGGGCCAAGGACGCGAACTTTAGCGCGGCGGCGCCCGCCGGCGACGATGCCGCGAACGCGACAAGAGCCAAGATCCATAGGTTTCTAGTCATTCCTCTTCCTCTTGCAGCATCTGGAGTAAAGATTTCGCCTTAAACGCCGCGATGGCATTGGTCAGGTTCAACTCGCAGGGGTGAGACCCTTGGTCCCCGAGGATTCTCCTGATGGTTCGCCGCGCATCGTCTTCCATGCCCGGTATTGCAGCCTGCAGGCTCGCCTGGAAATAGAGCGGGAGGAGCGAGTGACCTCCCGAGATCTCGAACGCGCGTTCCATGGCCGCGATGCCCGCCGCCGGGTCTCCTCCGGCGGGCGGCGGTTTCGCCCCCAGAAGGACTCCCTTGAACAGATGCGCTCCTCCATAATAGAACTGCTCGTCCAAGACCAGCACCCGTTCCATCATGGATTCTACGCGGGCGAGATCCGCTTGGTTCCTCGGGTCGTCAAGGCCCATCTGGATGACCGAGGCCCAGGCCTGCGCGGTCCAGAACAGCAGCGGCACATCACCCTTGCCTAGCCTGAGGACGGCGTTTTCAGCCTGGGCGAACGTGCCGGCCCGGAGAGTTGACCCGTAGCGAAGCCCGGCCAGGCCATGATCTCTGGCCTTCTCATACAACGATTTCGCCCATGGATCGTCGTGCTCCGTGAACGCCAATGCATAGCCAGAATACAGCTTTGCCGCCAGGAGACGTACCCGGGCATTGCGCGGCTCCCGTCGAACAAGCCCTTCCACCAGGAGCATGCCGCTGGGCAAACCCCGCCTCACGATCTCCAGGTCGTCGGTTTCGGAGACCGCCGCTTCCATCTCCTCCAAAACGGGGATCATGCTGCGCATAGTCATGCCGACCGGCGCGGCGCAGCCCACGCACACTGCCAAGCCAAGGGGCCACATTCGCATGATTCTCTCCTACGTTAGCCACCCACGAACACTGCGGTGAGAACCAAACCAAGATACCGGTCGAGGCGGCGACGGCAATGCGCGGCGTTCTTGACAGCGCACGGCATGCTGCGTTGCTCTTACCGGGAAAGGAGGTGCCGTCGTGAGCGACGTATGGTTCATCCCCGCGACTGCCGATGATCCGCAGGGGTGTCAAGAGCGTATGCGAGCTCTGCTTGGCGCGTCAGGCATCCTCTCCCGCCTCGGGCATGGAGACCTGGTGGGCATCAAGGTGCATATCGGAGAGACGCGGAAGCGACAGTTTCTGGGTCAGGAACTGGCGGCTGAGTGCGCCAGCGAGACCCATGCCAGGGGGGCGCACCCGTTTTTCACGGACACCTGCGTCCTGTACAAGTCCCGCAGGGACGACGCGGTGAACCACACCATCCTCGCCCACGAGCACGGGTACTCGGTGGAAAGGGCGGGGGCGCCATTCTTGGTGGCTGACGGTTTGCTTGGCACCGACGAAGAACCCGTCGCCGTGCCCGCAGTGGGACCCGCGCCCATCGCGGTGGCCGGCATGGCAAGGAGAGCCCACGGCGTTCTCGTCATCGCGCATGCCACCGGCCACCTCGCCACGGGATTCGGCGGCGTCATCAAGAGCCTGGGCATGGGGCTCGCGGCGCGCAAGGGCAAACTGGCCATGCACTCGGTGTCCAAGCCGTTCATCCGAGCGAAGGTCTGTACCGCGTGCGGAGAATGCGCCCTGTGGTGCCCGGAGGATGCCATCACTGTGACAGAACGGGCGAGCATCGACCAGGCTCGCTGCATCGGATGCGGGGAGTGCTTGGCCGTGTGCCGGTTCGGCGCCGTTGGGTTTGACTGGAAGGCCTCGTCCCAAGCCCTGCAGCAGAAGATTGCCGAACATGCGCTGGCGGTGGTTTTTGGCCGAGAAGCACGATTCGGCTATGTCGTCATCGCCCTGCGAATCACCAAGGACTGTGACTGCATCGAGGACCCCGGACCTCCGCTTTTTGGCGACATCGGGCTTTTGGCCTCCCGCGATCCGGTGGCCATCGACCAGGCCGCTCTGGATCTCATCAAGGAGCGCACCGGCAGGCCGCTACAAGAGTGGGGCTACCGGCAGATCGATCCGACCGTTCAACTCCTCCACGCAGAGGCAATAGGTCTCGGATCTCGCGCCTATCGCCTCATTACCCTCCCGTAAGTATGCGCGTTCTCAGCCGCTATGTCCTAAAGGAGCTTGCATTGCCCTTTGTGGGCGCCCTCACGGTTTTGACGTTCATCTTGATCATGAACCACCTCCTCAAGGTGTTCGACATGCTGCTGGGGCGCGGCGTGCCGTTGTGGGCCGTGGCCAAGCTCCTATTCCTCATGCTGCCGTTTACCTTCGCGCTCACCGTGCCCATGTCGACTTTGGTGGCGACGCTGATGGCGTTCGGCAGGTTGAGCGCCGACAATGAGACAGTAGCGGTACAGACCAGCGGCATCAGCTTGGGGCGTCTCCTCTTTCCGGCTCTGGTGGCGGCCGGGCTTCTTTCTGCCGCCATGATGTACTTCAACAACGTCATTCTGCCCCAGGTGAACCATGAGTATGCGGCACTGTACGCAGACATCAGCCGCAAGAAGCCGGCGGTGCACATACGGGCAGGGGTATTCATCAATGACTTTCCCGGCTACCACATTCTGATTCGTTCGGAAGATGAAAAGACAGGGCTCCTGCACGGGGTGACGGTGTACGAGGATGCCAAGGGGGACGAAGGCCCCCGCACCATCCTGGCCCAGCGCGGGCGGCTGGAGTCGCGACCAGATGAGGACATGCTCACCCTGCACCTCTATGAGGGAGAGATGCACCAGATCGATCCGACCACTCCTGACCGGTATCTGCGCCTTCAGTTTCAGACGACAAGCCTCAACCTGGCCGGGCTCCATTTGCAGCTAGAGCAGCGGCAGCGCAGCTACAAGAGCGACCGGGAGATGACGACTCGAGAGATACGACAGCGTATCGCAGGATTCCGCGAGGAGATCAACGGGCTTACCGGCCGTATCACTGATATGGTGGACAGTCGCCTGAGTTTCACGCTGGGCCCGCTGTGGCCGATGACGGGAACGGTGCATGCCGAACCAGCATGGGGAGGCCCAGCCGAACTTCGGATGTCCATGAAGCTGCAGAACGAAGTGCAGACCATCGAATACAAGGAGAGGGATGTCAGTCGCTATGCCGTGGAGATCCAGAAGAAGTTTAGTGTCGCGGTGTCATGCCTGGTGTTCGTGGTAATCGGCGCGCCCATAGGTGTTATCACGCGGCGCGGCGGTCTGGGCACGGGGTTCGGCATGAGTCTCATCTTCTTCGTGGTATACTACGTATTCCTCATCGGCGGCGAGGAACTCGCTGATCGACGCTTCATCTCTCCTGCGGTGGCCATGTGGGCAGCCAATGCCATCGTCGGCTCGGTGGGCTTGTATCTTGTCGGTGTGGTCATGCTGGAGTGGCGCCCAAGGCTTCGTCTTCCCGCAATCGACTCGAAGAAGGCCAGTTGACGGCGGCATGAGTACCGTCTTCGACCGATACATCGGGAGGGAGTTCCTGCGGGTGCTCGCCATTACGCTGGCGGGGTTCGTCTTTGTGTACCTCCTGGTGGATATCTTCGACAATATCGACACGTTCATCGATCGAGATGCACCCCTTGACCGCGTCGTTCTCTACTATGTGAACCTCTGCCCCTACATCATAATCCTGACGCTGCCCATGTCCACGCTACTTGCATCCATGCTGGCGGTTGGATCATTGGCCAGGAACAACGAACTGGTTGCCATGAAGACAAGCGGGGTCAGCCTGTACCGGCTTCTGCTCCCCCTGTGGGCGATCGGAATACTGCTGAGCCTTCTGGTTGTCCTCGGGGGAGGCTGGCTCCTTCCGGAGACCAACGCCAGGGCCCGGCGCATTAGACGATTCGAGATTGAACACCGGCCCGCCTTGGGGACGGAGCCGGAGCGGAGCCTGGTGCATCAAAGCGACGGCCTAATCTATCATCTGGGCGTGCTGTATCCCGAGCGGGGAGTGGCTGAGAGGATGGGCGTCGTTGCCGAGAAGGATGGGGTTGTTGCCTGGCGGTTGGATGCGGGCAATGCCCAGTTCCGGGATGGATCATGGAACTGGGGCCACGGGTACCTGCGGGTCTTCACGCCGATCAGGGAGCATGTCGCTCCTTTTGTCACCTTTCGATCGACCGGGCTCTCGGCCTCGCCCGAGGAGTTGCTCAGGAAACCCAGGCAGCCGGAAGAGCTGGGCGTTGCCGATCTGAGACGCCTGATCCGCACTCTAAGTCGCTCGGGTCTGCCTACGGCAAAGCAGCAGGTTGAGCTTCACATCCGATTCAGTTTTCCTTTGGCCAATCTCCTCATGGTACTCATCGGCGCGCCGTTGGCTTCGACACCCCGACGCTCGGGCCTGGCGTTGAGTTTTGGTATCTCTATTGCCATCAGCTTCGCGTTTTTCGGGAGCGTCCGGGCATGTCAGGCCATGGGCCATCACCAGAGTCTCCCGCCTGTTGTGGCGGCATGGCTGCCCGATATCGTGTTTCTTGCGGCCGGGCTTGTGGTCCTTGCGAAGGTACGGAAGTAGGAAAACGCAACGATGAGTGCATGGAATGGTGGTCGGGTGTGTCGACGGGCCGCCGCATATGCGAAGCAGGCGGCTGGAACGCCGAGCGAGCCACACGGTGAAGAGGCGCACGGACACGAGTGCACGTTCCTGATACAACCCCTGATTCTGACCCTCGCCCCTTTCTTTGGGCTGGATGCTCTGTGTGTGAGCCGGATTCGCCCTTCCCATCCCCACACCTGAGACCAGAGTGGCCAGACGCATTCCCCGGGATCATTCTGTGATCGGCCTCACCCTGCTGGTGGCTGCGGCCCTAGGGCTGGGCGTGGGCTACGCGATGGTGGTCCCGTTTGGAGAAAAGCCCGATGAGCCAAGTCATATGGCGCGGATCGTGTATGAGGCGAGATTCGGTCGGACACCGCCGGTAGCCAGTGCTCCCGTGTTTCCCAATGTGGTCACCTACGAGGCCGTCCAGCCGCCGTTCTACTACTGGCTGGCGACATGGGTTGTGCGCCGTCTCCCTGACATCGAGTGGAGCATCAGCCCTGCCCGGTTCGTGGGCTGTGTCGAACGTTCACGGCGATTCACGCTGGATGCGCCCTCTGATCCTCCTCTTCATGCGACACTGCTCAGGCTGCTCGGGCTTGCCTGCGCCATGGGATCGGGCGTGCTCGTGTTCCTCACGGCGCGGATGCTGGGGGGAACGCAAAGCCAGGTCATACTGGCGACAGGGCTCTCACTGCTTACTCCCCAAGTGTTGTTCATCGCTAGCAGCGTCACCAATGACACTCTTGCGCTCGTGATGGGGAGTCTTGTTCTCGCACTGGCGGTGCACGCCGGCGCCGCCGGTGGTGTCTGGGCTTGCGCTGCCGGAGCTTTGGCCGTGCTCGGCTTCGGAGTCAAGCTCAATCTGGCGCCCTATCTTGCCGGTGCGCCTCTGCTCATGGTTGCGGCTCGCCCACGGCGACCAGGACGCGCTCTGGGCATGTTTGTCGTGGGTGTGGCGGCCGTGGCCGCACCCGGTGTTCTTCTGCACCGGTGGCATGCCTGGGTTGATCAGCGAGGCTTCATCGGGCGGATTGCAGTGCTGCCTGACACGCTCTCCAAGGACTATCTGTCCGCGATCCCTGACCTTTTCTCTTCATACTGGGCTCGCTTCGGATGGATGGATATCGAGCCGGCAACAGCGGTGAAGATAGTCTGGCTCGTGATACTGGTGTTGGCCACCCTGGGATGGATGGCGCGTTCGCATGCCGCAGGCCGGCAGTGGTTGTCTCTGTGGCCCATGCTCATCGCCGCGGTACTCGGCTGGATGCTGACTCTTTCTTCATCACACCAGGTGCAGGGGAGGTTCCTCTTCCCGTTCGCAGGGGTTATCTCCCTGCTCGTGGCCCGCGGAATCGGCGTGCTTCCCCTGCCTGGTCTCGGGGTTGTGATACCCATCGCGCTGGTTGGATCCAACGTGGTATCCCTCTGCCAACTGCATGGGGACTACCGGCCCGCGGAGTGGCCCGATGAACTGCTGATGGATGCGCACCAGTGCTCTGCGGACCGCATTGTTCTGGAGACGCTGTCCCACGGGGCTGAGGTCGGGCAGACATTTCATTGTACGCATCCGGGCCTGCGGGCTGTGGATCTGGTGTTCGAGGGTCGCACGGTGGCTGCCTCAGATATCGTGATGACTCTCCGCGATGAGGCTTCGAGCCGGGTTCTTAGGGACGTCACGGTACCATCGAAGCTGGTTGTGCCAAGGCGATATCACCGGTTTTATTTCGCCCCGGTCATGAAGTCAGGGAATCGGCTGCTTCGTTTCACCGTACGGCTTGCCGAGCAAGACCCTGAAGGCACACTATCTCTCTGGTTTGCATTGGGTGATACGTATTTGGACGGCGCCCTGCATGTGGCGGGAGTGCCTCGCGAAGGTGATCTGAGATTCGTGACATGGGCCGACAAGGCCCAGGAGGTTACGCCATGAAAAGGCTTTTCGGATGGGCACTGCTCGCTTTGGCAATCGCGCTTGTGTTTTCGGTGGGTGGCGCTCTGTGGCGTTCGATGGATTTCGACAGCAAGGTCTCGGGGTATGTGCAAAACGCCGTGAGAGTTCCTCCCCACGAGCTGGAGCATAGGATACGCGAGATCGCTGCTGACGTGGGAGTTAACGTCCCTCCGGGCGCCATTCTCATTTTGCCCCGCGCCGCTGGCTACGAGGTGACGTGCCGGTACCCGGTGCCTCTGGGCATCGGTGGATTCGTCTTCATCTGGAACAAGGAGGTGATTGCCCGAACCCGCCTGGAAGGGCTGGCCCGCCTCGCCCCGCATCGGGTCTGGGTCGCGTGATGGCGGTCCGCGCCGTCGCCGGCACGCTGGCTCTCCTCGTCGTCGTGACGGAGGCGCACGTTCCCATCGGCGATCTCCACCGCAACGATGCGCAAGGCCTGCCTGCCGAGCCGTATGGCGTTGGGGCCCAGGTTCAGATCGGCGGCATCGTGACGGTGCCGACCGGTGTGTTCAGCGCCATTCGAACCGAGATCTACGTGGAGGATGCGACCGGAGGCATTCTGGTCTATCGCAGCGATCACACCCACCAGGTCGTCCTGGGAGACTCCGTGGTGGTCCATGGTACCATTGACCAGTACTTCGGAACCACTCGAATCGTCCCCAGCAATGTCGCCATCGCCGGTCATGCAGGCTCTCCGTCGGAGCCCCGTATGCTGACTTGTGCGGCCATCGCCGACGCCTTCCACCCCGACTTCAGCGAGCCAGATGAGAGCCGACTGGTTCGCGTGGTATTCGCCTGGTATGACGCCGCCTCGGGCATCATCACCGACACTTCTGGATCTTGCACGCTGCATATCGACACCGACACGGGGATCTCTCTCCAGACTGGGCTCTATGACATCACGGGTGTCGTGCGCCAGTGGGATTTGACGCTACCGTATGTAGACTCCTACGAGCTCGTGCCGCGATTTTCTTCCGATATCCAGGCCGTTGCAGGGCCGCAGTTTATCACCGACCCCATCGAGGGGAGCTTCACTCCCACCGGATTCACCGTCGAGTGGAGTACTGACGTTCCCGCCGGGGCCGGCGTTCTCTATGGTGTGCTGAATCCGGGAGATCTCGGCTTCGTGACGGATTCGACCATGGCCCTATCCCATACGCTGCTAGTCCATGGCCTGGAGCCCGCCACCATCTACCGGCTTCAGGCCGTGATCTGGAATGCCGAGGGGGAGAACCGCAGCCCTGTGTGGTCGGCATCCACCTCGTCGGCTCCTGACTGCACCGGGGGCATCACTGCGTTCTTCACACAATCGGTAGAGCATCAGTATGCTACGATGGAACAGGCCAATGGCGACGCCCTTCTTGAGCGGCGGCTTCTGGACCGCATCAACGGCGCCGCTTTCTCCATAGATGCTTGTCTCTACAACCTCACGGTGTCCGAAATCACCAACGCCCTGATAGTCGCAAAGAACCGGGGTGTACGAGTTCGCGTTATCGCTGAGGCGGAGAACATCGGTACGGAGATGCTCAGATTGATGGCAGCCGGTATCCCGGTACTCGCCGACACAGCAGGCGTCAACGACGGCGCAGCCTACATGCACAACAAGTTCCTCGTGTTTGATTTCGCCGACCGGTCATCGGCCGCAGACGATTTCGTGTGGACCGGGAGCGCCAACGTCACGTACAATGGGTTCTATCACAACGCGGAGAACGTCGTCCTCGTTCAAGATCAGGCCCTCGCGGGTGCATACACGGCCGAGTTCGAGGAGATGTGGGGATCATCGGGGCCCCTGCCGGAGCCCACTGAGGCGCGATTCGGGGCCCGCAAACGAGACAATACGCCCCACCGGTTTCTCATCGGCGCACACCCGGCGGAGCTCTATATGAGTCCCAGTGATGGGTGTGTGACGCATCTGGTCGAAGCTATCGGGGAGGCCACGCGCGGGCTATACTTTTCCATCTTCGGGTTCACCAATGAAGCAGTCGATGAAGCCTTGCACGCGGCACGCGACTATCATGGCGTGCGCGTCGCGGGCGTCTTCGATGCCGGCCAGGCCACGAGCAGCAGCAGGTACTGGCCCATGAGCGGCGTGGGCGGCAATGCGTGGAATCCGCCAGCCGACGTACATCTGCTTGGATCGTATCCCTCGATGCATCACAAGTACCTTCTCATCGACGCGGACAACAGCGCCTACGATGCGGCAGTGATCACGGGCAGCTACAACTGGTCCTACTCCGCGGAAGGATCGAACGACGAGAACACTCTGGTGATCCACGATCCGCGAGTGGCCAACTTGTTCCTGCAGGAGTTCATGGCCCGGTACCACGAGTCAGGAGGATGCGACACCTTGGCACTGGACGCGGCGGTGTGGCCTCAGACCCGCACCCTTGAACTGGTAGTGGGTCCGTGCCCATGGCTTGGCAGCCCGAGGTTGACGATTTCTGCTCCGGGTATCCAGGAGGCCGCTATCTATGATCTATCGGGGCGTGTGCTAGGCCGTGCCGCCAGCCGGATGCCGGCCGCTTCGCTGCGCTTGTATGTTCCCTCACTGCCTGCCGGGGCGTTTGTCATCACGGGATCAGGGCCATGGGGTACACGGTCGCAGCGGATAGTCTACACGGGTCCATAGGGCGAACGAGAACGCAGGGGTCGAGCTGGGCCGCGAGGCAGCCATTCTACGTCAGACCGCATGGCATTTCCTGGCCCCGGTCGTCGGGACTGGCGGAAATGAATGAGTGGAACCGCCACACCAGCGGTTCCACCCAGGGGATCGCGGGCGACTCGTAGGCTAGTCGGTAGCTTCCTTCACGGCATCAGCAGCATCACTGGCTGCTTCCTCTGCCGCATCAGCAGCATCACTGGCTGCTTCTTCTGCCGCATCAGCAGCATCACTGGCGATGCCCTCCACGGTATCTGCCGCGACGTCGGCCGTATCCGGCGCGACGCGGGGAGCCACCTGAAGCGCGGGGCTGGGGGTCGGCGGCACTTGTTCCTGGGATTTGGGCTGACAGGCGGCCACGATGGCGATAGCCATGAATGCGACCATGATGAATCGAACGAGCATTTAGGGTCTCCTTCGACAAAAACCCGGACCTGACCACCGACACCGTCGTGTACGGAACCGATGGAAAGGCCTAACCCCTGCAGAATAGCACAATGAAGCTCTCTCGTCAACCAGACCCTCGCGTCGATACGACGACTGACACTCGCGCAACTCGAGTGTCCCATGCGATAATCCTTATGGTCATGTGATGACACGCGGCCCAGCGCAACGACGCTGATCTACCCGTAGCAGAGGGGAACCATACTCACTTCAGACGGAGATGGCCAAGGTGGAGGGAATAGGATCCAAGGGTTCAAGCCGGCCGGTGAGGGCACCGAGCGCCGTCATGTCTTTCGGGGCTCTGAGTTCGGCCTGATGGCAACCAGCACCGTAAGGACGGCCATTCCATCCTGCCGTCCGTGACGTCGTAGGACAGTTGTTTTTCGTGCGATCGAGTCCAGAAGATCACCTTCATGGGATCCTGTGGAGATGCTACGGGTTCTTACCTGAACGGACCAATTCGACCCTTGACGTCCCGGTGTCACAGACTCTTGCTTGGCGGGTCAAGGCATTCACCGTGACCACCACTTCGCCTGCCGAAGGATAGTACATGCACCTTCATCGCATCGATGCCTATCGCTGGGAGATCCCCAGAACCGGCAGTATGCGGGTCCCAGGTTTGATCTACGCTTCCGAGGAGCTTCTGCCCCAGATCGTGGGTGACAAGGCGGCCGAGCAGGTTCAGAACGTCGCCACGCTGCCTGGTATTGTCGGTAGAAGCCTCGCCATGCCTGATATCCATTGGGGCTATGGTTTTCCCATCGGCGGTGTTGCAGCCTTTGACGTCGATACCGGCGTGATATCGCCCGGAGGGGTGGGGTATGACATCAACTGCGGCGTCCGGCTGATGGGGACGAATCTCTCCCGCGAGGAAGTGGAGCCGCGAATACGCGAGGTCATCACCGCCTTGGCCGCAGTCATCCCCAGTGGGGTTGGATCAATGTCGACGATGCGGCTGTCAAAGGCGGACGAGCGCCGGGTGCTGGTGGAGGGCGCTCAGTGGGCCATCGAGGCGGGCTACGGCCAACCGGACGATCTTGATGCCATCGAGGAGGGCGGTTGTATGGCCGGGGCGGATCCCGGCCGACTGAGCCCGCGGGCGTTGGATCGCGGGCGACCTCAGCTTGGCACGCTGGGTTCGGGTAATCACTTTGTGGAGGTGGGCTATGTGGACGAAATCGCTGATGTCGACGCGGCGGCGAGCATGGGCCTGACTCCCGGATCAGTGACCTTGTGCATTCACTCAGGATCGCGAGGGCTTGGGTATCAGGTGTGTGATGATTACATCCACATCATGCTCAAGGCATCGGCGAAATACGGCATTGCCCTTCCTGACCGGCAGTTGTGCTGTGCCCCGGTGAAGTCCCCTGAAGGGCAGGCCTATGTGGGCGCGATGGGCGCGGCAGTGAACTATGCCTTTGCCAACCGGCAACTCCTCGCTCACGGAAGCCGGACGGCCATCGGCACGCTCTTCGGCGAACGTCGTGTAGAGATCTGGACGGTCTATGAGGTTGCCCACAACATCGCCAAGATGGAGGAGCACGTGGTGGACGCTGTGCCGACGACAGTGTGTGTCCATCGAAAGGGTGCAACCAGAGCCTTTGGGCCACATCGGGCGGAGGTGCCCGCCCGGTACCGAGACTACGGCCAGCCAGTTTTGGTGCCCGGCGACATGGGTCGGTACTCCTATGTCTTGCTGGGTACCCAGAAAGCCATGACGGAGACTTTTGGGTCCGCGTGTCACGGGGCCGGCCGCATGTTGAGCCGCAAGAAGGCCGTGCAGCGGGCTCGGGGCAGATCCATCGCCCAGGAACTGGCTCGACAGGGCGTGTATGTCATCGCCACCGGTAGGGGTACCCTGGAGGAAGAGATGCCTGAGGCATACAAGGATGTGTCAACCGTGGTGGAGGCCGTGACCGGGGCCGGCATCTGCACCACGGTCGCACGCGTGAAGCCGCTGGGTTGCCTCAAGGGATAGTTGGAGCGTGACACGCACACATCGCTGTCTCCGTCTTGCGGCGCCTGTGATCCTGGCAAGTGCACTGGTGTCGGTCGCGTGTGTGCGCTTCAACACCTACTACAATGCCCGTCGTGCATTCCGCGGTGCGGAGGAGCTGCGCGCTCAGAGGGCACCGGGGAGTTCCCCGAGTTCGCAGGAGCTGGCCTATCTTGAGCAATGCCTGGAGAAGTGTGCCGTCATCCTTGCCCGTCATCCCGGGAGCGGCCTGGCCGATGACGCGCTCTTTCTCATGGCCCGGGCGCTGGCCCTCAAGGAACAGCACAATGCGGCGGCCGAGAAGTATGCGGAGCTTAGACGGTTCTTCCCCTCCACGGAGTATGCCGCGGCCTCAATGTATCACGAAGCGCAGGCACGTGCGAAGCTGGGCCAGTTCGAGGTAGCCGAGAGCGTCATCGAGGAACATCTTGGCGCCGCCGGGTCATGGAGCCAATGGCATGAGCGTGCAGCCCTGCTCTACGCTGAAATAGGGGAAAGCCGAGGATCGTGTGCCGATGCTCTGGCGCGACTGGACACCCTCCTCTCCAGGTCACATCGGCGGGACATTCTGAGTGTTGCCCACCTTCTTCGCGGTCGTTGCCTGGCTGCCGGAGGAGACGACGATCAGGCGTTCCGATGGTTCCAGGAGGGCGATCGGGTCGCCCCCAACCGTAATCTCCGCTTCCAGGCTCGGCTTCTCATGGGCGAGGCCCTGGCCCGCATGGGCAGAGGCGAGGAGGCGTTGGAAGCGTTTGGCCGCTTGCGGCAGATTGCCCGGGCTGATTCCGAACTCGCGTTGGTCGGGCTTGCGGTCGGATCCAGCCAGCGGGCTCTGGGTGACTTCTCCGCTGCGGAGGACGCGTGGCGTGACGTGATACAGGCCTATCCGAGGGAAGATGTTTCCAAGCGGGCGCGCATGGCGCTGGCGACTATGCTCGAGAAGGACCTCCGGGATTTCACCCGTGCTCTGGCCGAGTATGAGGATCTGTCGAAACAGGGGACGCCACGCCTTCTGGTCGAGGATGCCGGGCGCCGGGCCAAGGCCTTGCGAGATGTCGAGCGTCTCCGGGCAGCCGTGGCAGACTCAGACGGTGTCGCGGCGTCGGCTCTGATGGAACTGGCAGAGTTGTTCCTCCTGCGGCTGCAGCTTCCCGACAGTGCCCTACCGCTGCTGCTGCTGGCCAGCGCGGAGCACGCGGACAGCGTGTGGGCCCCCAGAGCGCTGTACGCCGCGGCCACAGTGTATAATTCCCGTGGTGATTCTGCTGAGGCCGACAGCCTGCATCGTGAGCTGGTGGGGAGGTACTCTCACTCACGCCAGGCCCGTTCGGTGCGCGCGCTCTGGGGCGAGATCCCTCCCGAATCCGGGACTTTGAGTACCCCGGAGTGGACGTACCTCCTCGCAGAGAGGGCCTGGTTGCAGGAAGCTGACCCGCAGAGCGCCAGGACTCTGTTCCAGACCGTGGTAGATTCGTTTCCCTCGTCTGCGCAAGCGCCCAAGGCGCTTCTTTCCTTGGCGTGGATTGCCTCAGAGACCTTCGGGGATACCGCCACGGCCCGGGCCACTCTTCAGACAGCCCTCGAACGCTATCCGGACACAGAACCCGCACAATGGGCTTCCCTGGCCTTCGGGATGGGAGCCACCCCGTATGGCAGGGCCATTGATGTGCTCCCGCACGTGGTGCGCATCGACACGATTACCTGCCATGAGATCGCGCCGGTGGATTCCCTCCTCAAGCTGGGAGCCGTCATGGTGAAGGTGCTGGTCGATACGTCAGGCAATGCCAGGGAAGTAGAACTGCTGAAGGGAACCGGATCACTGCTGTGCGACGATGCTGCCCTGGTGGCTGCTCGCACCGCGGATTACGTCAGCGCGCAGAAGGGAGCGGATCGAGTTGAAGCCTGGCTGGAAGTGAGCGTTCCGTTCATGCCGGCTCACCGTGACACCAGTGCATAGCGTACGGTGACGCGAGGCCCTTCGATGCTTGTCCCGTCAGGCTCATCCCTCGGTATCGGCGGTATCGGGCTTCTCCTCGCAGTGAATCTGGCCTCTTCCTCGGGTGGTGGGGATCCACAGCACACGGCCGACGAGCGACCGTGGCCTCTGTCGTTTCCCACCAAGGTGACATCCACCTTTGGCGAGTATCGTCGCGATCATTTTCACGCAGGCATCGATCTTTCGACCTACGGGACGTCCGGCCATGTCCTGACCGCGGTGGGTTCGGGTTCAGTGTGGCGCGTCCGTGTCGATCCTCGGGGCTACGGCAGGACACTGTCTCTCCGCCTGGACGATGGCCATATCGTGACCTATGCCCATATGAAGCGATTCGCGCCCCAAGTAGAGGCAGTCGTGAGGGAAATGCAGGATGAACTCGGTCACTGTATGGTGGACTTCTTCTTGGAGCCACACCGAGTTAGGGTCGCCAGGGGAGATGCGGTCGGGCGGTCGGGAGGGACGGGCGCGGGCCCGCCTCATCTGCACATGGAGGTGCATTCGCCCGAGGGCGAGGCCATCAATCCCCTGCTCCACTGGTACGCGGTACCGGATACAGTGGCGCCGACCGTGTACCGGCTGGTGCTGTCACCACTCACCGCCACTGCTTCTATCAATGGTCGATCAAAGCCACTCTCGGTCAGGGTGCGGAAGGTGAGCGGTTCCGACAGATGGGAAGCCCTGGGGAGTCTGCAGGTGTGGGGAGAAATCGGTGTGGCCGTTCGTGCCAGAGACCGGATCAACAATGGCGGTGACCAGGTGGGCTTGTACCGCTTGCAGACCTTCATCGACGGCGAGGAGATCTTCCGCCGCGAATACGACAGCTTCCCGGAGGCCCAATTTCGTCTGCTTCATCTGGTGTACGATGCTGATCTTCTCCGGCGCGGCTTCGGCAGGTGCGAGCGTTTGTACCGATTGCCGGGAGATCATTTGAGCTTCCACGACAACTCTCCCGGAGATGGGGTCATCAGGGCGGGGCTGGGCGGGCTTGACTATGGCGCACACACAGTTGAGATCCAACTGGGAGACATCGCGGGGAACTGCGCGACGATCACTCTTCCTTTGACGGTGAACCATCCACCGGAGATCGTCGGCCTCACCTGGGTTTCAGAGGATACTCTTGAGGTGGACATTGGGGACGAAGAACCCGGCTCGTGCGTGCTGTCCTTCTCGCAGAAGAAGGGTGGGCGTTGGGCCGGGTTGGAATCCCGCGCGCTGGGTGGCCGGCGCTGGCACGTGCGGCGGCCGGCTCCCGGGGTTTTGCTGTCGGTGCTTGCCAAGGATACACTGGGTGCGGCCTCCAAGCCATTTTTCCGGGGAGACCCCGGCACAGATGCCAGTATCGTGCATGTGGACGCTTCGCACGAGCTGGTGGATGGCTACGTGCGAATCATCCTCACCTCTTCCCACGATCTATCCCAGGCTCCCCATGCCTTTGTCGCCCCCGGCGGCCTGGGATATAGCCGGGCCGTCATGAGGGCAGACGACGAACGGACCTATAGTATGGATTTACTTCTGTTCCCTCAGGCATCCCCTGGGTTCCGGATTATCTTCATGGTGGATTGTCTGGAGGGAGGATCGGGGAGAGCGGAGCTGTTTGTGCCAGTAGCTCCTCTGGCAATGGATGGTCAGTCTTCGGTCAGCAGCGACGATGGCGTCGCGTGGCTTTCATCCGGTCCCGATGCGGTGTTCAGCGACCTCTATGTGAAGGTGGATGCTCAGGTGCTTCACCCGCCTTCGGCGATGGCACCTCTTAGTATAGGATACCAGTTCAGTCCCGAGAATGCACCGCTGAAGCGGCCTGTGGTGATCGGTATCACACTTCCGGATGGCAGCGAAGACATACGGGGCGTCGGCATGTTCCGTTGGGATCACGAGAGTGGCTACCACTTTGTGCCCTCGACCCGCGATGAGGTCTCTCGCGCTATGGTGGGATCCACGGATAGGCTGGGGACCTTTGTGCTTCTGCACGATCCGGAGGCTCCGGAGGTGAGCCTCCTATACGGCGACCGCGCCGTCATCAATCGGAACAAGGCAGTGATCCGTGCGCAGGTTCGCGACCGGGGATCGGGTGTGGATCCCGCCTCCGTCCAGATGCACATTGATGGTGTTCCGGTACCAGCGTGCCCGGAGGGGATCACGTGGATTCACAGGGCGACCAAGGGGTTGGAGCGTGGGGAGCATCTGATTCGCATCACGGCGCACGACCGGGTGGGCAACGAGTCATCTGCCGAGGTCAGGGTCATTGCGCGCTAGTGCCCTGTACCCCAGAGTTGGGCTTCCTAATTCGGATTGCGTGGTAAGGAACATGCGCATACTGCCATCGCGCCGGGGTTCTTTGTCTCTGTTGTTCCCCAGTTCACCGTTGGTGGGCAGGGATCCCACTTTGCGCACTCCGTGTTTGGATGACCGGGCACACGACATGCGTCCTTCAGTCCTTTACCATTGTCTGTCCATTACCGATACCGAATCCGAAAGCTGAGCCGTCATGAAGCATTGCGCGGGAGGTTAACAATGGGGCATGACGCGGGTCTCTTGCGGAGCATCGATGAGATTGCCTCCGAGAACTCCTCCGCCGTGGAGCAACTCTTGGAGATCTGCCGTATTCTGGCTGCACAGTGTGATGGCTATGACTGGGTGGGGTTCTATGTGGTCGACCCGCTCCATCCGCGGGAGCTGGTCCTGGGGCCGTTTGTGGGCGAACCAACCGAGCACACCCGCATCCCCTTCGGCCATGGTATCTGTGGGCAGGCAGCCGCCGAGTCCCGCACGGTGGTAGTGTATGATGTAGCACGGGAGTGCAACTACCTCGCCTGCAGTTTCGCGGTGAAGTCAGAGATCGTAGTACCAGTACGGGCGGCCGGACACATCGTAGGAGAACTCGACATCGACTCGCATCAGCCTCGACGGTTCGGAGACCGGGACAGGGAACTTCTGGAGGCAATCGCCGCCACCGCAGCGGGAGCCGTTGACCGATTCCGCCTGACCCTCATTGACGCTTCGTCGGCCACGACTGGGCACGGCACTCCGACGAAGACGGGTTGATGTTCACTGGCGTGGGGGCTTTCATGGTCACACCGCACTTCGTCGCGGTGCGTGCGTGGTTCTCTAGACTTGACGGTACAGTCAAGTACCCTTTTTTGGAGCGGCTATCCATAAGGCCACTTGGCATCGCGCGATCTCATGAGAGCGATGGTGTGCCGCATCCCTGTGCACCACTCAGTCGCACGGGTGTCGATAGGAGACCGGATTCGTACGAGATCGACGGTCGGCCACACCGCGTCATTTCCGTTCAGCAGGGCCGACGCAACGATGGCACGCGCCATACTGGGGTAGCGGTACCTGTCTGCACCACATGGAAGGTTGGAACATGGAGAGGATTTCACTGGAGGTACAGCCGCGGACCGGGCTGGGTAAGGGCAATGCAGGGAAGCTTCGGCGGCAGGGGTTTGTACCTGCGATCGTCTATGGTAAGGAAACCGATCCTGAGTCAGTCTCCCTGGAGGAGAAGGCCTTGCGATCAGCCCTCCGCAAGGGCCTGCGGCTGGGGCGGTTGGTCGAGTTGTCGGTGGGTACCGAACGCACGCCGTCAGTGGCGTTGCTGAGAGAGATGCAGCGAGACCCCGTGACCGGCCGGCCCGTTCATCTTGATTTCCAGGTCGTCTTGGCCACGCAGGAGCTTGTCGTCGATGTGCCGTTGGAACTTCAGGGTATCCCTGTCGGCGTGCGGGAGGAAAGCGGCCATCTCGAGCAGCACGTGTGGCGGCTGAAGATCAAAAGCCTGCCCCACCACATACCGGATCACCTCGTGCTTGACGTCGGTGGGCTTCGGGCGGGGAGTTCGCTCCACGTCTCCGATATCGCCTGGACCGACGGCGCCATCCTCAGTGACCCCACGCTGGCAGTGGCAAGTGTGGCGAGGCCGCGCATCGAGGCAGTTGCGGCGACCGCGGAGGAGGGCGAACAGGCGGTCACAGAGGAGACGGAATCGGTCCAAGGCTCGTAGCCGGCCCTCATGTCGGGTCGTGTGTGTGCGTCGCCTGCCTGGCTCATGGTGGGATTGGGAAACCCCGGCGGGGCGTATCACACAACGCGACACAACCTTGGATTCTGGGTCATCGAGGAAATCGCGGATCGAGCCGGCGTCTCTCTCTGGGAGAATAGCGTCATGATGGCCCGCGCACCGGCACAGATAGGTGCCACGGCGGTGATGCTTGTCAAGCCTCTCGGATGGATGAACAGGAGTGGCGGGGCAGTCAGTTCGGCCTTGTCCTCGACGGGGCTTCCGCCCGAGCGGCTAGTGGTGGTGTGCGATGATGTCGCACTGCCGGATGGCCGAATCCGGATGAGGACGGGTGGATCCTCCGGCGGGCACAAAGGACTGGCTTCCATCATCGAGGCTGTTGGAACAGATGAGTTTGTGAGGGTTCGTATCGGAGTCGGCAGTTTCCGCACAGGGGAGGATGATCTCAGTGATTTTGTGCTGAGGCCGCTTACGGGGGATGAGCAGAGAGGCTTTGTACTTGCCTGCAGGCAGGCCGCTGAGATGATTGAGTCTTGCGTTCAACAGGGCGCGTTCTCGGCAATGACCCTGGATTCCATGAGGGCGCGACTCGCGCCGGAGGGAGAGGATTCGCCCGGAGGGGCTGGGCTCTCGTAGCACCATGGGACCGCGGCCACCTGTCAAGGAGTCCGAGGATCGGGCACAGACGCCTTGCGCTATTTCGGTCGTGCCGGGGCACCGCCGGCACGGGTATCGGCCCAGAGTAGGAACATCGAGAACCGTGGAAGGGAGACACCATGTTCAGTGATCTGCTGTGGCTGGCGCCGGTCGGATCCATCGTCGCACTCGGCTTTGCCTTCTATCTCGCGGTGAGGATCATGAAGCTTGATGAGGGCACGGACCGCATGAAAGAGATCGCAGCCGCGGTTCGCGAGGGCGCTCGCGCCTACATCAAGCGCCAGTATACGGTAGTTACGATTTACTTTGTCTTTATGTTCCTCGTCCTCCTTCTCCTGGCCAGACTTGAGCTCGTGGTCATCTTTGTGCCGTTCGCCTTCATCAGCGGTGGGTTCTTCTCCGGGCTCAGTGGATTCATCGGCATGACGGTCGCGACCCACTCCAGTGCCCGAACCGCCAATGCCGCCCGGCGAAGCCTCAATTCCGGGCTCAGGGTTGCCTTCTCCAGCGGAGCCGTGATGGGGCTTACGGTCGTAGGACTGGGGCTGCTTGACCTGTCCATCTGGTACTACTTCCTCGACTGGTATTATGGCTCACATCCGCTGCCGGGAGGCGTCGCAGACAAGATAGGCGCCATTACCTCGACCATGCTCTGCTTCGGTATGGGGGCCTCATCGCAGGCGCTGTTTGCCCGCGTCGGAGGCGGCATCTTCACCAAGGCCGCTGATGTCGGCGCGGACTTGGTCGGCAAGGTCGAAGCAGGCATACCCGAGGATGATCCGAGGAATCCCGCGGTCATCGCCGATAATGTGGGTGACAATGTGGGTGACGTCGCGGGAATGGGGGCTGACTTGTACGAGTCATACGTCGGCTCAATCGTCGCCACCGGCGCGTTGGCTGCTGCGGCCGGATTGGGCGTCAAAGGCGTGACGGTTCCCATGAGCATGGCCGCCGTCGGCGTGCTTGCCTCCATCATCGGCACCTTCTTCGTTCGTTCCGGCGAGCAGGCTGAGCAGGGGGCACTTCTGGCGGCGCTTCGCCGCGGCGTGTTCGTCAGCGCAGGCCTTGTCGCCGTCGCTGCGTACTTCCTTATTCGGGCATCACTGGGCATGGACTATATCGGCGTGTACTGGGCTGTGCTCACCGGGCTTGCCGCGGGCGTCATCATCGGTCTCAGCACAGAGTACTACACGTCGGACCGCTATGGCCCCACGCGGACGATTGCTGACGCGTCGGTCACCGGCCCGGCGACGGTGATCATCAGCGGCATCGCCGTGGGCATGATGTCCACCGGATTGCCGGTGTTGGTCGTGGGAGTAGCCATCCTGCTGTCCTACTTCCTTCCCATTAAGCTCGCTCTGGCCGCGGGCGTGGTGCTGTCGCCCGAACAGACGATCAACACAGGCCTCTACGGTGTGGCCGCCGCCGCCGTGGGTATGCTGTCCACTCTGGGCATCACATTGGCGACCGATGCCTATGGCCCGGTGGCGGATAATGCCGGCGGTAACGCAGAGATGAGCCATCTGGAGCCGGAGGTCCGGCGGCGCACCGATGCATTGGATGCTTTGGGGAATACCACTGCGGCCACCGGCAAAGGGTTCGCCATCGGATCGGCCGCTCTGACTGCCCTGGCCCTCATCGCGGCGTATCGTGATCAGCTTTCCATTGTCGCGCAGCGTATGGGCATGATCCTTGATGTCGATAAGGGGCTGCATCTGATGAACCCCAAGATCATCGCGGGGCTTTTTGTCGGGGGCATGATGCCGTTCTTCTTCTGTTCACTCACCATGCGGGCTGTGGGGCGGGCCGCTCAGAGCATCGTGACGGAAGTGCGCCGTCAGTTCCGTGAGATCGCGGGAATCATGACTGGCGAAGGGAAACCGGATTATGCCCGATGCGTGAGCATAGCCACCGCCGGTGCGCAGAAGGAGATGATTGCTCCATCGTTGGTGGCCATACTGGCCCCCATAGTGGTGGGTGTGGCCATGGGGGCCGAGGCGGTAATCGGCCTGCTGGCGGGTTCTTTGGTCAGCGGATTTGTGCTGGCGGTGATGATGGCCAATTCGGGTGGCGCATGGGACAATGCAAAGAAGTTCATTGAAAGAGGTCATCACGGTGGAAAGGGGTCTCCCGCGCACAAAGCCGCCGTGGTGGGCGATACGGTGGGAGACCCGTTCAAGGATACCTCAGGGCCTTCGCTCAACATCCTGTTGAAGCTCATGTCGATGGTATCCATTGTGTTTGCGGGGCTCGTAGTGAAGTACACATTGTTGCGGTAAACATGGTCTTGGGTCCAGAGATGCTGCCAGGGGTCTCGATCTGGCTGAGCATGGATGGTGAGGCACACTCATTGGAGCTTCGTCTCGACACCGCCGTCGCCCATGGCGGTCGCCTGAGGCAGAGAGGCTGCGGCGCCCGGTCAAGGCGGGCGCAGGGGAATACAAGGAGGATAGCGTGGCGTTTTACGAAACCGTGGTAGTTGTCGACCCCCTGGCTTCCGAAGATGCGTTCGAGAAGCACATGGACAGGGTCAAGGAGCAGATCGAGTCACGAGGCGGGAGAATCCTCAAGATCGAGGAGTGGGGAAAGCGCAAGCTCGCGTATTCAATCAAGCATCGCCGTGACGGGATCTACTTCCTGGTGGAGTTTGAGGCGCAGGGTGAGACGGTAGCGGCCCTCGACCAGTACTACCGAATGCAGGAATCGGTTCTGCGGTATCTCACCATCGTTCGGGAAGCTCCCTCGCCTGAAGGCATGATCTCTCCTGTCGCTATGGAACAGGGCCAGGCTGAGGCCGCGGAGCATCCGGTGGCAGAACCCGACGACAGCCATCGGGATGAGCATGAGAACGAACTTGACGACAGCGACGTGCGAGCCGACAATGTCGAGGATGACACCTGAGCGTGAGCAGTAGTCCGGCCCCCATCCAATCAGCCGGCCAGCCGCCACCGACCAAGAGCTCTGACATAGGGAGGGCACCGATATGGCTGAGTTCCGCTTGCCCGCGTTGAACAGAGTGTTTATTGCGGGAAATCTCACGCGGGATCCTGAACTGCGGTACACCGCGTCGGGCGTGCCCGTGGCCAACTTTCGGATTGCGTCGAATCGATGGTATCGCTCGCCTGACGGTGAGCGGCGCGAGGACGTGTGTTATGTGAATATCGTAGCCTGGCAGCGCCTGGCCGAACTCGTAGGTGAACGCCTCCGGAAGGGTAGCGCCGTCCTGATCGAGGGAGAGATGCAAAGCCGCCAGTGGGAGACAGAGGGCGGTGCCCGGCGAACTGTGGTGGAGATCCGAGCGTTTCGTGTCCAGTTCCTCAACCGAATGGACGAGTCGCGTACCGATCAATCCCACGGTTCGGAAGGGCTCGATGAGGAGGAGAGCATCGTGCAGGTTGACGACCTGGTGGATGATCTCCCATTCTAACATCCGATGGAGATCCAACGCCCCCAGGGTCTGGTAGGGTGGAGAGGAGCATGACATGGCGGACCTGAGACTGCCCAGCCTCAATTTCGTGCAGCTCACCGGGAGGTTGACCCGCGATCCCGAGATGCGGTACACGCCCTCCGGAGTAGCCGTCGCGACCTTTGGCATTGCGGTGAACCGCTACTATAAGGACTCCAGCGGCGAATCACGAGAAGAAACCAGCTTTTTCACCATCGTCGCCTGGCAGAAGCTTGCGGAGCGCGTCGCAGAGCTGGCCCATAAGGGCTCTTCGGTGTTGGTTGAAGGGAGACTCCATTCTCGGACCTGGGAGAGCTCCGATGGTCAGCGCCACAGTGTCATTGAGATTCACGCACAACGACTGCAGATGCTCAGCAAGGCCGAGGGTGATCGCGAGTACGCCCCCCCGCCCCCTGAGCGGGAGGCATTTGACGAACCGGTGGACGACGAGATGCCCTTCTGAGCCGAGACGGCGAGAGGAGAGAGAGGTTATGGACCTTATTCTGATGCAGGATATGCCTACGCTGGGCAAACGCGGCGATGTGGTCAAGGTCGCCGATGGATACGCCCGCAACTTCCTGATTCCCCGCGGCACGGGGCTTCCAGCCAGCGATGCCGCGCGGAACCAGCTTATGGAGCGCGACAAGCAGGCCCAGATGGCCGAGAGCCGCTCACGTCGAGAGGCACAACACCTCGCCAATCAGTTGCGGCGGGTGTCCTTGACCGCCCGAGTCAAAGTCGGCGAAGAGGATAGGATTTTTGGCCGGGTGACTACCGCGGACATTGCCGGCCTTCTCAAGGAAAAGGGATTCGATATTGACAAGAAGAAGATCGTCCTCGATGATCCCATCAATACCTTGGGCATCTTCGCTGTTGAACTGAGGCTTCACGCTGATGTTACTACCCGGATCAAATTGTGGGTCGTGAAGGAGTAGACGGTGTGGGCTCGATGACCGTTGGGTGGTGGGATAAAGCCAGGGTCTTCGTGCCGTGGTTGTCGCGGCGATGTTCTGCCGTCCATCGGGCGGCGCGGGCGGCAAGTGTTCTGTTCGGCGGGGCCCTGCTGATGCTGTGCGTGTCGGCGACACCCTGCATGTCGGATCTGGCCGGCGCCTCGGCAGACTCCGCCATAGCCTTGGTCACCCTGAGCGGCATGGAGACCACAGCTACACCCTCCAGGTTTTTCCGAGAGGAGCGGCTGAACGCATTGCTACTCTTCACCTTCTTTGCTGGTGCGATACTGGCGTACATTGGTCTGGCCAAGAAGGGAGCGCCGCTCTTCATCCGGAAGATTGCTGGTTTAGACGCTGTTGATGAGGCCGTGGGCCGCGCTACCGAGATGGGCCGCAAGGTGCTCTACATTCCGGGGATCATGTCTGTGGACAATATCCAGACTGTGGCCTCCATGTCGATCCTTGGGTATGTTGCAGAACGAACAGCCGCCTATGGTACGCAGCTGGAGGTGCCGAACAAGGATCCCCTTGTCCTGGCCACGGCGCGTGAGGTCGTGAAGGAAGCGTACATGAAGGCCGGCCGGCCTGACTATTTCCAGGAAGACATGGTCAACTATGTAACGTATGACCAGTTCGCCTATACGGCCGCGATTCAGGGGCTCATGACCAGGGAAAAGCCTGCCACCAACTTCCTCATCGGTTCATTCTACGCCGAATCGTTGATTATGGCGGAGGCCGGCAATGCGGCAGGGGCCATCCAGGTAGCCGGCACCGCGGAGCTGGCGCAGCTCCCGTTTTTCGTGGTGGCGTGTGACTACACGCTCATCGGAGAAGAGCTGTACGCTGCCAGCGCGTACCTATCGCGGGAACCGCTGATCCTTGGCTCTATCAAAGGTCAGGATCTCGTCAAGGCGGCGCTGATCGTCCTCATCGTGGTGGGGATGGTCTTGTCATCTCTCGGAATCGGCGAGTTCGCCGACTTCTTCACCCAGGAGTGAACCCTTGAAGCGGCAAATACCGGTTCTACTCGCGTTTCTCACCGGCACCTTCGTCGTCGTCGCCTTCTTCGTTAGCGCTCCAGTGGTGGTGGGGCTCAACGAGAAGCTGGATGAACTCCTCATGATCGTGACCGCGTTCGCCTTGCCGTTGGGCGTCGTCAGCTTTTTGCAGCACCATTCCAAGAAGATTGGACGGCGCAGCATCGGGTGGCGTAACTCCATCGTGAGTGTCGCGTCATTCGCGGTCATGGCTTCTTTAGGCATTGTGGAGCCGTTTGTATCGGCCCAGGGCAGGGCCGTCGGTTTCAACTGGCTCTTCGACACCGTCTTCACTCCTTTGCAGGCCACGATGTTCAGCCTCCTCGCCTTCATGATTGCCTCGGCGGCCTTCCGGGCCTTCCGGGTCAAGAACCTCGAGGCTGCAATCCTGATGATCTCGGCTGTCATCGTCATGCTGGGCCGGGTGCCCATCGGAAAGTTCGTGCTCCCGCCCAGCGCCGCACTGACCGAGTGGATCATGAATGTCCCCAACCTTGCCGCGCAGCGGGGCATCCTCATCGGTGCGGCCTTGGGAGCTGCATCCATGGCCATCAGGATCATTCTCGGCATCGAGCGCCCATATATGGGTGGGGCGGGAGAGTAAGATGTCGGATGCACAACAGGTAGGCGGTATTGACCGGCGTTGGGTCTATCTCCTGGTTGCCGTGGGCGCCTTGCTCCCGGTCCTCATCCCCATGGGCCTGCCAATCCTGACCACCCCCGCCGTGGAAGCCCTGTTCCAGCGGGTTGAGTCGTTTGGCCCGCAGGATGTTCTCATGCTCTCATTCGACTACGGCCCCAGCTCGGCTCCTGAGCTAGATCCCATGGCCGATGCGATTCTACGCCATTGCTTCACGCGTGGTGTCAGGGTGGTCGTGCTGGCGTTGTTTCCGTTGGGTGGGCCCAACATGGCCCAGGGAAGCCTGGATCGAGTGACTGGTGAGTTCTCCGTTGAAGAGGGCCGCGATTTCGTCTACCTGGGCTACAAAGACGGCGCCCAGGCGGTGATGCGCAGGATGGCGGAAGATATCTCGGCAGCGTTTCCCCGGGATCATCGGGGCATTCCTCTAAAAGAGATTCCTCTCATGCAGGAGGTGAGAGGCTATCCGCAGATCGGCGTGGCCGTAAGCCTGGCAACCGGCATTCTGGGCGAGTATTGGGCAAACCTCGTCAATGCCCAGTTTGGGCAGACGGTGGCCGTCGGGGCCACCGCGGTCTCCGCGCCCAAGTACTATACTTATCTGAAGGCCGGCCAGATGATCGGGCTTCTGGGTGGGCTGAAGGGGGCGGCCGAGTACGAGGAGCTCCTTGCCAGTGCCTACCCTGAGTTGCGAGACAGGGCTCGGGTTGCCAGGAGGGGCATGGATGTGCAGTCCATAGTTCACCTCATCATCATCGTGTTCATCCTTCTTGGTAATGTCTTCTACGTGCTCTCGCGAAGTGAGCGCACCCGCGCGGGAGGAAGACTTGGACCTCGTTAGTGCCTGGGTTGCTGCGTTTCTCACGCTGGCGATCTACAGCTTCCTCTACAAGGATAACCCCCTCTACCGGTTCGCAGAGAGTCTCTTCGTCGGACTCTCCCTGGGATATGAGATCGGCATCGTCCTCCACCGAACCATCATACCCAATCTTTTCCAGAAGCTGGCCGCGGATCCCGGCAGGAACTGGTATCTTGTCATCGGCGGCGTGTTGGGCATCATGCTCTACCTCCGGTATGTACAGCGTGTCTCGTTCCTGGGCCGTTGGGCTTTGGCCGTCTACATGGGATACTTCGTCGGTGTGGAGCTCATGCAACGGCTGCACGGGGATGTACTCCCCCAAGTGAAGGATACCATGCTGCCTCTTCTGCCCCTTTCCCTGGCCAGTGTGCAGAATCTGCTGGTGCTGGTGGGCGTGCTTTCGGTGTTGGTCTATTTCTACTTCTCCCGGCCTCATACGGGGATACTCAGGCCTGTCAGCCGGCTCGGCATATGGTTTATCATGGTCTGTTTCGGCGCGAGCTTCGGCTACACCGTGATGGCACGCATCTCGCTGTTGGTTGGCCGGCTCACCTTTTTGGTCGACGATTGGGTTCGTCCTACCCTGGCTGCGATTCTCGGTTGAGATTCGCGGCCGGGTTTCTTCTCTCGTGGCTGTACTTGTAACCGGTGCCGGAGGGTTCACCGGGGGCCACCTGGTCGCCCGGCTCGTACGCGAGGGGGAGTCGGTGCGCGCCATGCTCAGACGGGCGCCCGCCGCGAGGTTCATGAGCGAGATCACCACGGGGGATGTTCGTGACCCGGCAGCCTGCGCCCGGGCCGTAGAGGGCATCGACACTGTCTATCACCTCGCTGCCTCGTACCGTGACACGGGGTTCGGTGAAGCGGATCACATGGCCGCCAATCTCCACGGTACCGAGCATATGTACGCCGCGGCCCGGAATGCCGGCGTGCGGCGCTTCGTGTACTGCAGTACGGTGGGGGTTCACGGGGAAATCCACGGGGCCGCCGCCGCAGAAGACTCGCCCTTTGCACCAACGGATCCGTATCAGGCGAGCAAGTGTGCCGCCGAGGAGTACTTACAGCGGCAGTCATCATCCATGGAGCTGGTCATCTTCAGACCATCCGGCATCTACGGTCCTGGCGATCGGCGCCTCCTGAAGTTCTTCAGGCTCATCGCCCGGGGCCGGTTCTTCATGATCGGCGATGGCACGCCGAGGTATCATCTTACCTACATAGATGATCTGATCGAGGGCATTCTTCTGTGCGGCCGGCTACCCCAGGCGGCGGGTGAGGTTTTCATCCTGGCCGGCCCTCATGCGCCGACCCTGAATGAGTGGGCCGCCACCGTTGCCGACGTACTGGGAGCTGCCGCACCCCGGCTACACCTCCCCGTATGGCCGTTCATGGCTGCGGCTTCCGTGGCCGAGCGACTGTGTCCTCTCCTAGGGCTTACCCCTCCCATCTTCAAGCGGCGCATGGACTTTTTCACCAAGAACAGGGAGTTCTCCATCGCCAAGGCCCGAACAATCTTGGGGTTTGCGCCGTCGGTCCAGGTTCACGCCGGCATGGAACGAACGGCACAATGGTACCGGGAGGCCAGGCTTCTTTAGTTTCTCTCCCGTCGACGGCGCGACCCTGCCACGGCAACTGTCCGGTCGGCCTTGGTTCGGGGCTGAGTGATCTGGCACGGTGTGGAGCGCGCCCGCTACGCGTGCGGTCGGCACTCAGCACTCGACGATTCGCCTTTCCTGAGCGGGAATCGCCGCAGGAATCCCGAGCACGGAATGAAGCACGCGGACGGTGACACGCCCGGGTACGCGTCGCTGTCTGAAGGCTGAACCCTGATGGGTCTGAGTAGTAGCCCCTTGTGACGGGGCTGTCGGAGGCTATATTGAGCCAACGCTGAGGAGTGCCGTGTTGGGATCAAAGCCGGAGGCAAACCATGTACTGCAGATTGGCCACAGTTCTCTTCTCAATTGTCATCCTCTGCGCAGCCGGTGCGAGTGCGGGTATCAGCGGAGGCGTGGTGAGTGCAGAGCAGGGCTTCGTGTGGAACGCTGATCATGTGTGGAGAATCGGCCCGGGCCTTGTTGAGGTTCTTGGCCCATCCGGGGAGGCAATCCGCGGGGTAGAGGCCGGGTGCAGGGCCCGCAACGGAACCATCGCATGGACTGACTCTGCTGCCTATCTGCTCACATCACCCGCTATCTCTTATCTTCTTCCCGAAGGCCTTCCCTTGGCGGGCCTTCGGGGTGTCGCCCTCTCGCCCGGAGACCCCGTGGGATGGACGGCAGAGGCAGTGTGGGCACTGGGTCAGGAGTGCCGGGAGTATCGGCTTCCCTCGGGTGACTCGATCGTCGGTCTCCGGGGAGCAACGCAGGTGAGCGGCAGCGTGCTTGGCTGGACCGGTGAAGGGGTCTTTCAACTGTCGGGAGTCACCGCTCTGGAGTATAGAGACACCGCGGGGCAGTCAATCCCCGGTGTGTATGCGGTAGTCGGCGTTGCTTCCACGGCGTTCGGCTGGTCCGGCGATCGTGTGTACTACCTTGCGCCGGTTTCGCAGGAGGCGTCGCTTCCCGGAGGAGATCCACTCGCGGGGGTCCGAGGTCTTGTGTCGGCAGGGGAGTACGCCATTGCGTGGACGGATAGCGCGGTCTGGCGTGTGGGTCGTCCATGCGAGCAGTGTGTGACGGTGGATGGAGCGTCCTTGAAGGGCATCCGAGGCGTGGTGTCCGGCCTGGGTGCGCCAGTGGCATGGTCCGATTCCAGTGCCTGGCAACTGACGACCCCGGCCGTGGAGTACTTGCACTCAGATGGATCATCCTTATGCGGCGTGCGGGGCGTAGTGGCCAATTCGACCACCACCGTCGCGTGGACTCGGGATGGCGTCTACCGCCTTGCGGGCACATCCATTGAGTATCGCACGGCCACGGACGAGGCGCTCGACGAAATGATGGGCGTCATCTGGACCAACGGCATTTGGGTTTCATGGAATCCCGAAGGCGCCTGGGTGCTCAGGCAACCGGCAACGGCGTGCTGGACGGTAGAGGGGGAACCCCTCAATGGCGTGCTGGGCATTGTGGTCGGTTCGGATCTGACCGGCGCGTCACGGCCCTTTGCCTTCTGCCGTGACGGCGTCTACGTTATCGCCGCTGACGGCCTTGCATCGCCGGTACTGTTGGCCGATGGCTCGTCACCGGCCCTGGTGCCTCCGGGTGAATTGGAAGAGGCCGTCGCGGTGCTGAGCAGCCTGAATCCCGTGGATGCCGACACGGCGGGGTATGCCGCAGGGGCGGGGGCCTGCGGCACTCCTGCGGGCATGTACGGGTATGCCGTGGGTGCTTCGGGGGCGGGGGTTTCCGGCCAGGCAACGCGATGGTTGCTGACCGGATCGGGGCCTGCATTCGGGTTGAATGTCCGGTTCCGGGAGTCGGCCGTCCATTTGGAGAGCAGTGGATCGTGTATCTGGGTCGCGTATGGTGGGCTCGGAGCAGACCGTTCTCCTGCCGTGCTTCGCATTGATACTGCTCCCAATCCGTGGCACACGGGGTTTTGGGTAGCGCTCCGAGGAGCCCATTCCAATGGAGAGGCCGCTCTGTACGACGTGGCCGGACGGGTAGTCGGACAATGGCATCTTCCCTCCTGTGGAGGGTGGCTGCAGCCGGGAACGCTTCCCGCGGGGACTTACATGCTGATGGTCATTGATGACGAGGGTGGCCGGGCGGTGCATCGAACGGTGCGTATCCGGTGAGGATTCCCGCACTGCAGGCTGTCTGCACGGGCCGAACGCCCGCCTTGGGCTGACATGGTCACCCTTGGCGACCTTCATCATCGTGTCGTTTTGGTACGTGAGAGCATCGCGCAGGCTGCCCACAGAGTGAATCGCGACCCCAGGGACGTCACTGTCGTGGCCGTGACCAAGAACTGGCCCGCAGAGGCGGTCCGGATGGCTATTGAGGCGGGCCTGACTGACATAGGTGAGAATCGTGTGCAGGAGGCTGCCGCCAAGATCGCGGCATTGACTCCGGAAACTCGGTTTCATCTGGTTGGCCATCTGCAGCGAAACAAGGCGGCCAAGGCGGCTGGTATGTTTGACGTTATACACTCTGTGGCCAGCGAGGAACTGGCGAGTCGGCTATCATCCGCCGCGGCTCACGCCAGCCGCGTGGTAGATGTGCTGCTGCAGGTCAATGTCGCTCTGGACCCGGCCAAACACGGCATCGGTGATGCCGATGTCCGACGGCTTCTGTCAAGACTGGAACCGTTGCCCGGGATTCGGGTTGTTGGCCTTATGACGATAGGTCCGCTGGCTACCCCGGAAGAATCGAGGCCCCATTTCCGGGCTCTCCGAGAGCTGCGAGATGGTCTTGCCAAGGAGCATCCTGGGATTCGTCATTTGTCCATGGGTATGTCCTCAGATTATGCGGTGGCCGTGGAGGAAGGTGCTACGATGGTGCGCATCGGAACGGTCCTCTTTGGTCCACGGACGGAATAGAACGGGGAGAACACAGTGGAAACACTTTCTGAACTGTCCCTTCATAGCTTCCGTAAGAGCCTGCGCGGCTACAATCCGGATGAGGTCGATAGCTATCTTGAATTGATCGACCATCGGGTCCACAACCTGCAGAAAGAGCTTGATGGGCTTCGGCGTGAGAACGAGAGCCTGAAGTCGGAGCTTCGCAAGTACCAGCGCGTCGAGAGCGCCCTTCAGGAGACGCTGGTGGAGACAAAGAGGAACGCCGAGATGATGCGCAAGGCCGCGGAGAAGGAGGCGGAACTCGTGTTGGAAAAGGCAGAGCAGGATGCCAGGCAACGAGTAATGGTGGTGCAGATGGCGGTCTCCAAGCTCAGCCGGGAAACGGAGGACCTGGAACGCAGGCGGCTGGATTACATCGAGAAACTCCGAAGCCTTGCCGAGCGTCAGCTCAGCATTCTACGGTTCTACGAGGATGTGCAAGGCCCGGTGAGCACGTAGTGCCGCGGTACAGCCTTTGTGGCGACAGGCTCGTTGGGCTACAAGGGCTTCGCCACGAAGCCGAAATGGGAGTTCGCATCCTTCCACCACAGCGTCGGGCTGTGAAATGTGTGGTCCCTGGCCTCATCGAGCCCCTTGAGAGACGTCTCCCGCGACCCATGAAACGATAATGCTGACCAAGAGACTTCCCTGGCTGCCAGGCGCCATCACTGCCGGGTTGGCGTTGCTGCTCGACCAAGGCACGAAAGCCCTGGTCAACTCCCGGTTGCCGTTGTATGACAGCATCCCGGTAATCGGCCATGTGGTGCGGATCACCCACACCCGCAATCCGGGGATTGCCTTCGGCGTCTCGTTCGGAATCCTGAGTGGGTGGTTTCTCACTGCGGTCACCGTGTGCGGCGTCGTCGCCATCACGATCTATTTGGTTCGGCAGAGTCCACTGGGATGGAGGCGGTCGGTTATGATGGGTCTCATCCTGGGTGGCGCCATCGGGAATCTCATCGATCGGCTTCGCTGGGGTGAAGTGGTCGACTTTCTCGACATAGGCCTGGCCCGCTATCGCTGGCCGGTATTCAATGTCGCAGACAGCGTGGTGGTGGTGGGAGTCGTGCTCCTGTTGCTGATCGAGCATGCAGAGGCCCGTGAGAGCGAGACCGGTGAAAAACCGGCCGACTCTAGCCCCCGCGCATCCGTTGGGCCATAGCGGGGCACGCCACACGCTGGCGGTTGACAGCGGGCTCTCATGGGCGCCCACAGCGACCCAGACCTGGCCCACATCCCCCAGCCTATCAAGATGAATCCATGCCATGGAGGGCCGACATATTCGAGTGCGGGATTCTCAAATCGGGAGGCGTGACCAAAGGACTGTCACGATGCGCGCCCTGGAGTTCACGGTGAGCGAATCCGAGGCTGGTGTCCGCGTTGATCATGTTCTTCACCGGCGACATCCCGACCTCAGCCGCTGTGCCGTGCAGAATTGGATCCTTCGAGAATGCGTCACCGTGGACGGGCGCCACCACAAACCCGGGTATAGGGTGCGGGCGGGCCAGGTAGTCCTCTACTCTGTTCCAGAGCCTCCCCGCAGCGATATCGTCCCCGAAGCCGTTGTGCTGGAGGTCGTGTTCGAGGATGGGCACATCGTGGTACTGAACAAGCCTGCCGGCATGGTCGTTCATCCCGCCGGTCCGCTCCGCGCGGGCACATTGGTGAATGCGCTTCAGCATCGGTACGGCCCGATTGCCGCTCCCGGCGCGCCGGATCGTCCCGGCATCGTCCACCGGTTGGACAAGGGCACCAGTGGGTTGATGGTGGTTGCCCGATCGGAGCCTGCATATCTGAACATGGTCACGCAGATCGCTACGCGAAAGGTCTCGCGCACCTATCGTGCCATAATCTGGGGAACGCTCCTCGACGCCCGCGGGAGCATCGACCGACCCATTGGCCGAAGCCACCGGGACCGCAAGAAGATGGCGGTCGTTCCTGAAGGGAAGCCCGCACTTACCTCGTACGCTCTCCGACGCTCCTGGGATATGGCGAGTGAACTGGAGGTTTCGCTGCATACAGGCCGCACTCATCAGATCAGGGTGCACATGTCGTGGTTGGGTCACCCAGTGGTGGGGGATGGAGACTACGGCGGAAGGCGTTCTGCGGTTCTTGGCCTGGCACCGGCGAGACGAGCGGCCGCGCAGTTACTGTTGGGCGTCATCCAGCGGCCGGCGCTTCATGCATGGCGTCTCGCGTTTACGCACCCTGTCAACGGAGGGCGACTGGAGTTCGAAGCGAACCCCCCGGAGGACTACCAGGCGGCAGTTGGAACCCTTGATCGGCTGTTCCTTCCCATGGATGGCTCACGAGGTCAGAGGTGAGGGTGGCCCCGCTTGCGCGTGGCATCCGAGGCTTTCCTGTTTCGTCGCGATGCGCGTGATGGTCAGACGCGACCCGGGAAAGATCAGAGTCGGCGTCCGGGTTTTCTCACGATGGCCGTCTGTCGTGCGGCAGCCGCGTCCGTCGGGAGCCGTTGCACCAGCACAAGGGTGGCGTCATCCTTCCACGGTCCGTGACCGTAGGCCCCGGCCGCATCGAACAGAGCCTCTATGAGTTGTTCTGGGTTGTCGGAGCGGCCTTCTCTCAGGAGCTGGAGGAACGACCCGTCGCCGAACTGGCTGTCATCAGAGGCCGCTCGTTCGGTGATACCGTCGGTGTACAGGACAAGTAGGTCTCCCGGACGCAGCCGCGTATAGCCCCTCCTGTAGTGCGCCTCCCGCGTCGGGCCAAGAACGAGTCCCGTGGACGACAAGGCTTCGACGCCCCGTCGGCGAATCACCAGAGGAGCGACATGTCCGGCGTTGACGTAGAGCAGGTCGCCATTGGTCTCTAGTTCACCAAGGAAGGCTGAGACGAACCGTGTAGAGAGGGCACTGGCGTACACAACCTGGTTAAGGCGCGCTGCGATGTTTGTCAGGCGGAACTCCATGCCAACCCCCATTCGCAGACCCGTCACCACGTCGCGAACCTGCAAGGCCGCGGGAATCCCGTGGCCGCTGGCATCACCCACGGCGAGGAGGATGGATTCACCAGAGAGTTGTACCCAATCGTAGAAATCGCCGCCGACCACCTCCGCGGGAACCGAACGTGCGGCGGAGCGAAAGCCCTTCAAGGCAGGCGGCGTCCTCGGCAAGAGGCTTGTCTGGACGTCATGGGCCTCGAATAGGTCATGCTGCATCTGGGCGGAGGCGAGACGCTGATTGATATAGGTGCGCAGCGTGTTGAACGAAAACTCAAGCTGTTCGCGTTCCCAACCGCCCTCCAGACCGAACAGCATGACGCTGGATCGATCGGGACCGAGAGCGAGACCCAAGACCGCACCCGACCATCCCGGGATGTGATGGGGCGAGCCATCCGCCTCGAAAATATAGGTGCCATGCTGGAAGATGAGGTGCAGCCCCTCATGGCTTGCCGCAATGGGCTGCCTCGTGCCGTCGGGGGGGACCGAATCCGCCATTTGGTAGGAGCCCTCGATCAAGAGATAGATGGCGCCACGCGAGATGCGCAGTTCATCCCCCAAGACCCCAACCACATCGTTGAGCACGGTGCCGAGAAGCCGATCCCCCTCCTTGGCGGCGTCGATTGCATGAAACAGCGTCTCGAGTTTCCGGTAGAAGCGCTTCGCCTGAAACATTCCCGATCCTATCATTCACGGGCCGTCGTGTGGCCGAATCCCGAAATGTGTGACCGCAGGTGGGGTCTGCAACGGAGGGAAAGCCCGCCGAATCTGTTTCAGCCCGAGGCCTGATCGTGTTCGGGTGGCGTCTCCGAATCCTTTGGCGCGCGGATGACCAGCACGGGGCACGGAGCCACGCGGATTACCTTTTCGGTCACTGACCCGAAGAGTAGATGCTTCCATCCGGCCCGCCCGTGGGTTGCGATGACCAGGAGGCCGGCATTCTCCTCTGCGGCAACCCGAACCACCTCCTCCCACGGCACGCCACCGACCACTACCAGGCGGGTCTTCACATCATCCGTCAGGCGCTCTGCCATGGTCTCCTGGAGCAGCCTGTCGGCCGATGTCATCAACTCGTCCTCATACTGGAACACATCAAACCGCATTGAGCCGTCGGTATCGACAGGTACCGGCGGTATGGGCTCCACGACGTGTATGACTATCAGCTCGCCGCCGAAATGCCGGGCCAGGCCTTGAGCCGTCTCCAACGCGGCATACGAGGCATCGCTGAAATCAACAGGACACACGATCGTGCGGAACATCTCCATGACAAACCTCCCGCGAGGATGAGGCCAGTGTGTAGAATTCGGTGGCCAGGCAAGCGGAGCTGTACACCAAAGCCCCGTTCACTGTGACCTTCAGCCAGTGCTCTCTACCGGGACTACCCCTGCATTCTGCGAACGATGGGTCTCCACCACCCGCATTGCTCGTCGGCACGCGAACAGTACTGCTACCTTCCCTCCTTGCGCCGGGGAGGAGGAGGCCCTCGTACGACCGGTGCCGGAATATAGCGCCGGAACAGAACACGAGAGAACGGCACAGGAAAGGTACCTACCCGAGCCCTCTTGCGCCACTGCGCCTGCGAACATTCTGACGCTACCCTTGCGAAGGGCTACTCCCTCTCCGAAAACCGCCGTATCTGTCGTGATCGCCCGTCGCAGGCACCTTGGTGGCACGCATGGCCGCCAATGTGCCACCCTGTCCGCAGGGGTGGTGTGTTGAGGTTCGGTAGTGCGTGGGAGACTGATCCTGGGGCGCGCCTGGCGCGGGGTGTACCCTAATGGACCGACCGTCAGCGCTTCAACGCGGCCTCGATTGCCTGGGCTACCGAGGGGCTGTCAGGGTTCGTAGCGCTCCCAAACCGATCCACGACCCTGCCGGCGCGATCGATCAGGAATTTGTTGAAGTTCCAGGTGATTTCGCCACCGAACTCAGGATTGGTTTCCTTGGAGCTGAGATAGTCGTAAAGTGGATGCCGGTTATCGCCCTTGACGGAGATTTTCGAGAATAGAGGGAACGTCACGCTGAAATCCCTTGTGCAGAACTCGAGAATCTGTTCATCGGACCCCGGAGCCTGGTTCATGAAGTTGTTTGCCGGAAAGCCAAGAACCACAAACCCGTCATCCCGATACCGCTTATACAGGCGTTCGAGGCCCTCGAGTTGAGGGGTGAAGCCGCATCTGGTTGCCACATTCACGATAAGCGAAACGTGACCCTTGTACTCTGCCAGATCAACATCTCTCCCGTCGACCCCGTGAACGGTGAAGGCGTATACGCCGCCGGTGACGAGACTATCCCCAGCGGCGCATTCCCCCGCTGTAAGCCGTGCATTCACCAGCAGCACCGAACTGAGAACTATCAGGACATTGGATCTCATCGTGGCCTCCCTCGCATACTCCGATGGATTCCAGGAACGAAGACTCCGCCGAGTGCGCGCCACACCCGGGCAGCGCGATCCTGCGCCGGCCCGCAGAGGGTCACTCCACTGGGGACTTTGCAGTCCCCGCCCACTCACGCAGAAGGCGCGCTTCCGTCCTTGCCACAGCGGCACTTCTCACTCATACCCCGAGTGCGGGAAAAGGTGTCATGGGAGCAGCCTGGCCATTGGATTCTGGCCCCACGCACTCGACCACGCGGTGATCGCATGAAACACCGGGGAGCGGGTTGCGCGTAGATGGAACATAGGACATCGATGTTGTACCTTTGCAGCTTCCTCCATGCCTTCAACCCGAAGCCCGTTGTTCCAGGAGCCGGAAGGTGCATTTGCTCAAGAGCAATTCTCCTCATCCCAGTGCACCCGTATCACGCGATTCCCTGCGGCAGCCGCGTCTTGCCTCGGCCATCCGACGCACCATGCACGTCTCCATCGTCGAGGGAGTCTACGCGCAGGTTCACGCCAGTATCGCGTGGCCCGGCAGTGTCTTCCTCTCCAAACTCCTGGTCATGCTCGGGGCAACGCCATTTCAGTTCGGACTCCTAGCGGCCATCGGACAGTTCTCCCAGGTGTTCCAGCCACTGGGAGCGGTGGTTACCCGGAAGGTCACCTCCCGAAAGGGAATCGTGGTGACCCTGTCGGGGATAGCGAGAGTCCTTGTCGTGTTCTATGGGCTGGTTCCGCTCGTGCTTGAGCCTCCTTTGGCCATTATCGCAGTGCTCGTGGTGTTTCTGCTCAGCACCACCCTCCAGTCGGTGGCCGGCAATGCGTGGATCGCATGGATCAGCGACATGATTCCTCGCGAGATCAGGGCACGCTTTCTTGCGCGGAGGGCGCAGATCCTCTTAGCGGCGGGCCTCGCCACCGGCGTGCTCCTGGGATCCGTTATCGATGCCTTTGAACACGGGACAGGAGCAATCACGGGGGTGGTGAAGAAGATCTTTGCATCCTCATCGACCTTTGCCCCGCTCAACCTGCCGTACTGCTTCGCTGCTCTTTTCGCTTTGTCCTCGGTGGTAGGTCTCATCGGGCTGAGAATCCTCGTTACGCAGCCTGAGCGACAGAAGCCTCTGGAGCGCATCGGGGCCGCCCAGCTTGTTGCAGGGCCGTTTCGGGACCGCAACTTCAGGATGCTGCTTGCCTATGGGTGCTGGTGGATGCTGACCGTCGGCATCGGTTCGCCCTTCTGGCAACCATTCATGATCACCACACTTCACATGTCGTTGGTTGACATACAGATGTACGGTCTGGTCAGCACGCTGGCCTCGCTTGCCGTGCTCCGCCCTTGGGGCGTTCTGATCGATCGTTTGGGCAACAAGGCGTGTATGCGCATAGCCATCGTACTGGGGGGCATCAATCCTCTGGTCTGGGTCTTCGTGACATCGCAACACCACGGAGTCCTCTACCTGGAGGCGGTGACCTCCGGAATCATGTGGGCCGGTGCCGGGCTCATCGCCATGAATTTCGTTCTCTCCATCGCTCCTGAGGATAGGAAGCAGATCTACTCCGGCGTGTACGGCGCATGCACCGGTCTGGCCATGATGACCACCATGCTCCTCTCAGGTGCTCTGCTCCCGCCAGGCCTGGAGTTCGGTGGGCGGATCTTCGAGCCTGAGCAGACCCTGTTCGCCCTCACTGGGGTGCTGAGGTGGACCACATTGATACCGCTTTCGTGGATCTCAGAACCGCTGGTGAGACGCCGTGAGAAGACTCTGCTCTACCTATGGCAGTTCGCCAAGGTGCGCGTTGAGTGGATCTCGGATCTTTTGCTTCGCCCCCGGCGCTGAGGGGATGAGCCGTACGCCGGGGGCGCGGCCCACTCAGTGACGGTAGACGTCGATCCACGACACGCGGAGCGTGTCGCATGTGGAGCCAAGAGACTGAGCGGGGATTTCCACCGAGAGGGCTTGTTCTCCCCGTCGAACAGGCACGTAGATCAACGAGCCCTCGGCAGACGCATCACTCCCTCCGGTGCATGCCACGGTGTCGGCATTTCCGAGGAAGGTGCTCCAGGAGCATTCTCCCGTCTCGATTCGCAGAGATTCCAGGCGCGAGAACGGTCGGCCATCGGCATAGCAGAGGCCCAGGATGATAGTCTCAGGCCAGGACGTGCCTGCCCTTACAATGCGTGCCGAACCAATGCCCGTCGGGCTTTCAACCGTCACGAGAGCACGCCTCGTCGATCCGTCGACGTGAGCGCTATCAGTGGGACGGGCGAGCTCTACGGCCAGCGGGCGCGGCATTGGAGCGCAGCTGCACCCGCGTGTCAGTGTCGGTAACCAGGCCAGTCCCAGTATCAAGGCCGCCGGTGGGAGGCGCGAGAGGAAAAGGGCACGCACAAACCCTCGATGCGGGCCATGGCATTGCAGGGCTTTCATCGGCCACGCCCCGTCGTGCGCAGGATCATGGCCAGGGTATCGGCAAGGGCGTCGGCGGCGAGCTGATTGCCCGCCCGGTTCCAATGGGTGTGACGCTCAATGTACAACCCGCCCTGGGCACCCTCCCTTCGGAATGGTTCGTACAAGTCCACCACTATGGCGCCTCGCTGGGCCAGGGTTGCCAGGGAATCATGGGCCACGGTCAGCGGCGAGAGGTCTCCCCTTTGGTGGCTCTCCTCGAACCGGTCCTGATCGTCGGGATCGAGTTCGTTGGCCGTGCGCAGGTGAAGAAGCACGTCTCTTGCCAGCGCCTTCTCGACTTGGGCCTGATCGGGAGCGATGGCCATAGCGAATGGTATCGAACGGTCGTCACACAGTCTGATGGCGGCCTGGAGTCTGGGTTTCACCGACCGGACATAGGCCTCTGAAAGGCTGTCATCCGAGAGCAGAAGCCTCATCCGTTGTTTCTCCACCCATTGAAAGGCGATCTCATCCATGGTAATTCTGCCCTCGCGGTCTTCTCCTGGCAACTCCACGTGGTGTTGGTAGGCCAGCAAGAAACGCACATAACCCGACAGACGCAGACGGTCGTACCATGGCAGCGTACTCGTCGTGAGACCATGTTCCCAGTGACGTCTTCCCAGGATATCCTCAAGGTCATAGGTTACCCCCGGGGGATCGTCGGTGAAATCATTGCCCACGAAGAATGTCCACAAGACAAGATCGGGCTGGAACCGGAGCCCAAGATCCCTCAGAATGGTCAGTTCTGCCGCAGGACCGATGGACGGACGCCCCAGATTGATCACCTCCACTGGTCGGCGTAGCCTCACGCGCAGCTCTTGCTCGATGACGTGATGGTAGTTGTACGTAGGCTGTACCGGGCCGAATGCGAAGGAGTCACCAATGCCGACGATTCTGATTGTAAAGGGGTCTTTGTGGATGCTGTGTACGCCATAACGGAAGCCTAGCTTGGTGAGATCAAGCACTTCGTCCTGGAGCGGCAGGGGTCTTCCGAACCTCCACCGTAGCCCGACTTCCACGATCGCGAACCCCAGCAGCACAGACGAGGCCACCAGCACGCCTATGCCGCCAAAGCGCAGCAGCTTAGTTCGCATCATCAGGGGCACACGGCTCGAGAGCGCGATGTGGGTGTAGGAGCCTGGCGGTCTACAAACCGAGGGTCTTTTCCGGTGGGCGGCGTTCAGGTACGCGACGGCGAGGCACGGTGCCGTCAACCCACCCCTCTGAGACAAAAAGCCAGCAGTAGCAGGCTCCATACTCCTCGACGTCAGCCTCGGCGTAGACGCAGGGGCAGACGATATCGCGGTCTGCCTCGACAGTGCCCACTGCGGGCCGGCATGGGCAGGTCCGAAGGCCGTGCCGCATGCCATTGGCGAGCAACCCTTCCAATAGCGGCTGCACCGTTGTCTCGTCGGGGTTCATGGTCAGCCCCCGGGAAGCGGCGTGCTTCTTGAGAACCTCCTGGTACGTGTCGATGGATGTCACAGGTTCAGCGCCTCCTTGATTCCATCGTAGTCTTCACCCAAGACCGCGGTGTCGCCTACTACCAAAGTCGGGAAGGAGATTTCGGGGTTGACCCTGCGTACGAACTCGAACTGCTGTCGTTTCTCGGAGAGGGTAAGGAGATCGACGTCTACTATGTGTGCGTGTACCCCGTGGTCTTTCAGGAACGACTTCACTCGTTGGCACCGGGGGCACGTGCTTATGGCGAAGAGAAGCGGGGTTCGACTGGCGATTTCATGGTCGTACATTGGTATCCTACCTCACAAAAGGCTGGCATGAGCGTATCTACAACTGCAGAATGTATGCGATAGAAACATAGACGCAACAAGAGAGGTGATTCACCACTTTGTCTCACCTTCGAGTAGCACATCGCGTGCCGGCCGGTCTGCGGATTGAACACCATTGGCCATTGGAGGCTGAAGATGCGGGAAAAGCTCGCGGAACTGAAGAGACTGCTGGGGGAGGTGTCCGACCTGAACGCCGCGGCAGCGGTGCTCTATTGGGATCAGGTAACCCAGATGCCGCCGCAGGGTGCATCAGCCAGAGGCCGACAGTCGGCCACCCTCTCGCGGCTGAGCCACCAGCTGCTCACCAGCCCGCAGGTGGGCAGACTCCTGGATGAGCTGGCGCCGTATGGGGAGACTCTGCCGCATGACTGCGACGAAGCCAGTCTTCTCCGGGTCGCCCGGCGAGACTGGGATCGCGCCACCAAGGTGCCCTCCTCCTTCATCGCTGAACTCAGCGCGCATCAGTCGGAGACCTACGAGGTGTGGTCACGAGCCAAGGAGGCGGCAGATTTCCCGCGGGTTGCCGAGCACCTGAAGCGCACCGTGGAACTCTCGCGACGCCTTGCCGGCTTCTTCCCTGGGTTCGATCACATCGTGGATCCGCTCATCGAAGAGCATGATCCGGGCATGACCGTGGCTACGCTTCGGCCCCTTTTCGCCGAACTGCGGATGGGGCTTGCGCCGCTGGTGGAGAGAATCGCGGCCTGTGACCCCGCGGATGAGGCATGCCTGCATCTGGGCTACCCGCGGGCCGAGCAGGCGGCGTTCTGCACCTTCCTCCAGAAACGCATCGGGTATGACTTCTCTCGCGGGCGACGGGAGATCAGCCCTCATCCCTTCACCATCAGTTTCGGGGTGAACGATGTCCGGCTCACGGTGCGGATCCGGGAAGATGACCTGGGCGAGGCTCTGTTCGCCGCCATTCACGAGACGGGGCATGCGCTCTATGAGATGGGCGTCAGCCCCGATCTTGACGGTGGTCTCCTTGCGGGGGGAGTCTCATCGGGGATGCACGAGAGTCAATCGCGGCTGTGGGAGAACATCGTCGGGCGCAGCCGGCCCTTCTGGGCATTCTTCTACCCGCGACTCCAGGGAGCCTTCCCCGGCCAGCTAGACGATGTTGCCCTAGAGACCTTTTACCGGGCGATCAATGCGGTTCGTCCCTCGCTCATCCGGACCGAGGCCGACGAACTGACCTACAACCTCCATGTCATGATCAGATTCGATCTCGAATGCCAACTGCTGGAGGGTTCGCTCTCCGTCCTGGATCTGCCCGATGCGTGGAATGCGCGGTATGAACAGGATCTTGGCGTCACACCGCCTTCAGATCGCGAGGGGGTGCTTCAGGATGTCCATTGGTTCGGCGGCATCGTCGGAGGCGCGTTCCAGGGCTACACTTTGGGCAATGTGATGGCTGCCCAGATCCACGGGGCGGCACTGGCGGCCCACCCAAACATCGAGCATGACATGGAGCACGGCCGGTGTGACACGCTGCTGGGCTGGCTTGGCGAACACATCTATCGTCATGGCCGGAAGTTCCAGCCCGAGGAATTGATCCGGCGGGCAACCGGCGCGCCGCTCAGCGTCAGACCTTATATGCGGTATCTGGCCACAAAGTACGGGGAGCTGTACAATGTGGGAGACCTTGCAGTGCCTGGGCCTTCCAGTTGAGGTACGCCGCGAACCCGGTGGAGAACGGTCAGAGGCCCGGGCCTTGGGACGCGGCCGAATAGGCGTGGAGATGGTGGCGTGACGGGCGTGGGCTTTGAAGTGGCGAGGAGTTCCTGAATGGCGGCGCTACCGGCTCTTGTCTTGGCATCGACCTCCTCTATCCGGCGCGAGCTGCTTGCCACGCTCGGCGTTCCGTTCTCCATGGTCGCCCCCGCGTATGTGGAACACAATCTCGGGCTTGCACCCCGCGAAGAGTCGCTGGAGCGGGCCCGCGGCAAGGCGGTCAGCGTGTGCACGATCCATGCGGACGCCACCATCGTGGCATCGGATCAACTTCTGGTCTTTCGCGGTGAGCATCGTGCCAAGCCTGTCACCGATGACCACGCAGCGGCGCTGCTCTCCCAGATGCGAGGCGTTGCGCATCGGCTCTACACATCGCTACTCGTACATTACCCCATTGAAGGCTGGGTCCTTGAGGAGGTCGTCGTTTCCACTCTGCGAATCCACCCTGATCTCACGGACGAGGAGATCAGGGCATACGTGGCGGCCGATCACCCGGCCGGCTGTGCGGGTGGCTACAAGTTGGAGCGTCTCGGCATCCGTCTGTTCTCCTCCATCGACACGCCCGACTTCACCGCCATCCTGGGCCTGCCCATGCTGAGTCTTGGGCATTGTCTCAGATCCTTGGGGTACCGCACGACCTGATCGGGAACCCGCCCGGTTCCGCGACCCGTGAGCGATGTTTCCTTTGCCTCCGCCATCGGTTACCTGTCAGGATCGAGTCTGCCACACGGCTTTGACGTCTGGCCTGCATTCCCAGGCCGATCCATCACCCGACTCGCCTTGATTTCTCTGTGATTCATATAGGATCTGTCCTATATAGGACAGATCCTATATGGTCGGGAAGGCGCGCTTGCGAGGTTCAGGTATGCGAGGCACGAATGGAATCGTATTGCCGCGTGATGCGTGATCCCCGGGTATTCCTCAGCATGCAGTGGTGTGGTTTTCCCCAGGCATTCGTGCACTTCCCATTCTCTCTGGCGGCTGGGTCTGGGACGAAGGGATAGCGTTTCGGAGCCGAGGATTGTACCCTGTGCTGCGTTTAGGCATTCTCGCTTCTTGGCTTCATCATGAGGAGAACCCATGCCCGCAGGCCGTGCCATCACGCTCATTGTGGGTGTCATAGGCCTGGCGTTCATCATCACGATGCTGGCCTATCCCCGCCTTCCCGACCGGATCGCCTCGCATTGGAACGCCGCCGGAGACGCCGACGGCTGGATGGCCAAGGCTATCGGCGTGTTCCTCATTCCGGTCACCATGCTAGGAGTGGCCGCTCTGTGTACGCTGCTGCCTCTGATCGATCCGCTGAAGCGCAACATCGCCGTGTTCAGGCCATACTACGACACCTTTCTCATCCTAATCCTGCTGTTTCTTCTGGTGATTCAACTCCAGATCCTGTTCTGGAACCTGGGAACGAAGATCAGCCCCAACAGGCTTCTGCCCATTCCGTTCGGCATCCTGATCTACTATGCCGGTGTGCTCATTCAGCATGCAAAGCGCAACTGGTTTGTCGGCGTACGCACTCCCTGGACTCTGCGCAGTGACCGCGTGTGGGATCAGACCCACCGAGTCACCGGCGCCTTGTTCCGTGTCTGCGGCGTCATCTCGGTGATCGGTTTCGCCTTTGGCGACCGCTGGCTGTGGTGTGTCATGGCGCCCCTGATTCTGGTCACCCTGTTTTCCGTGACGTATTCATACGCGCTCTTCCGAAAGGAGCAGCAGAAGGGATGACTAGGGCTCTGGGCAGGGGTTCAGGAAGAGGCCCACAGGATTCAATCCGGCACACGCAGGTGCTTTCGACCATTTCGGGTCGCGGGCGCGAGGTCTGAAGTCTCGCGCCCGGGGAGAGTATACGCCATCCGGCATGAACGTTGAGATTGCCTGCGGATTGCCGACTCATCGCGCCTCCATCAATGATTCCGGTCTTCCCTTCGTCCACCTGAGTCGTTCCTGTTGCCTTCCTCTCTCGGAGGACTCTGATTTGGTGATCTTGATCCATGTTGACTGAGTCGAATGCACCCAGTGTGACGAGAGCGGTGCGGCACAGAGCATAGGGAGGGTCCATGACGGATGAACCGATGAATGACAGCCTCGCGCAGCAGTACGAACGCTGGCCGTACCCTTCGCCTCTCTACTGTCTTGATCATCCGTCGCTGGAGGAGGCACGGTTGCGGTGGGAGCGATACTGGCCGCGGCGCGTCCCTGCCCGGCCCATCGAGATACTGGTGGCCGGATGCGGCACCAGGGAGGCGGCCCTCATCGCACACTACAACCACGACGCGCGAGTCACCGGCATCGATGTGAGCGCCACAAGCCTTCGCCATCAGCGGAGGCTGAAGGCCGACTATGGTCTTTCCAACCTCAGCCTCCACCACCTCCCTATTGAGAGGGCGAGCGCCCTTGACGTCTCATTTGATCTCATCTTGTGTCACGGCGTGCTCCATCATCTGGAGGATCCTGCCGCAGGCCTGGCGGAGCTTGCCACAATCCTTCGTCCGCACGGGTCCCTGAGCCTCATGGTGTACGGCGCCCACGGCCGGGCCGGGATCCGCATGCTGGCGGGGCTGTTTCGATCGATGGGCGTCGGGCAGGACGAGGAAGGATTGGCCTTGGTTCGATCCACGGTGGCGGCCTTAGGGCCACACCATCCAGCCCAACGCTTCATCGCGGCCTTCGGGTTCACCCACGATACCGTGTTTGTCGACACCTTTCTCAACAGGCGAGACATTGACTACACTGTAGGTGCGCTTATCGAACTGCTCGACGGGTGCGGTCTTCGTTTTCAGCGGTGGGCGAACAATGAGCTGTACTATCCCGACGCCCACCTCGGCATGGGCCACGCCCTGGCGAGAGCTGTTGCGGCCCTTCCGGAACCGGATGTCTGGGCCGCCATGGAGCTCTTCCACGCCACGAACCAGCACTACGTCATTGCCTGCCCCGCGGTGAGGCCCGACGATGACTACCGTGTTGATTTCTTCGACGATTCGTTCATGCAAATGGTGCCTCTGCCGGACCAGGGCAGGCTGCGACGCTTCGGCCACAGGCTGCTGGATTCCATGAATCCCCTCGACTCTACGCTGTTCCGCTTCATGGACGGGACGCGCACCATCGCGGCGATCCTGGATGCAGTCCCGCTTCAGGGTAATCCCAGCGGGTTGGCTGAGTCTGCGAGGCGCCTGTTCCGGGGGCTGTGGCGCAAGGGCCTCATCGACATCGCCTTCGTAACGGAATAGGAGGAGTCATGAATCGTCTCGCGGTTGTGCTGTTCATCACTCTGTGCGCGGTTCTTGCCAGGAGCGGCCATGCTCAGCAGAGTGAGATCTCACTGGCACTTGAGCTGGTGGAGAGCGTCCCGCTGGAGACGCTCCTGGATGATCCCATGATGAGAAACACCCCTGAGGTGTGGTGTGAGATGATCGCCGGGGCGGATTCCCTTATCCAGATCGAGACCTTCTACGTCAGTGTTGATACTGCCGGGCATGCATTTTCAGAGGTGCTTGCACAGCTGGAGCTGGCACAGCAGCGTGGTGTTCGCATCAGGCTCTTGGCGGATGCCGGGTTCGCCCGCACCTATCCCGAGATGCTGGACACCATAGCCTCGTGGCCCGATGCGGAGGTACGGCTATTGGATGTGAAGGCGCTCTGGGGCGGAGTGCTTCATGCCAAATGCATGGTGGTCGACCATGACGACCTGGTCGTGGGGTCACAGAACTGGGACTGGCGATCCTTAGAGCATATCCGCGAACTGGGCGTACGGGTACGCCATCCAGGTATCGTTTCAGCCGTCGGGGAGATCATGGCGATGGATTGGAGCTTGGGCCGACGCCGTGGCAACTCCGGCCGGGATCCCGGTGCAGAAGCGCAAAGCCCCGGCCGTGCAGTGACGACGGCTTGTAGAAGCATTTTCGTTCTTGAATCCTCCCCTAATGAATCGACCGTGGTTCGCGTCGCGGCAAGTCCTTCTCAGGCGTTGCCGCCGGGCATCCCTTGGGACGAACCGCTTCTTGTTGAGTTGATCGATTCGGCGGCGAAGATGCTGCGCGCACAAGTTCTGACCTTTGATCCCGTGGGTTCGCGTAGGTACCACGAGCCGTTGGAGTGCGCCCTGAAGCGGGCGGCAGCCCGCGGCGTCCAGGTGCGTATCATACTCTCCAATTGGAACAAACGCCCCGGCACGCTCTCCTATGTGAAGAGCCTCGCGGCGACTCCGGGCATCGAGGTGCGGTTCAGTAACCTTCCTGAATGGTCGGGTGGCTTCATTCCCTTCGCCCGGGTCGAGCATCCCAAGTATGCGATCGCGGATGACCAGCGCTGCTGGATTGGCACGTCGAACTGGACGCACGGCGGGTTCAATGACTCCCGCAATATCAGCCTGTTCATTGACGGGGGGCCGTTACCTGACATGGTGGGCCGGTATTTTGAGACAGGATGGGCGAACCCCTCCGCGGAATCGGTGGATCCTTGCGTCGACTATCAGCCGCCCCATATCGCTGATTGACGATACCCCAAGCCAGAACGAAAGGTTCTTTGACCCAGGTGCACAAGAGCCTCGGGCGCCAGACCACGCGCGAGTCTACATCACCAGTGCCATGATGGCTTTGCAGGTGTGCAAGCGATTCTCGGCTTCCGGGTAGATGAGTGATCGAGGGCCGTCGAGTACTGCATCGGTGACTTCATTACCTCGGTCGGCGGGTAGGCAGTGCATATAGGTGGATTCCGGACCTGCTATGGACATGATGCGTTCATCACAGATCCAGTGGGCATACTTCCTGGAAAGTGCCAAGGCCTCGTCGGGTTGTTTCATCAAGTTGGCCGCACCCCAGCTCTTGGCGTAGACCACGTGCGCACCTTCGGCAGCCTCCTCCATGGAGGGGGCAACGATGATGCGGCCGCCACCCTCGGCAGCGCCCTTGTGTGCCAGTTCCAAGGCTTCAGGCAACAGCGTGTACTCGGGCGGGTGGGCCAGAGTCACATCAATACCGAAACGAGGCAGCAACATGAGCAAACCCTGGGGCACGCTGAGTGGCTTGGCATAGGAAGGGGCGTAGGCCCAGGTCACCGCGACCCTGAGGCCGCGGACATCGCTGCCGAAATGTTCCCGAATTGTCATGAGGTCTGCCAGGGTCTGGAACGGATGATCCACATCACACTGCATGTTGAGCACCGGAATCGAGGCGTAATGGGCCACTTCGCGCATGTAGGAGTGACCCTCCCCCGGGACAAGATCGTGCCTAATCGCGATGGCCTCACCGTAGGTGGAGAGGATGATCCCCATGTCCTTCGGGCTCTCGCCATGGGCGATCTGCGAGGTCTCGGCGGCGATGAAATGCGCATGGCCGCCCAGCTGGGTGATTCCTGCCTCGAATGAGTTCCTGGTCCGGGTTGACTTGTCGAAAAAGAGCAAAAAGACGGTCTTGGACTCCAGCATTCGATGAGGCAAGGCCACCCTGCGCAGTTCCTTGAGGCGCCCCGACCATTCCAGGGCAGTATCCAGTTCGTCACGGGTCCAATCTGCAGTGAGAAGGTAGTCACGACCCTTCAGGGTCACGGGATCAACAGCCATCATTCTCCTCCACGAGTATGCGGGGCTCCCTTCGGGGATTCCATGTCATAGGAGTTGAGTTTGTTGAGCAAAGTCCGATAGGTGATTCCCAGCAGGCGCGCCGCCTCACTTCTTCGACCGGAGGTCTTCCGCAGGGCGCGGGTGATCGCCTCACGCTCGACTCTTTCGACCACGGCGGCAACTTGGCGCGGCAGACTCAGGTCCTCCCCGGGAACGGTCTCGACGGAAAGCCGCTGCAGAGGCGGCAGCATCTCGGGGGTGATTAGCGGTTCCCGGGCGAGAATCGCAGTTCTTTCCAGGACATTGGCCAGCTCCCGTATGTTCCCGGGCCAATGGTAGTGCGCCAATGCGTCCAGCGCAGAGACACTCAGGGAGAGCTGTCCTCGTCCCAAGGCCTTGGAATGGCGGTTCAGGAGATGAAGCGCGAGGATCGGGATGTCATCGAGGCGCTCTCGCAAAGGCGGCAACACCAGGGGGAATACGGCGAGACGGTAGTAGAGGTCGCTACGGAACCGGCCCGCTGCAACATCGGTGCTGAGGTCGCGGTTGCTGGCCGCGATGACGCGGACATTGACCTTCAGCCACTGGGAACCACCCACCCGCTGCAGCATCCCGTCCTCCAAGACACGGAGGAACTTGCCCTGGAGCCCATGCTCAAGGTCGCCGATTTCATCGAGGAAGAGCGTGCCTCCGTGGGCGAGCTCGAACCAGCCGCGGTGGCGTTCACGGGCTCCGGTGAATGCGCCGCGTTCATGGCCGAAGAGGGCGCTCTCGGCCAGAGAAGCCGATATAGCCGCGCAGTTGACCGGCACAAACACACCATCCTTTCGCGTGCTGCGCTGGTGAATAAGGCGCGCCAGCAGCTCCTTCCCAGTGCCACTCTCTCCCAGAAGGAGAACGGTGGTGTCGGTCGCCGCAGCAGTGCACGCGCGATGCACGACTTCTCGGAAGGGAGCATTATCGCCGAGAAGGGTGGGTTCGTCTTCTACCGAAGCCAAGGCCTCCAGGCGCCACCGGCGGGCGGAATCCTGCAGTGCGCGTTGGGTCACGAGCAGAAGGTGCTCCGAGTCTACCGGCTTGGTGAGAAAGTCGTATGCGCCCCGCCGCATTGCCTGCACCGCGGTTTCCACTGAACCGTACGCGGTAAGGAGAATCACCGGAGGTGGCTTGGGGAGTTGCTGGCACAGTGAGAGTAGTTCGGTACCCTCGCCGTCGGGGAGCTTGAGATCAGTGAGCACCACATCGGGGGGATGATTCTCCAACTCGGCACGGGCGCGGGCCAGATCGGGCGCTTCCTGGACCTCGTATGAGCGTTCGGTCAGCAGGCGGGCGAAGGATCTTCGCAGGGTCTCGCGATCCTCAACCAGGAGTACTTTTGCCCGGGCACTCTGCGACCGATCACTCATGACCAGCCTCCGAAATCGCTGCACGAAGGGAAAAAGGCATTGCGAAGAAGGCGGTCCGAGAATTGCAGGAGGACCATTGACCGCAGTGAGGTCTCCGGAGTTCGTGGTATGTGCTGCCGGTCGTCTCGTGCCTCTCACCTATGGGAGTGATCCACATGATGTTCCAGCCCTTTTGCAGAGGTGGCCAACAAGGGTTCACACTGGTTGAACTGATGGTGATCTGCGCCGTCATCATGATTCTGACGGCGCTGTTGCTTCCCCGGTATCTTGAAGTGACGGATACTGCCAAGCTGGCCAAGTGCCATGGGAACATCTCAACCCTGAACAGCGCGGCATCCATGTACTTGGCTGGCAACGGAGAAGTGGCCGCTTCGTTGCAGGATTTGGCCCCGGAATTCGTGCCGGTCATTCCATCGTGCCCGTTTGGGGCTCCTTACGATTTCGACGGATATTGCATCATCAACCTGAATGCCCACGACCACTAATCCTTGCTGAGCCACGCGTGGGCCATCGCCCGTGTGACTTCCCGATACCCGCGGCCGCAGGGGGGCGTCGCGTCGCTCTCTGCGAGCCCCGTCCCTGGGATTTTCCGTGTTGCAGAGGTGCGTCGGCCGTTGCCATTGTCGTATCGCTTTAACACTCGGCGCATGTGCATGCCGTCGGCCTCGCCCGAGTGATATGTCATACCTCTTCGTCGCCGAATGGCAGCCTGAGCGTCGCGACGGCACCGCCTCCATCACGATTGGTTAGGGTCAGCGTGCCGCCGTGCAGGCGGGCTATCTTCCTCGCCAGAGTTAGACCCATGCCAGTGCCGCCAGGCTTAGTGCTTCGAAAGGGGAGGAAGGCCTCCTCCGCATCACCCCAGGCAAGACCGCAGCCGCGGTCCATAACCGTCACCACGAGCCATGAGCCGCCTTCGTCGCGGGTCGAGGATGATTCCACCCTGATCTGCGCACCTGGCGGGTTGGCTTCGGCGGCGTTACGAATGAGATTATCGATCACTCGGGCCAGTAGTGTGCCTTTGCCCATCACTGAACGTGTGGGGCAGGTGAGCCGCAGTTCCACCGGGTGCGAGGGAAAGGCTGCCCCAAGCTGGCCGGACACCTGACGAATCAGGGGATCCAACTCGACCGACTCGATGCCTCGGTCCCAGGGTTTCGCGAAATCAAGCAACTCGGTCGTGACACGCGCGAGCTTGTCTGTCTCTTCAAGAAGATCGTGTACCGCCTCCTTGGCCGCTCCGTCGACCTTGTCTGCCAGAAACTGGGCCGATGCCCGAAGGGTTCCTGAGGCGTTACGAAACTCATGGGCGATGCCCGCGGTGAGCTGCCCCAGATCGGCCAGATCCTCCATGAGCCGGGCACGGGTTTGCAGCCGCCGGAGTTCGGCCAGTTCAGCGACTACCATAACCGCGCCGGGTGTCGCCGTACTCACGGACAGCGGGCGGATCTGGACGCCGACAGGCACGACGGCATGCCCAACCAAAAGGTCGGTTTCCACGTAGGGAGGAGTCGACCCGTTCAAAGCCGATCTGAGATAGCTCGCCAGAGTGGGGGGCATCTCCACCGCATTGGTCTTGTCTATCCCCAGGAGGCGGCGAGCCACCGGATTGGCGGTGACCACCGCACCGGAGGTGTCGAAAGCTACGACTCCGTTGGGTACCGCGTCCAGGATCATCCGGTAGAGCATTTCGGTGTGTATTGCCCGGTGCTCTGCATCCTCACGCTGAGAGTCCGCCGTGACCTGGCGTGTCTTCATCTCTCGTACGGCCTGATTGAGCACCGACGCCCACGCTGCCGCGTCTTCCTCACGGCTCGTTTTGGCCTGGCGCGGTGGGCCTACGCGCAGCAGGATGAGCCCGAGAACCACACCAACCAAGAACCCTGCCAAGAGGCTGGAGATGAGCGTCGGGCTCATGCCGGCCCTCCATGACGCCCGGAGGCGTCTCGTTCAAGATGCGTGGAGGCTCGCCCTATTTCTCGATGAGTTCCACGTTGGCGCGGGGGACCACGGCCCGGGTGCCGTCATCGAACTGCACCTCGAGGACGCGCACCATGGTCTCGGATTCGACACGCTGCAGCTCTGAGGGCAGAGCACTTACTGTGCCGAGGCGGCCGAAATAGGGCTCACGAATAGCCCGGACAGGGCTCCCGATCACCATGTTGCCGGCTCCCTCCCGGGCGTCTCCATCGACGTCGACCTGCTCGTCGCGTCGGGGAATGACGACCTCCGGCCGGATCACGCCGGCCCGAATTTGCGTTGCCCCGTTCATCGAGCATTCCATCCCCTCGCATCGCTTGAGCAATGCAAAAGTCCCTTCTGCCATTCTGATAGTGCCGAATCCTTCCGTGACAATCAGGGTGATCCCCTTGTCCTCGTTACCGGTGATAGCGACGCCGAGATCATATCCCAGAAACTCCCGCAGGTCTTTGTCGTGAAGGCCTCCGGCGATAATCCCTTTGGCGCCGACGGCGATGGCCTTGCGGATGGCCGCCGCGGTCACCAGCGATCCGCCAACCGCGACCTTGCCGCGTACCGCCTCGGTGAGGCGGTCGGCCTCGAGCACCTCATCCGAGCTACTGGCTACCATGACCAGTTCACCTTGAGTTTCAGCGCCGATGCCGAAGATTCCTTGGATGAAGGTCGCGGGGGTCTCGACGATCACACCCTCCCGGGGCAGCACCTCGGTAACGACGCCATCTACATAGGCCCGGACTTCTACCGGCATGGGGGGCTCTCGGAGGAGTACCTGTCCCGTTACGGAGGACACTGTCTCAACGGTGCCGTCGACCGTTGCCTGGCACGATGATTTGAACAAGCCGAAGAAGCTCTTGCTCTGGGCCATGATTTCGCCCTTCTGGACGGGGTCGCCTTCCTTCTTCAGCATGCAGTGGGGCACATCTTCCGGGGGGACGCCCAAACGATTGGCGACGTTGACACTCTCGACATTCCCCGGAAGCTCGGTGCGTGCTACGACCTGAGTCGCAGTCACCCTGTCGCCGACATTCACCAGCACCTGTCCGGGTAACGGCAGCCGGCGCTCCTTCTGGACGATGGTGAGGTCGGCAACCCTCAATCCTGGTGTATATGCATGAGCCACGACTCACCTCCTATCGATGCACTGTGTATCCATGGGTGTGCATGCCGTTAGTGCCGCTGCAGCGCAGCCGCCGGATAGGCATCCAGGGCAGCGATCCATTCAACGAGCTTCGGCACCCGTTCCTTGGCATCCACGGGCAGTACGAAAGGATTCCTCCCCCGCGTGTCCAGAATGATGCCCACGACACCACCCTCGACCTCCTCGCTCATCTCGGCGCCCCTGCCGGCACCGAGGTCCAGCCCCTTGCCGGGCCGGGCCCTCACCATGGCCTTCTCGCCGACCCCCAGTGGGATCAGCTTCATCTTCCCATACTCCATCTCGACATGAGTCGAACCGCCGGGAAGCTCGATATCGAGTTCCAGAGCCGTCTTGCCAGGCTTGCCAGGGCCCACCGGGGCGATGCAGGTACCCAAATGGATGAGGCAATCGCGCTCGAACACCTGGGTCGCGGCATCCGGGTGCACCGTTGACAGTACGCCCAACTGAGGCATCATGAAGATGGAGTCAACCGCCAGATGCGTGAATCCCTCGGGCAGGAAGGCATCAACGAGCATCATCGCAGCCTGGTTGCGTCGAGGGGCATGGGAGAGAACGCCGCCGGAGCCGACCAGGAGTTTCAGGCTCATCATGTTGACCAGCGTCTCGCCGGAGCCTTTCTGCTCGAAGGTGTCGGAGATCGTCCGCTCCTGCTGGACGCCTTTCAATCCCACGGCAAATGACTTGTGCTGAATGAACGCCAGCCGCAGCGCCTCCCGGGAGATGGCCTGCTCGACGATCAACTCCTCCATGAGCTGCGGGATGGTGGTCGGTCTAATCATCTTGTTCTTTATGCGGTTACGGAGATCCAGTTCATCCATGTCGAATGGGACCCAGCGCATGACATTGTCCAGGCCCGTCTCGGCGAATACGTTGGAGACCGAGTAGCTCATTCCGAGATTGGCGCTCACTGTGCGGTTAAACGTGTCCGAGAACACACTGAACACATCGGTGGTGGCGCCGCCGATGTCGACTCCGACGACATCGATGCCGTGTTGGCGGGCGATGGTCTGGATGATGAGGCCCACGGCTCCTGGGGTCGGCATGATGGGCACATCGGTCCACTGCATGAGCTTGGCATAACCAGGCGCCTGCTGCATGACGTGCTCCATGAAGAGCTCATGGATCTTCTCGCGGGCCGGGCCGAGATTCTCCCGTTCCAACACCGGTCTCAAATTGTCGACGATGAACAGTTCGACCTTGTTGCCCAGAATATCCCGCACGATGTCGCGCGCCTGAGCATTTCCCGCATAGATCACCGGAAGCTTGTAGCCGTGGCCGAGCCGGGGCTTGGGATCTGCGGCGGAGATGATTTCCGCCAGTTCCGCGACATGGGTGGTTGTCCCTCCGTCAATTCCTCCGGAGAGGAGGATCATGTCAGGTCTGAGATTGCGGATACGCTCGATCTGCTGGTGGGGCAGGCGGCCGTCATTCGATGCGAGTACATCCATCACGATGGCGCCAGCGCCCAGCGCGGCACGCTGGGCGCTTTCCCCGGTCATGCTCTTCACCACCCCCGCCACCATCATCTGCAGCCCTCCCCCGGCGCTGGAGGTCGAAATATAGATATCGACTCCTTTCGTTTCGGTGCGGGGTTTTATGATGATCTCGCCGTCAAGGATGGTGCGGTTCGTGAGCTCCTCCACCTCGCTCACGGCATTGAGCACACCCCTCGTCACGTCTTCGGCGGGCCTTTCCACCGTGGTGGGCGCCTCGCCGCGCACTTTCAGCCGGTACTCATCAGCTTCCTTCTCGATGAGGATCGCCTTGGTGGTCGTGCTGCCACAATCGGTGGCAAGGATGCTCCTCAGCTCCGCGAGGTTCAGTTGTCGTTCTTCGGCCATAACCGTCTCTCCTTCTTCTGAGCCTTCACGCGGTCTTTCTCCGCCTTGCGTCGTGCTTTCTCTTCCTTTCGGATCGCCGAGCGTTCCGCCTCAAGACGCTCCATCTCCTGGAGCAGGATCTCGATGTTCGCCCGGTCTTCCAGGAGGGCGGAAAGCTGATCGTAGCTTGCGCCATCCCAGAACGCCTTCACGAACGGGGAGAAGAACACCATAATCTGGCTTCCCAGGAAACTCAAGGGCTTGGTTGACTCCAGGAACATCATCGCCGGAGCGGTGAGGCTGCGATCGACGATCTCCTTCGCGAGACGTGATAGCAGGAGCGGTACTTCAGGGGCTCTCTGCGGATCGTTGGGTATGTCGAATCCGTTCATGGAGTTGCCGTAATCCTTTGGGCAGCAATGGTCTCGTCGATTCGTGGCGACTCGAAGCACAACGAAACGCCGAACTGCTCGCCGAAACCATGGGCCAATTCGCGGGCCAGGTGTAGACGGTCCACGGGGCGACCGGCGGCCTCCTCCACCGTGGCCCATCGATCCTCAACCTCGATTCTCTGGCCGGGAGGAACCAGTTCATCCAGTCTGATGGTGCCCCTCGCCAGAGGAATGCTCCCCTGCTGAAGCAACCCCCCCCGAAGGCGTCGCTGCGCGCTGCCCACTAGCTTGCGGCCGTTCCACACAAGTTCGTGGCGCGCGGTGCTCGCGAAACAGGGCAGCGGGCCCGGGCGGAGTCCTCCACGATGGCCCCGGGCGAGAGTGACCTCGACACCGGCTCGCCTGAAGCCTCGCTGTAATGCCTCACTGAGCATGCGGTACGCCTCGGTCACGCTGACAGCCCACGGTCCATTCGCGGGCAAGGCCACGGAATAGGTCAAATCGTCTCCATGCAAGACCGCCCGGCCTCCCGTCGGTCTCTTCACCACCGTCAGAGCATGTGCGTTCACGGCCGCCATGTCCAATACTTTCTCCGGACTCTGGTGGTAGCCCAAGGACACCGCGGGTCGATCCCATCCGTAAAACCGCAGGGTCGGGGGGCTTTCGCCGCCGGCGACACATTCCGCGATGACCTGATCCAAGGACATGTTGAACCCCGGTGACGCCTCGCCATCAAGAATAACTCGCCATGAAGCTGCCCGATCAGCAGGTGAGGAAGACCGTGTCTCGCTCATCCGACCTCGTTCTCGCGGGTGCGGCTGCCTGCAGTGTTCCTGCCTTCCATCCCCCGTTTGCGTCAAGTCTTTGGCCGTTTGAAGGCCAGGTCAGGCTGGCGGGCTGCCCTGGTTTCATCTAAACGGCCCACAGGGGTCGAGTGGGGCGCGGCATGAACGAACTCGGGGTTCTCTTCCGCCTCATCGGCTACCTCGAGGAGCGCGCGCGCGAACTCCTCGACGCTCTCCCGGGATTCCGTCTCCGTCGGCTCGATCATCATGGCTTCGCTGACAATCAGCGGGAAGTAGATGGTTGGTGCATGCATGCCCTTGTCCAAGAGTCGTTTCGCCATGTCTAGTGTGCGGACGCCACGCTTCTTCTGCCGGTCGCCGCTGAGCACGAATTCGTGCATGCACGGGCCAGGGTAGGGCAGATCGAAACGATCCTGTACCAACGCCAGAAGATAGTTGGCATTGAGTATGGCGGCTTCGCTCACCTGAGCCAGGCCCCGGGCTCCCCGCGAACGGATGTAGGCATACGCCCGCACCAGCACCCCGAAGTTGCCCCACCATGTCATGACCTTGCCGATTGATTGGGGCCTATCATAGTCCCACCGCAGGGATCCGTCCTCTGCCTGAACGATGCGAGGCACAGGAAGGAATGGCGCCAACTTCTCCGCTACAACCAGCGGTCCCGCGCCCGGTCCTCCGCCTCCGTGGGGCGTCGAGAAGGTCTTGTGCAGGTTGAGGTGCACCAGGTCAAAGCCGGTGTCACCCGGGCGGACGATGCCCAGGAGGGCGTTCATGTTGGCGCCGTCCATGTAGAGCAGGGCGCCCTTCGCATGGACCATCTGCTGGATCTGGCAGATGCGGCGTTCGAACAGGCCCAGCGTGTTCGGGTTGGTCAGCATGAACACGGCGGTGTCCTCGTCCAACGCCCTCTCCAAGGCGGCCAAGTCCACCAGGCCGTCACCGTCAGACTTGATCTCCACGATCTCATAGCCCACCAGCGATGCGCTGGCCGGGTTGGTGCCGTGGGCCGAGTCTGGCACGATCACCCGCTTGCGAGGATTGCCGTGCGACTCATGATAGGCCCGTACCACCATGAGGCCGGTGAGTTCGCCATGGGCGCCTGCGGCCGGCTGAAGCGTCGTGGCGGAGAGGCCACAGATTTCCGCCAGCATTGCCTCCAGTTCGGCCATGAGGCGCAATGATCCCTGCGCCAGACGTGCAGGCCACCACGGATGAGCCAAGGCAAAGCCGGGGAGGGCCGCCAAGACCTCGTTCACCGGTGGATTGGCCTTCATGGTGCACGATCCCAGGGGATAGAACCCCTTCTCTACATGATGATTCAGTACGGACAAGCGGACGAAGTGGCGGATCAACTCCAGTTCGTCGATCTCGGGGAGCATGGGCGGCTTCACACGCCGGGTACCCGCAGGGATCATGGCACCCGCGTCCTCGGAGGGTACGTCCAGAGGAGGAAGATCCACCGACTGGCGGCCGGGCGAGCCCAGTTCGTAGATGATCTTCTCAGCCATGACTCACCTCCCCCATCAGCTCGGCGGTACGATCAAGCTCCTCGCGGGTTCGCATTTCCGATACGTAGACGAGAAGGCGCTCAGCCAGGTCAGGAGACACTGTGCCCAAATCAAGGCCCGGGAGCACGCCACGGGAGAGCAGCCCCTCCACATAGGTGGCGGCGGGTATGCCGGTGCGCACCGTGAACTCCCAAAGGAACGGCGCGTCAAACGCCAGGGGGAACCCTCGCTTCTGAAGCGCGTGCTGGTAGTAATGGGCTTTCTGAGTCGCTTGGCTCGCCATGTTGGCCAATCCGTGGGGGCCCAGGGCCGAGACCGTTACCAAGAAACCCAAAGCGACCAGAGCCTGGTTCGTGCAGATATTGCTGGTAGCCTTTTGGCGTCGGATATGCTGCTCCCGGGCCTGCAGTGTAAGCACGAAGCCTCGCCTCCCTTGGCCGTCTACCGTTGCGCCGACCAGCCTGCCCGGAAGCTTGCGGATCAGTCGCTGAGTACAGGCGAGAAACCCAACCCCGGGGCCTCCGAAAGATACGGGAGCGGCCAGGGCCTGCCCTTCTCCCGCCGCGATATCGGCACCCAAAGCGCCGGGCGGCTCAAGAACGGATAGAGACAGCGGATCAACGCTGGCGATGGCCAGGCCACCCGCGGCATGGGACGCCTCTATGAGACGTTGCTGGTTCTCGATACAGCCGAAGAAGTTCGGCTCTTGATAGATGAGTCCCGCTGCCCCTTCTGCTCGTTCGCGAACCGCGGTGTCGGGCGTGGTGCCCTGGTGCAGCGGTACCGGAATCACCGCGATGCCGTTGGGTCGTGCATAGGTATGCACGACCCTGCGAACCAGCGGGTGGACCCCCTCACTGATGAGAATCGAGGATCTACCGGTGGCGGATACGGCCATGAGCATCGCCTCTGCAACGGCACTTCCACCCTCATACATGGACGCATTCGCGACTTCCATGCCGGTGAGTTCCACGATGGCCGTCTGAAACTCATAGATGGTTTGGAGGGTCCCCTGGCTCACTTCGGCTTGGTAGGGAGTATAGGCGGTGCGGAACTCGGGGCGCCCGCAGACATAGTCAACCACCGCCGGCCGGAAGTGCTCGTAGGATCCCGCACCCATGAAGCTGAGCACAGGCACGTTCCGTTCTGAGAGTTCCTTCACATGCCGGGCCAGCGCGCCCTCCGCCAGGGAAGGCGGAAGGTCAAGCAGCCCCGAGAAGCGCGCAGTCTCAGGGATGGGACGGAGCAAGTCGTCGAAGCGATCCACACCGATCCGGGAGAGCATCAGTTCCCGGTCGCGCGTGGTCAGCGGAAGCCGGCTCACTCCTCAGCGCCTCCCGAAATGAACTCTTCATACTCCGCATCGGTCATCAAGTCATCCAGTTCGGACGGGTCGGACATGTCGAGCTTGACAATCCAACCTGCATGATAGCAGTCCTGGTTCACAAGTTCCGGATGGGCCTCCAACTCGTGATTGACCGCATGCACCTCGCCAGAAATGGGCGAGTAGATATCGCTGACTGACTTCACCGACTCGATGGTGCCAAACACCTCTCCCTTCTCGAATCGCGCCCCGATCTCCGGAAGCTCGACATAGACTATGTCGCCGAGCTCGCCTTGCGCGTAGTCGGTCAGGCCCACCACCGCGAACCCTTCCTCCGCGCGGACCCACTCATGTTCGCTGGTACAGCGGATTGCTTCGTCCATGATTCCTCCTCGATGGCACCGCTGGTGCCACGCATGATTTACAGATGAGAGCCCTGCTTGTAGAAAGGCAATGAAACCCGGGAAGCAGGGACTGACTTCCCTCGAATGTTCACAGCGAGTATCCCCTCGCGAGCCTGAGCTTCGGTGGAGAGATATCCCAAGCCGATGCCTCGTTCCAGTGACGGTGAGAACGTACCCGATGTCACCTCCCCGTGGGTCTCGCCGTCCAGCAGGAGCGGGTACCCGTGGCGTGGGGCGCTACGGCCCTCCACCGTGAACGCGATCAGACTCTTTCGAAGGCCCTGTTCTTTCTGCCGTAGAAGCGCGTCACGGCCAATGAACGGGCCCTTCTTGAGCTTGGTTACCCAGCCCAGCCCGGCCTCCAGAGGCGTCGTGTCCTGGGTGATGTCGTTACCGTACAGCATGTACCCCATCTCCAGCCGCAGCGTGTCCCTGGCACCCAGGCCGATCGGCACCAGGCCAAAGGGCTTTCCCTGCTCCAAGAGTGCGCGCCACACGCGGGCAGCCTCCGCCTCTCCACCCTTCAGGTACACCTCAAAACCGTCTTCGCCGGTGTATCCCGTCCGCGAGATGATGGCGGGCAAGCCCGTCACATCGCCTTTGGCATAGTGGTAGAAACGGATGGCATCGAGGTTCTCATCGGTCAGAGGCGCCAGGATCTCAGCTGCCCGGGGACCCTGCAAGGCGATCTGGATATAGTCGTCACTCTCGTTCGCTATCTGGATGTCGCCCTCGGCATGTTCCACGATCCATCCATAGTCTTTCTCAGTGTTCGCCGCATTGACAACAAGGAGGTATCCTTCGGGGAGACGGTAGACGAGTAGGTCGTCCACGATACCTCCCGATTGATAGCACATGCAGGTATACAGTGCCTGATCCGGCTCGAGCTTCTCGACGTTGTTGGTCACGATCGTGTTTGTGAACCGGAGGGCATCCGGACCGGTGATGAGAATCTCGCCCATGTGGGACACATCGAAGAGCCCGGCGCCGGAGCGTACCGCCTGATGCTCCTCTACGATGCCGCGAAAGCGGACCGGCATCCACCAGCCGCCGAACTCCACCATCTTACCGCCCAGCCGCTCATGTTCAGAAGTCAGCTGGGTCTTCTTGATCTGTGACATCGCATCCTCCCATGCGCGATCAGGCCAGGGGGCATGACCGCAACTATTCAGATGGTTGTTGCGGCGCGCAAAGTAACAGACCGAACCCGCGGAAGCCACCTTTTCCGGATCCGGCCCTTCCTTCGCGGGGAGCTCTTACTCGTCAAGTTCTCGGTCATGGCCAGACTGCTGACTGCTTTCTATCGGCCGGCTAGTCCTTCCACCATTCCCCTCTTCGCCGGGTCATACCCTTCCAAGCTCTGCCTTCAGGAATCTACCAGTACAGCTCCGAGGGTGTTCGGCCACCTCCTCCGGGGTCCCGGCAACAACGATGCGGCCTCCCTCTGCGCCTGCTTCAGGGCCCAGATCGATGATCCAGTCGGCGCACTTGATGACATCCAGGCTGTGCTCGATGACGACCACCGTATCCCCGCGGGAAACCAGCCGGAAGAGCACCTGGAGTAGGACCCGGATGTCTTCGAAGTGAAGGCCGGTGGTAGGTTCGTCCAGAATGTAAAGCGTTCGGCCGCTTCCGCCCTTGCATAGCTCGGTGGCCAGCTTGACCCGTTGAGCCTCGCCTCCGGACAGCGTGGTGGCTGGTTGACCCAAAGAGAGATATCCAAGGCCCACGTCGCGGAGAGCCGCTATCTTCCGGATGATAGCCGGGAAGGAGCCGAACAGCGTGACCGCTTCCTCCACCGTGGTGTTCAGTATGTCGGAAATGGAGAGGCCCTTGTACTTCACTGCCAGGGTTTCTTCGCCGAATCGACGGCCGCCGCACTGTTCGCATGTTACATAGACATCGGGCAGGAAATGCATCTCGATCTTGACCACGCCCGCTCCCTGGCAGGCTTCACAACGCCCACCGGCGACATTGAAGCTGAACCGCCCCGGCCCATAGCCGCGGGCCCGCGCCTCGGGCAGTTTGGCGAAGAGGTCGCGAATGGGGCCGAAGGCCCCGGCGTAGGTCGCCGGGTTGGAACGCGGCGTGCGGCCTATAGGATCCTGGTCGACCAGTACCACGCCGTCTATGTGTTCGGCGCCCCGGATCGTGTGGTGGGCCCCCGGTACCGACCGGGCGCCGTGGAGTCTTCGTGCAAGAGACTTGTGCAGGATTTCGTGCACCAGCGTGCTCTTGCCGGAGCCTGAGACGCCGGTGACACAGATGAAACATCCCAGGGGGAAGCACGCGGTGATATCCTTCAGGTTGTGCTCCGCGGCACCAACCACCTCGATGGCTTGGCCGCTTCCCTGGCGGCGCGTGTCCGGTGTGAAGATCTGCCGGCGGCCGGCCAGGTAGTCCCCGGTCAGGGATCCTGCCTGGGCAGCCAACCCACCCGGTGGTCCGGCGTAGATGACGTGCCCGCCATGGGTCCCGGCTCCGGGTCCTAGATCGACCACCCAGTCGCTGAGGAGCATTGTCTGGCGATCATGTTCGACTACCAGCACGGTGTTACCGGCGTCGCGGAGGCTGCAAAGAGCGGCCAAGAGCCTGTCCTGGTCCCTGGCATGCAGGCCGATGGAAGGCTCATCAAGAACGTAGAGCACCCCCACGAGCCCTGAACCGAGCTGGCTGGCAAGGCGGATCCGCTGGGCCTCGCCGCCAGCTAGGGTGCCCGTGGCCCGGTCCAAGGTCAGATAGCCGATGCCGAGTTCATCGAGAAAGCGAAGGCGACGCTGAATTTCTGTCAGGATCCGCCCTCCGATGGCATGCTCTCGCGCGTCGGGCGAGAAGCCTTCAAAGAAGGCGCGGATCTGGCTGATGCTCCATCCGGTCAGCCGGTGGATGGGCACCTCGCGGAGCAGCACGGCCCGGCTCTGGGCGCGCAGCCTCGTGCCGCCGCATGCGGCGCAGGTGAGCATACTCATGTACTTCTCCAGCAGGGCTCGCCTGCGCGGGGAAGACTGCTGGTAGCGCCGGGAGAGAAAGGGGATGACCCCCTCGAAGGGCGCCGTCCACTCCCACCGCTGCCGTCCGCTCTCGCTGGCCAGGGAAAACCGTAGGGGGGTGGTGGTGCCATGAAGAATCGCATGCTGCGCGTCCGGCGGAAGTTCGGCGAAGGGCGTTTCGAGGCTGAAGCCCATAGCCGAAGCCAGAGTCTGCAACATCTGGCTGCGAAACCGATCCAGCCCACCATCTTTTGTGCACCATGGGGCGATGGCGCCTCTGGCCAGTGAAAGCCCTTGATCCGGTATGACAAGACGGGAATCGATTTCTGTGGTGACCCCAAGGCCGCTGCATTCGTCGCATGCACCATAGGGGCTGTTAAAACTGAACAGCCTTGGCTGCAGTTCCTCAAAGGAGAGTTCGCACACGGCGCAGGCATTGTTCCGACTATACAGCACCTCCTCGCCCGTCTCAGGCACGACGATCACCAGGCCACCGGACAGGCCGGCAGCAGTCTCCATCGACTCGACGAGCCGCGACTTGACCGCGCCATCCACGGCAATCCGGTCGACGACCACTTCGATGGTGTGTTTCTTGTGCTTGGCGAGGCCAGGAATCTCCTCGAGTCGGTGTATCCCGCCGTTCACTCTGGCGCGAACGAACCCTTGCCCTGCAAGCCTCTCGAACAGGTCCCGGTATTCGCCTTTGCGGCCTCGCACCACGGGCGCCAAAACGCTGATGCGGGCGCCACTCATGGAGGAGAGAACCTGCTGAGCCATCTGTTCCACCGTCCTGCGCTCCACGGGTCGGCCGCACTGCGGGCAATGCTGCGCGCCGAGACGCGCGTACAGGAGCCTGAGGTAGTCGAAAATCTCGGTGGTAGTGCCGACAGTTGAGCGGGGATTATGGCCTGGTTTGCGCTGTTCGATGCTGATTGCGGGCGACAGGCCCTCGATGCTCTCCACATCGGGCTTGTCCATGAGACCCAGGAACTGACGCGCATACGCAGACAACGACTCGACGTAGCGGCGCTGTCCCTCGGCGTAGATCGTGTCGAAGGCTAGGCTGCTCTTGCCCGATCCCGACGGCCCGGTTATGACCACCAGCCGATCGCGGGGCATCGCCACATCGATGTTCTTCAGGTTGTGCACCGCCGCTTTCCGGACGATGAGCCACTCTCTCGGATCCACCTCGTTCTCCCTGGAGCGCCGCCTGATGTCTATGGAGGCGATGAACACAGCGGCAGCAGTCTGTGATGTCCTCATCCCAACACGCAACGGTGTTGATTGGGTCCACGAGGTAGTGGGCATGGACTACTCAGGTCGCAGGGTTCAGGTGGGCCTCTGAGGGCGCGGGCGTACTCAGGTTCTTCAGGGGTGAGAGTGCGCCGCGCAGTGGGCGGGCACATAGACCGGCGACTACAGATCTCTGCGAGGAACGGTTGCCTCGTAGGGGCGGAGCTCCGACTCCGCCCGCCTCGGGGTCGGTATCGGTCTCGATATCGTTGCCCTTGTCGTCGTCGTAATCGTGATCGACGAGCCGAGGCAGCCGAGCACGAGTGCGAGCTTTGCATGTTCTCTTAGACAAGCAGGCACCAGGGTTCAGTCGGGTCTCTAAAGGCAAGGGCACTCAGATTGCCCGAGGCTGAGAGCATGCCGCAGAGCTTGGCCCCGTGGCTTCTCTGTAGGAGCCCCGCATCCAGCGGTGCGGGGGCAACCGGCTTCAGCCGCGACACGCCACCCCTGTCGGGCCTGGAGGCCCTCCTACTCTGTCCATGCTCGCCCCTGGTCGCCCGCCGGCGGGAGAACACGGTGCCGCTCTTAACAGCGCTCTCTGGGTCGATTACCTGCAGATTCGACTGTGCAACGGAGTGCACCAGCGATTGCCAATGGATCGTAGGAAAATCCACTCTCACATAGGGAAGGGCTGTTCACCGGAGCGGATGCCGCTTCGCCTTGGTTTCGCTTGCGGCAATCGGGCACGCAACACCCTCAATGCGGAGAGAAGCAAGCCAGAAGCCGAGCGCGTGGCGCGCGGTGCAACACTTGGCCTTCTCGTGCACTTTCACTGTAGCGCGTTCGCCCTTGCATTTGGCACGGGCCGGCTGCACTTTACTGATAGCGTTTCCAAAGAACTGCCCGGTGGCTGTTCTCATCCCAGTGGCGAGGGGTGCTTCATGCGTGTGCCCGGGGCCGACAAGGTAGTGGATTCCTATCCCCAGGGCGAGATGGAACCGGTTGGTCGTTTGGAGAAGTTCTTTCGTTCACGGCGCGGTACGATATTCGGCTGCCTTCTCTCAGCGCTATCCATAGCCGTGCTCAACAGGGTGGGCGCCCTATTCCAGGTGCCGGCCGGGGTGGCCCTGGTATTCCCCGCCACCGCTATTGCGGCGATGGCGGGAGTGCTGTTTCGCTGGTGGGGCGTGTTGGCGGCCTTTGTCGGCTACCAGCTTCTTCCGTGGGGGCTCTCGACTACGCTCCCCAGGATCCTCTTCTTCGCCACCGCGGCATCCCTGGAGGCGGCGGTGCCGGCAGCGGCCCGGCTCCGGCCCAGGGGTACGACCACGGAGCGAACTACCCGCCTCATTGTCAGTGCGATGGTACTGAACACGCTCGCCTCATCCCTCATTGGGGTGCCTGGTGTAGTGTACCTGAGCGACCCCCCCATGACGACCTCTCAGATCGCCCTTGCCTTCGGCTCGTGGTTTCTGGGTGATCTGATAACCGTGGTCGTGCTTGGCCTGCCACTGCTTGTGGTGCTGACTCCCAGTCTTTTCATGCGGCCAGCCGACATCGAGTTGTTTCGCAGCTGGACTAGGCGTCGTGGGATGCTCATGCTGACGGGATTGCTGGCCATTGTTATCGCGGTGGCGATGGAGAGCCTCTACCGGTCATGGAGCGTGAACCTGCACTGGATCGCCGCCTTTTTTGTGGGTCCCGTCCTGCTGAGTGCCGCCATGGGTGGTATTGGCGGGGCCTTTGTGGCCAATGGCGCTGTGGGATTGGTGTATCTGGTGCAGATACTGCGCCTGGCGAAGCCATCTCCCGAGGACGGGATGTTCACAGCCGTGTTTTCCAGCTACCTCAATCTGGGGCTGTTCACGGTCATCGCAATCACTACCGGGTTCTACGCGGGTCGCATCCGCATCTTGGTTGATGGCCTTCACGCCCACGAGAAGCTCCTTCAGGAGAGTTTCGAAGACGTGGTTACGGCCCTGGCGGCTGCCATCGAGGCCAAGGACAAAGGCACGGAGGGTCATGTGCAGCGAGTTGCCCAGACAACCGTGGCCATCGGGAAGCGCTTGGGCATCGAAGGTCGGAGGCTCATCCTCCTGCGGTATGCGGCCATCCTCCATGATGTGGGTAAGATCGGCATCCCCGAGCACGTCCTGAACAAACGCACTCTCTTGACCGACATGGAACGCTCGGTCGTGAAACGGCATGTCAGTGTCGGTGTGGAGATCTTAAACGGCGTGCGGTTGCTGAGCCCGGCGATCCCCTTCATTCGGTACCACCAGGAGCGGTGGGACGGTGACACCAAGGCCCGCTATCCTGGCTACTTCGGCTTGAAGGGCGAGGAGATTCCCCACGAGGCCCGCATTATCGCCGTGGTGGATGCCTATGACGCAATGACCAATGACAGGCCCTACCGGACCGCCATGAGTTCCGAGGAGGCGTTGGAGGAGCTACAAAGAGAGTCAGGCACGCAGTTCGACCCGGACGTAGTACAGGCGCTGATCGATGTGCTGCAGGAGGCATCAGCCACGCCCGGAGAGTCTCAGACCAATCTCTCGCAGGCATCGCAGGTCGCTTCCTCGGGCACGCCGCGTGCGTGACTGAAGGCTCACGGCGGGTACGCTTTCGCAATACCGGCGGTTTCTCACGAAAACGCCGTGGCCACATATCGGTGCTCCCACACGGGGGACGAGCAGTGCTATGCTCGCGGGGGACGTTCTCCTTCAGGCACCTTGAACTCCTTGATCCATGCCACGACCCAGATCGCCGTGTAGACGAGGAAGAGAGCGAGTGCCACCAGAAACGAGCGTTCATCCAGCCTTGGCGGGTCGGTATGGTTGGCCTGGAGCGTCAGCAGGCCCGTCACGAGGAAGAACAGGAAGAACGCGGTGCCGAAGGGCCACATGAGGGAGGCGAGCTTCTCTTTGGTGTGCTCCTTCTTGGCCGGGGAGAGCCAGAATCGCTTATTGGGGATGTTCACCCAACTGGCCGGCACGGCCGTGACCCACCGCGGCGCATAGTAGAATACGCAGAAGAAGAACACGTGCATGATCAGGGTGAGCAAGGTATGGAAATCCCGGGAACCCCAGCCGTCGGCTCTGCCGCCGGAGCCGAAATGGATGGCCACTCGGTCGGGAAGTATCTCCAGCGATGCCACTGTCAGGATGATGTTGGCGACAAAGGCCAGGATCAGAGCGTTGCGCATGGTCGTTTCCTCCTGTGCTCAAGAACCAGTACCCGCGTGCTCCTGTCGCTATTCATGCACCGACACCGACCGGGGCTTCCGGCGATCCTCGCGGCCGTTCTCCACTCCCCCCTGGCGGGCGCGTTTTTCGAGTCGGCAGCCGACGGTGCCTGCCCCGGTGTCTCCGAGCCATTCCCAACCGTATGGTGAAGAATGAATCAAGAGCATTGACAACCCGCCGACCAGACAGTTTATCGACAACTCATCCTCGTAGGCTACCTGCCGTGGACGGCAGGTCAGTGCAGTCTCTC
>JAFGKV010000062.1 GCA_016928395.1 Candidatus Fermentibacterota bacterium | reverse complement strand
TGCGACGAGAATCGCGCTGATGATCCGGGCAGCCCAGAGGATCACGCGACACGCCCTTCGGGCGCGAGGTTGCAGACCTTCCATGTCAACCTCCGCAGCTGAAGTCTGGTGATGCCCTACCTTGACGAGGCCCCGTGACCGTGCGGTGAGGCCCGTCTCTTCCCACGATGCCTCTACTCGTCGTCGCCCTCGCGACCCGCCGCGGCCCGCCGCCTCACTCCTATCTCCTCACTTCCCTTAGCGCAGGATACAGGTACGAATCGGTTCGTGCGGCCTCACACACGTCCAGGCGCCTTGTTTCGAATCCTTTGCGCTTGGCCATCACGCGATACGAGAACTCGGCGTTGCTGGCCCCGCCTTGGAGTTCCTTCACGTCAAACCCCGAGCTCCCGGCCTTCACGAACACCCCGCGGCAGTCATCCCGGAGCTGGACAAAGACCTCCATGGGATGTGCGTCATCAATCGTCACTGTCTCAAGATACACCGGGTCCAGCTCGACAAACGCAGACCCTGCAGTCAGACGTGCCCTTCCGACATCCTCGAACCAGTTCTCGGGGCTCTCCTGGCAATAGAGGAGCGTCGGCCCCTTCGAAGTCTTGACCACGCACGACTTGGTGCCGGTGCCGCCAAGATTGCCCGAGTAGTAGACTGCGTAACCCGCCGGCGAGTATGCCCGACCATAGACCCCGTAGGTCGCTCCGGCAGTCAGAGTGTTCACCCCGAACACACCTGACTTGTTCTCGGCACTAGAGAAACTCCGAAGGCCATCCCCACCCGAGCTCTCACCGTACAGACCGCAGAACTGTCCTGTGCCATAGACCCCAGTCCCGTTGGGCGAATCGGCAGTCCCAAAGACCCCGTACGTCGAGCCGGAACCTGCGGCTGCCCATCCGTATACGCCCCGCCCGGCTACTGAGTTGCTCCAGCCGTAGACCCCATAGGTGGACCCTGTCGGCGAGGAAGCGAACCCGAGCACCCCCCGGCCGTCTGCCGAGTAGCTCTCGCCCCAGACACCAGAGGTGACGCCGGTGGCGGCCCATGCGCTCGCGTATACGCCTCTCCCTCCGGTGGAGTAGCTCTCAGCCCGTACCCCATAGGAGCTCCCCGCGGTCGCAAGGCTCCTGCCCTGCACGCCCTTGCCGTCGGTTGATGCGCTCTCCCCCGAGACGCCGCATGTGTAGCCGGTGGCGGCTGACGCGTAGCCCAGCACTCCCGTCCCGTCTGGCGAGGCGCTCTCCCCATAGACACCGAACGTGTAGCCCGTGCCCGAGCCGGCGAGTCCGTGGACTCCCCGCCCGGCGGTCGAGTAGCTCTCTCCCCGCACCCCGCAGGTTATGCCCATGGTGGCCGTCGTCGTTCCCCAGACACCTCTGCCCTGGTTCGAGGCGCTTGCTCCATACACGCCGGAGACCATTCCCGTATTGGCGAACGCCAACCCGTACACGCCATGCCCGGCGGCCGAGTAGCTTGTACCCGCCAGGCCGTATGCCGTGCCTGTGGTCGCCACGTTGACGGCCTGGATAGCGGCGTACGGATAGCTCGTGATCTCCCCGCTCACCTGGGTTCCCGGCACCAGACCGCTGGCCATGTAGGCGTAGCCGACTGATGCCATCCGCTGACGCGGGCTCTGTTCCACATCGTTGAACGTCACCAGAAGCCAGTAGTCAGTGCTGAAGTCGAGGGTGATGGCCGGCTGAGGGCTCTCGCCCAACAGGATGCTGAAGATACCACCTGCCAGCGCAACCGTGCGCGTCCCGCTGGACCACAGCATCGTGCCTCCGCTCGGTGCATCGTAGATACGGAACCACACGTTGTAGTTCCCATCGGGAACCGGGTTTCCTGAAGAGTCTGTCACCTTGCACTGGTAGCTGATCACCGTCGGGATCTCGGCTGAGGCCAGGGCCGGGAGCAGTGCGAGCAAGATCGGCAAAGCCGCCATTCTCATCGGTCACTCCTTTCGCTGAACGATCGTTCGACAGCGGCCGGCATCCAGGCTGACAGCCCGTGCACGTCGGTCGCGGGAATGCCATGCAAGGCTACCGGGATGCCTCTGTTGCTCCCTTCACACCGAGATGGGCTTCCGGGGGCGGTGCGAGACGCTGCGCAGGCAGCGTCTCTTTGGCGCGGCTCATCCCCCGCTCGGGCAGCTGCCCATGCGCCTCGGGGGTCAGGTAGTATCCGCGCTCGTGCCCGGCCTTGTCGCGCTCAGCCACAAATGGATGCATCCGCATCCAGGCGTCGTTCCGCTGCGCGGTCACCATCCAGGAGACCTCTGTGCCGGGCTCCCCCCCGCCGATCCGGAACCGGTTGCCCTTCAGCTTCGTGGCTACGTGCAATGAAGGGGCGGGCGCGCCGATGGGCGTCAGGTGGTAGGCGTAGTCTGTGTTCAGAGCCGAGAACCACTCGGGAAGCTCGACAACCGCCTCACCCCGCTCGTCCAGGATCGCCGTGCCGCGGTACATGTTCACCGCCTGGTCGCTCTCCACACAGGCATGAGCGAGGATGCGGTTCTCAGGGTCCAGCGGATGGTCGATGAGAAAGCTCTTTGCGCCACTCACGGTGAAGTTGCCGGTGACGTGGACCTTGCCGGCAAAGTAGCCTGCATACCCCGTGTCGCTCTGGCCGAAGACCCCATAGGCCGCCGACCCGTTGGCGATACCAACCACCCCGTTGCCATTGCTCACGGTGGACTCGCCTCTGATCGCGGTGCCGCCATTGCCGCGCACTCCGCAGGGGGCCAATTCGGAGACTCCGGTGGCGGCCGTTTCTCCGTGTACGCCGTAGCCGTCGCTGCTGGAGGTCTGGAAAACGCCCCCG
>JAFGKV010000061.1 GCA_016928395.1 Candidatus Fermentibacterota bacterium | reverse complement strand
GCACAGAGTCCCGCCCCTACGGACATGATGGGCACCAGCCCTCGTAGGGGCGACCGTCTCCCGTCGCCCGCCGGGGGTTCGGGGCCGCCATCGCCATCGGAATCGACGAGTCGGGCATTCGAATACGAGTACGAGCTTTGCATGTTCTCTGGAACAAGTGGGGGCCCCGGGCCAGCCCGGACGATACCTGGTGCAACTCCGCGCACGGCGGCATGGAGCTACAGGTTTGGGTTCAGGGTTCAGGCGAGCCTCTGAGGGCGAAGGCGCACTCAGATCTCCCAAGGGTTGAGAGTACGGCGCACTGAGCGGGAGGGCACAGGTCCCTGAGACGTCCCCGACGCCGTTGCCTCGTAGGAGCGGCTTCAGCCGCGACACGCCGCTCCTGTCGGGCCTGAAGGCCCTCCTACATCGTTGATGGGCGCCATCGCGGTCGCAATCGACGAGGGGGCCGTCGAATACGCGTACGTGCACGTGTACGGGCTTTGCGCGGACTCTCACACAAGGGTTCAGCCCGAACTCCCGACCGGTTGACCATTTCACCTCTTCACTTCTTTACTTCCTTACTTCTCTGGAGCGAACAGCCACGAAGGAGGACAGGGCGGCCATGGCGCGGTCGATATGACGGTAGCAGGGGGCACCCGCTTCCAGAAGCATCCGCACCATCGGATCGTACAGCGGCCCCGAATCCACACAGAAAACCATAGGCTTCTGCGTCTTCTTGAACAAGTCGATCAACCGCGAAGGCAGGCTGGCCGGATCATAGACATTCTCCCTGTGCATCTCCGACGGCGGCAGGTTGTTCAGCGCGGGCGTAGGGGGCACCGGGCTGACCACCACGCAATCCACAGTGGGGTCATCCAGCATCAGGTCAACGCAGCGCGCGAATCCTTCGGTGTTGGTGACCGGGGTCACATCCAGAGGATTGTGCGCATCGATGACATCCTCGGGCAAAGCCTTGGTCAGGTTCTCCAGAGTCTCAGGCAAGAGATCGGCCAGACGCAGGGAACCCAGGCGATCGGCCGAGGCGGTGGCCTCGAAGCCGGCATTGCTGATCACGCCAACCTTGTTGCCCGCAGGAGGTCTCGACCAGAGAAGGGAAAACGCCAGGGTCAGATCCTGGTACTGATCCAGAGTATCGCATACCACCGCACCCGCCTGGGCTGCCAAGGCCGCCGCGGTATCATAATCGCCGACCATGCTGGCGGTATGCGAACTGGCGGCCCGGGCGCCTTCGGGGCTGCGGCCCGCTTTGTAGAGCAGCACGGCCTTGCCGGCTGCGGTAGCGTGCCGGGTGGAGTTGAGGAACTGAAGCCCGTCGCCGGGCTGGAAGCCTTCCACGTAGACAGAGAATACCTCCAACCCTTCCTCTTCGACGAGGTAGAGCAGATAGTCGCCGACCGTGAGATCGACTTGATTGCCCACGCTGATGGAATAGCGGGGATTGATCACGCCGTCGAACGTGCTGGCCTGGGTTACCAGATAGGCCCCGCTCTGGCTGATGGCAGCCAGATTGTCGCCCTTCGCGGGGGTGAACGGCAGCTTGTACTTGGGCAAGAAGAAGGTGTTGTATCCGCCCGGGTTGGACACGATGCCCAGGCAGTTGCCGCCGTTGAGGATCACGCCGCCGTCAGGTTTCGCGTGAGATGCGGCCAAGGCATCGCGAAGCCGCTGTTCCCGTTCCTTGCCGCCTTCGGTTTCGGCGAATCCCCCGGGAATGAGGGTAATGCTGTGCACGGCCTCGTGCTCCACCAGGTCGCACACCACACGATCCGCGCCTCCGGCCGCGGGGATGGCGATGACTGCCATATCCACTCGCTCGGGAAGATCACTCAGTCTCGCAAAGCATCGAACCCCGTCGATCTCAGTCGCCGCAGGATGAAGCCCATAGATACGCTCTTTGGGAACCCCGCCCCCCTCCAGCAGATTGCGCAGGATGATCCGGCCGGAGTTCATGCCCTTGGTGCTGGCGCCGGCCACCAGAGCGCTCGTCGGCCTCAACAGCTTCGTGATCTTCCGCAGTGGCCTGCCGGGTAGGGCCTCGGGCGCCCGTTCCACCCTGGCTACGGCGTCCAGAACAACCAGCCTGCCCCGGGAATCGACCACCACGGGGTTGATCTCCATTTCCGCGAGTCTTGGCTCGCCGGGACAGGCTGCATACGAGTCCCGCGCCATCGCGGCCAGAGTCTCCATGAACGACCTCAACGTGTCTTGGGAAATGGGCGCTTTCCGTTGCCCTCGGAGTTGCCCCAGAAGCGGGCGCTCCAGGGCTGAACCTTTCAACAGGTGCTCCATGCGTACGGCCAGGGCCGAGCACGATCGCAGGCTTGAGGCCGGTTTCAGATGCTCGTGGAAGAACTCAGTATGGATGCCGCCAAGGCCCAGGCTTACCACCGGCCCGAAGGCTGCGTCCAGGCGGAATCCGGCCAGCAGCTCGTGACCGAAGGTCGGGGAGAAGTCGACCAGTTCGGCGATCATGACGCCGTCGATCACGCCGCTACCATGGCGATCTGTTACGGTCTTGATGATACCGCCCACGGCGCGCGCTACTTCGGAGGTTTCCTTGGCAACGATCTTGATGCCGCCCACGTCTGTCTTATGGGTGATGGCTCTGCTGGCCAGCTTGAGGATGACCCGCTCGCCTGGAATTCCTTTCAGCATCCCGGCTGTCACGTCCTCTGCGCCGCAGACCAGGCGCGTCGCCGGCACGGGGAGCCCCTCCATCTCCAGGAGACGGTAGGCTTCCTGCTCCAAGAGCACGCGGGCGCCGCGATCAAGACACTCGGCCAGAATCTGGGTATGGTCGTTCATGGGAGGTCCTCCTTGTCAGGCTGAGAGGACAGCCAGTTCATGATTTGGCGGGCAACCGGCTCAGGGTCAAGCCCGTAGGCCTTACGGAGCAAGTCGGCCGGGGCCGACGCACCGAATCCGATGACGCCGATGAACAGGCCTTCCTTGCCGGTGATCCGCTCCCATCCAAACCCGCCCGCGGCCTCGATGCCGACGACAGGGCACCGGGGCGGGAGCACGGTATCCCTGTAAGGGCTGCCTTGACCCATGAACAGCTCCATGCTGGGCATGGATACGACCCGGAGAGAGACTCCGTGCCGCTGCGCGATTTCCGCCGCGGCCACTGCGAGACCGACCTCCGACCCGGTTGCCACCACGACGGCCGCGGGCTCGGGATGGTCGACAAGAACATAGGCGCCTCGCTCCACCGATGGAAGCGCCGTTGAGGCCCGGGGCAGCACAGGCACCCTCTGCCGTGACAGGATAATGGCGATGGGTCCCGATCTACTCCGAAGGGCCCACGCCCAGGAGGCGGCAACCTCAGGCCCGTCGGCCGGCCGCATGACCGTCAGGTTCGGCAATGCTCGCAGCGAGGCCAGGTGCTCCACGGGTTGATGGGTGGGGCCATCCTCTCCAAGGAAGATGCTGTCATGGGAGAACAGGTAGATCACCGGCAGCTTCATCAGTGCCGCCAGCCTCATGGAAGGCCGCAAGTAGTCAGAGAAGGTGAGGAAGGTCGCGATGAAGGGCCGGAACGCGCCCAGCAGGGCGAGGCCGTTGGCCGCGGCTGCCATGGCGTGCTCACGGATTCCGAAATGGACGGTCTGGCCCGTGTATGAACCCTTGCACAGTCTCGTCAGGTGTTCCTTGGGCAGGCCGTTGGACTCGGTGAGGTCGGCCGATCCGCCAACAAGCCAGGGCATGGTAGGCATGACCACCCCCAAGACTGCGGCGGAGTGCAGCCTGGTGGCCTGTTCCTTCTGGCCGACGGCTTGGGCCACAAGGGTATCCAGGTTCTCGGGCATCGCTTGGGTGAACATCGCATCCAACTCCGCAGCCCGGTCAGGTTCCGCGCTGCGCCATGATTCGTACCGGCTGCGCCACGAATCATACTCCTCGCGGACGATGCCCACGCGCGCCATGAAGGGCTCGTAGGCGATTTCGGGGATGGAGAAAGGCTTAGTCTCCGGCCAGCCCACGGCACGCTTCAGGCCATCAAGCCGCTGTGGGCCCAACGGAGACCCGTGGAGCCTATGGTCTCCTTCACCTCCGGGGACGTGTTTGGCCAAAACGGTCTCTGCGATGAGAAGCTTCGGTACACCAGGCCCGTCCAGCGCGTCATGCAGGGCGGATTCTATCGCCGGCCGGTCCTGCCCGTTCACGGTCGTGACATGCCACCCAAAGGCACGGAATCGCTGCCCGACGTCTTCAGTGAAGCTCAACTCGGTGCTGCCGTCGATGGTCACGCGGTTGGAATCGTAGATGACTACGAGGTTGTCCAGCCCCAGGTGAGCGGCTAGGGATCCAGCCTCGCTGCTGATGCCTTCCATCATGTCGCCGTCCGATGCCAGCACGAAGACCCGTGACCCAAGACCGGGGAACGCGGGAGAACGGAACCTTTCCTCCAGAATCTTCAGGCCCAGAGCCATACCCACCGATGCGCCCAGGCCTTGGCCCAAGGGGCCGGTGGTCATCTCGATCCCCAACTCGGGGGCGTGTTCCGGATGGCCCGGCGTCCGGCTTCCCAGCTGCCTGAAGCGAATCAGGTCATCCATGTCAAGCCCGTAGCCCGAGAGGTGCAGCAGGCTGTAGAGCAAGGCCGAGGCGTGGCCGGCCGAGAGGATGAACCGGTCGCGGGCAATCCACTGAGGGTCATCCGGCATGTGGCGGAGAAATCGCGTCCACAGCACAAAGGCCACATCGGCAGCCCCCAGGGGCATGCCGGGATGGCCCGAGCGGGCCTGTTCCACCTGCTGGGCGCTGAGTACACGAAGGGCCGCCACAGCCATATCGTCACGATCAAGGGGACTGACTGCCATGCATTCCTCCAGAGGGTAAGCCAAGGCGGGTAGGCTAGGGAGAGAGGGCGGAAGGGTCAACTGTCTTGCAGGGGGAGTCATGAAGTGTCTGTGGCCGCGCAGGACTACCGAGAGGGGGTGTACCCGTGTGTGTGGACCATGGTGCGTCAGGAGCGCAAAACATCGAAACTGTGCCTTCTGACGCGGGTTTCTGTGACAGCGCGGTATGCACCGTACCGGGCGACACAGAACGCCTCCCCAGTGCCCGATCGGGAGGTTCGTGAGCGGCGAAACGGCGTGGCTCCCGGGCCATCGCTCTGGCCGACGTAGTCGCGCAGCATGAACAGCGCGCGGCTACGAGCCTGCAGACGCTGAACTGGCGGACTTCTCTCGTCGACCTGCTCAAGACCTCGATATCGACAGCGGCTTCGCTGCGCTCAGAGACCCTCTCGACTGAGTTGAAGGTACAGTCACCAACCTAAGGAGAGTACAGAGATGGACATCAGCGGCATCCTCGCCCAAATGGGCGGCCTCCAGTCAATGGCGCGGGAACTCGGGATCAGCGAGAGTCAGGCCAAGAGTGGCGCCGAGGCGCTTCTCCCCGCGATCCTCGGTGGATTCAAGAAACATACGCCGTCGCAGCCCTCGGGGTTGGCAGGTTTCGGCGGCCTTCTCGGACAACTCGGCGGAGGCGGCCCGCTCGGGAGCTCACTCGGCCACAAGACCGGCCCCTCAAAGGCAGTGGTACGGCCGGGGAATCTCGGCCTCTCATCGATCCTCGACCTCGATGGCGTCGGCAATCCTCTGGCCGATATCCTCGGGATGATGGGCAGGAAGACCACATAGCATTCGAGTACGACACACGGTCCCCCCGGGCTGTGGCGGCGGTCGAATGCGAGCCTCGTCCAGAATTCGAGTACGAAGCAGACGGTTATGCCGTGGTGCCCGCGAAGCGTCCACGCAGCAGCCCGTGAGGGCCGCTATTCTAAGAGTAGAATAGTCCACGTCACGGCCACGGAGTAGCATTTGGCACGCTTCAGCGGGTTCGGAAGCCTTATGTGGAAGGCTCTTTGGCTCAGCACGTTGGCATTTTACCAACGTGCCTAGACCGGCTGAGGCCGTCCTCCTATAGAACTGAGAAGGTGGCGACATCCTGCGCCGCGCGGTCGAATGTGTGCGTCGTACGACAGCCGAACGAACCGTTGATCCGGCCGATGAGGCAATCGGCGAAGTCGGCATGTGAACCACGAAAGTCGGCCAGGGCCGCCCACGCGCAGTCCTTGCGCTCGATCTCGAACTGCCTCGCCATCAGCAAATGCTCCACCGTATCGGCTACTTCCTCCCGTGGAACGCGGTAGGCTGACTCCAGAACCCACACCAACTCACACAGCACGATGGTGCAGAGGAAGAGTCTCTCTCCGTTGATGATGGCATCTTCCACGAGTGAAGCTGCCTTCGCGGCCTGGTGGGCGCCGTCCCCCACGAGGAAGCGTACGAGAACATTGGTATCGATCCCGGTCACGGGCGCTCTCCGGCGAACCTCTCCCGCACTGCCCGCGTCATGGCCTCTACGGGAACCGATGTCTCGCCGTAGCGCCGTAGCGCGCCACGGAGCGTTCGGGCATCCACCGTAGCTGGTTTGACCAAGACCCCGCCATCCTGGATAACAAAGTCTACCTGGTCGCCCGGGTGTACGCCGAGGAAATCGCGCACTTCCTTGGGAATCGTCGTCTGCCCCTTGCTCGTGATGGTCGACGTCGGCATTCGTAGTCCTTTCTCAATTCAGCACTCCTTCCGCGAATGTAAGGGGACTTCGTGGAATGTCAACCGCGCCTCAACCCACTGGTTGGACCTCACCGCGCCAGACCCCGGTCCGACTCTTCCATTGGCTGCCAACGCCGTTTTGGAATGGCTCTTCTCCGACCAATCTGAAAGGGACTTCTTCTTCCCTTCTTCGCCACTGCGCACCGGCTACTGCCGACTCCTTGGAGTGCGGCGGCAAGGTCCAGCATCTTGCGGCGGTGCACTATGCACACCGTGCCTCTCTCGCCACTTCGCCAGCCACACAAGGTGCTGCGGCTCGCCGCCGGTTGCCCCCGCACCACTGGATGCGGGAGCAAGCTCCCGCCATCCAAGGCGCAGGCGCGCCTGGGCACTCCACAGCGTGCCGGGTTCCATTTGTCGGAGGAGATCGCGGGGATTCCGAGGAATGTCCTCACCGGCGAGTCCAGGACATTTCGCGCCGGCGTCGACAACTGCGCTCAGGGTCGACGCCGGAGGCGGGTATCCGAGGGGGCTCCTGCGCCCCATCATTCGCTGCCTATTCACAAGAAATCCGGAAGCACCCCTCAATTGTGCGTGAGAGAACAGAATGGACGGAGGGTGTGGATAATCAGAGCCCCAGAGTTCGGCCCCAGTTGCTTTTCATCGCATACGTCATGCACTGCTCAAAAATAGAATATGAAAATCCCGGGCAGTGGATTCCTGCTGGCAACAGGGTCTGTGCGGCCCGGCTGTCATCAAATACCCGAGTGTCTTCGATATAAGGCTGATAGGGTTCCATGTAACGCTGGAATAGATGATCTAGCGCACTTGACGTAGGATTTTGCTGGGCTGAGACACCTTCAGCAACCATCCCCGAAATCTTGAGAAGTCTTCCCGTAAATGAAACCAAGTCAGTGAGTGGGGTGCTCTTCGTATTGGTGATGTGAAAAATCCTATCCGTCCCGGGCGCATTCATGAGTTCAAGAATTGAATCGGTACAATACTCAATCGGGACTAGGTTCACACCTGTTCCCTGCCGCTTCCGGAAATGGATGGGCATGTGAAGCGTGTGATCGGTGGGATCCAGTGAGATGCCCATCTTTCTCGCCTGGTTGCCTGAGTTTTCCAAGAGATCCTTCATGAATAGATCACGGAGATAGGCAATGGAACGAACGGGGTGATAAAGGGCATTGAACCGGAAGGTCTTGCCGGTGCGGGAATTCCCATAAACGATCGAAGGACGATAGATGAAAAGACGAACGCCCTTCCGGCTGCAAAATTCCCGAAGCAGAATTTCCGCCTGATGCTTGGATTCTTCGTAAGGGTTGAGACAACCGTGTGGAGGGGAGAAGACCTCCATGCAGGGGGCCACGGGGTTTCCCCCCACATAGGCCGTACTGATGGCGTGAATGCGGCTGCAGGAAGCGCCGTCCATGAAAGAAAGGAGATTCCCGAGTCCGATGATGTTGGTCTGAAATATCTCGGTGCGCTTTCTTTCAGAGAAAGACGTGCTGGCTGCCGCATGAACGATTTCCTCTGTATTGGCCTTCAAGAAGCGGGCATCATCCGCGGACAGGTTCAGGTCGGGAGCATCCAGATCACCGGCGAAAACTGTAATGCGCGCACGCGCGGCCGGGGAAAGCCTGAGCCAGTCGGCGATCCGATTCCAGCGATCATCAGATGTGGTGCTTTGGGTGGGTAAGGTGCGGATCAGCAGGCAGACCGAGTGGCCTTCTTCCGACAGTGCGCCGGCAAGATGGCTTCCGATGAACCCCGTGGCTCCGGTTACAAGGAAACGCTTTTCCGGTTTCGAGCGGACTCGCATCATGGTGAATAAAGGAGGTATTCCTTTCGGCAGCATCCCTGGTTCAGGGTGTACCGGATCCACTGAACACCGTTCACGGAGGCGGATGCTCTTTCAATCAACTCTGCGGCTGCACCGAGTGCCATCCGGGAACGCCGGATTTCGTCTGGATCGTTTTGATCGAGGTAAAAGTCATATTCCAGAAAAGCACGCTTGCCCAGATCAAGGGGCGAGACAAAACCGAAATCATTCTTCACATTCAAGGAATCGGCGATCCGCTTGAGTCCGCTCACAAGGGCGTCGATCACTTCGGGTTTGTCGAGAGGGACATACATGATCAACGGGAGCAGGTGTTTCTCTCGTCCCATACGGGAGCTGAGAATTCGGAACATGTTGAGCCAGACGAGATCGGTCATCTCCGGCCGCGCATAGAGGCGAGTATAGGCGGCCCGAAGGTCTTCGGGAACAGCGCTGGCATGGGTCTCGGGTGAGGGCTTCAGGGCTGCCTCAATCAGGGGTTGTAGATCGCTGCGTCCCAGAAGATGACTGAGCGGCTGTCCATCCGCGTCGCCCAAGGGTTGCAGAATATCGGTCAGGGTGTCATGGCTTTCTCCGGACACCGGCGAGAGGTTCGGCAGCCCCAGCATCAGGGTGCGGAACAGGTCATTGGACAAGATAGTCCGGTTCATGCTTTCCACTGCTGCGCGATCCTTGGCGTCTCCCAGAACCATCACCATGAAAGGGGCCCGAAGCGTGCTTTCGGTGGACTCCTTCACTGCGCGGGCCAGTGCGGAAGCCGGCGACATGAACGCGGAGATGTAATCGGCTCCCAGCACCCCGAGCCCGAAACCGATTCTCCGGATGGAGAGTTCCCGGACAAAGACCAGGGCTTCCTGAAGGCTCTCCACCGGAACCAGGAATCCTTCTTCGTCCGCTGTCATCGGGTACAACTTCATCTGGACGGAGGTGCAAATGCCGGCCAGAGGGTGGTCTTCACGGGCAAAACGGTACAGATCCGGTTGTCGATTATCTTTCAGTCTGAATCGATTGCCTTCCGGACTTACGAATTCCGCATCCACATAGCCATCATCCAGTGTTCCGTAGGTGGTGCTGAAGAGAGACATGATCCCGGAGCACATGAGATTGGCGCAAACCATAGCCGCCGGTTCGGCCACGTTGACCCTGTATCTCCTTGCAAAGGCTTCTTTCTGGAGATCGAAGGCGGAAACTCCGGCACCAACGGTGACACACCAGTTGTCCGCGTCGAAGTCCATGGTTTTCATCCGCTGTGTGTCGACCAAGATGCCATCGGTCATGACAAACCCCATGACACTGGAGCCGTTGCCGCGAACCATGAACGGGACTCCGTGCTTTTTGGCGACACGAACAATGCCCTCGACTTCTTCGACTGATTTCGGAAGTACCACGGCACGCGGAAGCTTGGGGATGGTCACCGGGCTCGGGTCCGAGAAATAGGCGGTGGTAATGGCCGGGTCATTAGATGCCCATCTTGGGCCTGTGATTTCCCGAAGCTCAACAAGAAGAGGATCATTTCTTCTTAGCGACTTATCATCGAATTCTGGCAGCACAGGGTTCCCCGCCGCGAGATGCTCATTGACATGCTCTTTAAGTTCTTTCATTACCGACATGAGCCGCAGTTCAGAGATAAAATGGCACTGCAATTCACAGGCTCCGCACAGGGTGCAGGTATTGGCAATATCCACGAGTCTTTGCGTGACTGGAAGTTTTCCCGCCGCGATAGCTTTGACAAGGTCCATGCGTCCCTGCGGATAATACGACACGAAATGGTTTTCCGCCCCCGCCGGGCAGAGTCCAGTTCCAAGATAGTCGATCTTGCACATGGAATAGTGACGGCATTGACCGGCGGTACGAGCGGCTTCTCTTGAGATCATGGAACTCCTTTATGAAAATACTCCTACGCCCCATCTGAGAGCGGAGGATAGCGTGAGGGCACGTTGATCCTGGGATCACCCAGAGATCTCATCAGACCAGGTTGCCACGGTCAGGCATACGGAGAGGGCCGGCCACCGCCACTATCAGGGCTCGGTGACAGCGCGCGCCGAGAGCAGAAGTCCTGATCGGGATGGAGTTCAAACACCGGCGCGCGCCGGAACGGAGGAGATCCTTGGCCACAACGCGCAATAGGCTCCGTCGCTGCCCCGAAACTCCGCATTCCGCACTCCGAGATCCGCATTCGTTCGGCTCTCTCCTGGTACTCTGACCCCATGGGGCTGCCCCCGGGCCGGGAAGTGACAAGCCCCAATTTCCTGAACGTCTCTAGGCCTCCCATCAATGGTGACTTCTGGTTCGCCTTCTGGCGGGGTGCCTGGGGCATCGCGCTGTACAGCAATACCCGTGTTTCGCCGCAGACATCGTGGTCGGAAGCACCGTCCGTGGCGCTATTCGATCTTCCCGGTGACCTCCTTCCCCTGCTCGTCCTGGTAGTAGAGAATCAATTCTGAGTCGTCGCTTTCGGCCAAGTCCTTGATGTTGCGTAGGCCCCATGCCACCGCCCCTCCGTGCATGGCGTCGGCAAGAAGTGCGAAGTAGCCGCCGACGACCGGAGTCTCGAAATGGCCGTCCACGCGCCAAGTAAGCTCGGTTCCCCGGTCGGACGCACGAATGTCAAATGCACCCTTGTCTGGTCGAGTGTTGGCATTGAAGTACAGATCGTATTCGATGCCGGCCAGGGATGTCTGCGTGAGGACAAGGCTGCCCGGAGCGGGACGACCACTCCAGGATATCGCCGCCCCGGTCGGCGCCCTCTCCCCACCCGCCTCAAGTTGATTCACCTCAAGACGATTGCCCGCGTTGAGTCGATCCCAGGGCCACCATGCTTCCCAGCGATCCAGTGTGACAAGACAATTGATCACCCGCATTGGGTGGGCCTGGATGCTGACGCTTCGAGTGAGATGGAAGTTCCTCGGCAGGATCAGGCCGACGGCCGCGAACAGAACCAACACGACAGCCAGGACAATAATGACCCGCCTGAACATCATGACGCTCCTTCCTGAGCCGGCGTGCTTCTGCCTTCGCCGGGGCTGAGATTTGCTGCTTTCGCACGGTGCCTCGAAGGCCAACCGGTTGCTGCGGGAGCGACAGTATGACGGCGCACGGCACGTTGGTGAACTGTCAAGTTATCTCTCATCAGTGAGAGCGGGCTCCGTCCGTGCGCACAGCTTCCTCTCCTCACACGTTGAGATTCTAGTTGGGTCCCCAGATCTATCGAGGCGTTGAGTTCATGTATTGCCTCCGGCTGCGGATGACCCCTCAACCCGTCCGCCAGCTCTCCCCCTCTCCCCAGACCCGCGGCACGCAGTTCGACGACATGCCATGGGGGGGAGGCCCAGAGGAGGCGTTGACGGATAGGGCGGTCGCGCGGTCAGGCGTTGCTTATTGGGATTTGAGCGTAGGAGCAGATGAGTGGGAACCACTTCGAAAATGCGGACGGGGATGCCGGTCGCCTCACACCTTCTTGGTACTGAGTCCGACCCCTTGCGCGGCCAGCAGTTGACGGTCGTCAGACGAAACGAAGAGCTCAGCGTGCCACTGCAGTGCACAGGCGATGTGCAGTGCGTCGGAGGTACGTACCGCATTGGTCTCGAGAACCCTGACCGCCTCCGCGACTACGGCGGGAACAAGGTTCACAACAATGGCATCGGTCACTTCCGCCGACAGCCGCACCTTCACCTCGCGGTACTGGCGCCTGGAAAGCACTCCCTCGCGCACACGACGATTAAGGGCAGAAATGATCTCCGGAACACAGATGACGGAGAGAGCCAGAGCCGCGGCATCGGCGCAGAGCAGCTCAACGAGATTGCTTCCCTCCTCATTCACATACCTCTTCGCGAAAGCTGAGGAGTCAAAGAACGTTCTCATCCACCCGCTCTCCCAGAATCGCCGCAGCCAGCCCCGCCCCCTTCGTCGCAAGCCGCAAGGCGGGCTGCTTCCATGCCGGGAGGGCTGAGGTCACCGGCGAGACCTCGGCGATGGGCCTACCATGCCGGATGACGACCAGCACGTCACCGCCCTCGACATCGGAGAGGAGCACGGACGCATTCCTCCTGAACTCAGTGAACGTGACATTCCTCATAGATCACACTCCTTTTGTACATGAGTGTACAGAATACTGCAGACAAGGTCAAGGATCGTGTCGGGATCATGAGAGACCCCGCATAGGACGCTCCGAACTCGTTTGTCCGACCTACATGTGGAGGGGGATCATCTCGGAAGCCGCGGACGGTCTGCAGGCGGCCTGCCGGGTCCTTTCATAGTCCGCAGGGAGCATTCCTCGCACAGCAGGTGAATCGAAGAGCGGGGCAGTCTCGGACCCTGATTCCTGAAACACTCGCCCTCGCCGGGCAGGCACGCAGGCATTCTGGCAGACGCCAATAGCGGATCACCCCTCATTCCGGGTCGGGTTCCAGCCGCTCCTTGTGATGAAGAACATCGGCGCGCATCGTCGATCCTCCTCCCTCCAATTGAACGTGATCATCTTTCATTCTGATTGACCACGCACTTCGACCGGAGCTGCCTACGCAGCAGGGGCGTGAGCGTATCCACGACTCATTGGTGGCCGGAATGCTGTCACAGCCGTGCGGAGGCGTGGGGGCAAGAAGTCCCCCGAGCCGGCAGAGGAAGTGGCACACGAAATGCGAGGTGGGAGACGGAACCATGGAAGGAGCTCCACATGATGATGAGAAGGATCGCTGAATGCTTGGCGCTTCCTACTGCGCTCCGGGCCGTAGGCGTGGTTGCGCACGCACCTACCTCGGCCGCCAAGAGCCCTTCAGGAGCGTGATGGGTGACCAGCATGAACGCGGCATGGGGGCGGAGTGTCAGGCCATGATGGCCAAGATCCAGGAAGTAAAGGCCAGGCTCCAGGTCATGGGCGCTACTTTGGTCAAGCTTGTCGCGGAGATGAACACTGCCGGGGCCACCCAGAAAGCCGGCGCCGTGGAGAAGCCAGTGGCGGCCGTCATCAACGAGTTGGCCGTTCAGCGCATGGACATGCGTTCCACAATGATGGGAATGCATGCCGTGATGAGGGCGCACGCGATGCGTCACGTCAATTCGCGCACCACGACAGGCGCGACGCAGGTCATGTTTGACTGCCCGCTTGTGAAGATGGGCGGCCAGCAGGGCCGCACACCCCACCCTACGGGGGAGGAGAAATGGGAGCACCACTAGACGTGAGGCGCCGGAGAGCGATGGGGCGTTCCGCCCGGAGCGGCGTCGACAGGTAGGCCCGGTGCAGAGGCGCAGCGGAGTACACGCAGAAAGGAGGCAGTGGAATCGTGAAGGGTCAGATGATGGTCGGAGAGGGCAAGACCACGCAGCAACTCAAGAACCGATAGGAGGAGAGTACAGTGAAGTCAAGCACAGAGGACAAAGTCAATGGAAGGTTACACAAAGTGAAAGGCAAACTCAAGCAGGTCGCCGGAAGACTCGGCGACAATCCTGAACTGGAAGTCGAAGGGAAAGACGAAGAGATAACCGGCAGGGTTCAAGAAGAGGTTGGGAAAGTCAAGAATGTGTTTGGGAAGTAGGCATTGCGGTGTGCCTATGGCGTTGCTCAGGAGCCTCGTTTCGAGTAGCCGAAGAGCAGCTCGATGGCCGCTGCCGCCACGATCCGTCGGTCAGGCGTGTGCGATATGTGGCAGTAGTACATCGGCTTCCGCATCATGACATCATGAGTCAATTAAGGAGAGTGCAATGAGAATCAGGGTTCACTCTGGAACAGTCATCGGTTCAGCGTTGTTAGTGCTAGGAGTTGTTATATGCCTGAGCGGCTGCGCAAGCACCGGAATGCAGCGATCCGAAAGAACCGGCGCCAGCATGAAGGCCGTGGAACGCGACCTTAATCAAGCAATTGCACAGGTCGATGCCACAAAGGCGGCGCTCGAAGATCTCATCAGGCCTGGCCAGGCCGATGTAAAGAAGGCTTTCAAGCAATTTTCCGCCAGCGTCGACAAGATGGAGACCCTGGGGGAGCGGTTGTTCGACCACGCCGACAAGATGAGCGCTCAGGGCAAGGACTACTTCGAGGAGTGGCGGAAGGAGGGGAACACGTACAAGAACCCGGAGATCCGAGCCCTCAGTGAGCAGCGTCGCGCCGATTTGAGTGCAATCTTCGCCAAGGTACCCGAGGCAAGCGTGGGAGTGAAGGGCGCGTTCACCGCCTACATGTCCGACATCAGAGAAATCCATACGTACCTCTCGAACGACCTCACGCCTAAAGGAGTCGAGACCATTACTCCGATTGCCCAGAAAGCCGTGAGGGACGGCGACAGTCTGAGGGATGCAGTCAGTCCTGTGCTCTACGCTATCGGGAATGCACGGGCGGCGTTCGCTCATGGCGGGGCAGAATAGGGGAGACGCAGGTACGAGGGCCCGACGCGGGGCCGGGCCCTGCGATCTCGAGTCGAGGAGACCAAAACGACCACCACGTTCGGGGCCTTCCTCGGCGCGAATGGGGCTTTTTCAGCAGAATCGGCTACTGGGATTGGAGCGTAGGAGCAGATGAGTGGGAACCACTTCGAAAATGTGGACGGGGATGCCGTCGGGAAGGCCGGCTGCACACGCGAGCTGTGGACGCCCATGTGCTCTGACCACAGTGCAGTTACCGCCTGGGGTGGACGTGCGGCGGTCTCAAGCCAGCCCCGGTTGACGTGTAGTTGGAGACGAAGAAACGCGGGGGTTCTTCGCCGTCAATAGCTCGGCTCCGGATGTCACTCTCGCATTCGCATTGAGCGTGGCCAAGCGCTGGCTGATCTGCCGCCGCTACACCTATGCACTCAAACCGGATTCCGGCCGCTGTGCTTGAGGAGCGATCAAAGGTGTCGCTCCGCTGCAAGGCTCCAATCCGGAATGGCTGGCGGTTCACCAGTGGGGACCGTAGTGATGGGCCAGCGTGGGTCGCATGCCGCGTGTACCGGCACGTCCCCGCGCCGAGCATCACGTTGGCTACTCCTTCACCGTACGACTCTTCCATTCGCTCCCCCTCGCCAGTTATCCGGCGGCTCCCCAACGTCCCGTGCGCCGGTTAGACCGGCCTCTGGCACCCCGAGCGGCAGGCTTGATTTCGCCCCGAGATCATAGATCCAAGACTTGCTCCCCACGGAGTTCTCTGGCGCGATGGGCGCGGACCCGTACCAGATTGGGGCTCCAGCCGGTCATTGCAGCGATTTCCTTGAGGGAGTACCCCTCGACCACATGGAGTGTTAGGACCAGACGATCCGAGGGTTTCAAGTGGACGAGAAAGCGCTGAGCAAGATCCCGCATGGCTAGCTCTTCCGCATGGTCGCCGCGGCTGGCACAACCGCCGCGCCCAAATGCTCCAGTTCTGCGTCATGCAGCCCGTTCGAGACCACACGAGTTCGGGCGGCGGCGTGCAGCCGGTCATAACACAGACGGACGGCGATGCGGCGCAGCCATCCCTCCAGAGAACCCCTGCCGCGGTAGCCTTTGAGCTTCTCATAGGCCTGTACAAAGCAGTCCTGCGCACGATCAACATCATTGGGCGAATCGAGAAACCGGGCGGCAGCGGACCGGATGGCTCTCTGTTCGCGGCGCACGATCGAGTCATAGGCGGCTTCATCGCCTTCGTTCGCGCCTGACCAGCTCCGGATCGGCACGTTCCGCTTCACCATTGCCCACATTCGACCCTTGTCATACTGCTCCCAAGGGACCGCGGGCTACTCCTCCGACATCGCTTCGAAATAGGCCCGCGCGGCCGCTGCTCGTGCGCGGCCCCGCTCTTTCCGACGTTCACGGAGTTCCTTCACCCGTTCACGCTGCTCCTCAGTCAACACGCCACGGACCTTCGCCCCGATCTGCGCGCGCAGGACCGCCAGGTCGACTCCCGCATCGGCCATTGCCTGGGCTTTCTGGCGGATCAATGCTTCATCGACGGGATCCGCCGTGATGGCATCCTGCATCGCCATACGCGCCTCTCGCATCCGCTCCATGAGCGGTCGGATCGATGATCGTTTGTCTTTGATGATGTCGCGAATCGCTTCTTTCTGCTCCCGGGAGAGATCGAGCCCCGCCATCCCCCGCAGGAACTCACCGAAGGGACGTCCTCGGCCCCGGTCTCCATCGTGGTGCCGGCCTCTGGCGGCATCTACACTGGTGAGAAGGCCAGTGGTGAGGATGAGGGCCATCGCACCAATGGCGGCTTTACGCCATGGCGGGAGAGCTTGGTTGTTCATGTAGTCTACCTCCGGATGGGCCCGCCAGACACGGGCGTGTCGCGATCAATGCCGTCCACCACCCGAATAGACGCAATCTGCGCCCAGAAGGTTACAACTGAGGTTCTCGCAGAACTCCTGCGGACGGCACGGAGGTCGTGCCTCCATCGCTGCCATGTGGGTTGTTCCGTCTGTCTTCTGGAGGGTCGGGCTTCGCCCCGACCCCGTGATGGAACGGTCTCGCGAGAGGCGCAACTCGGCGGCGGAGTCCGCCGGGATCGAGACACGCCCCCCCGCGCTATCTGGCGATCTCCTTCAGACGAGGATTGCGCTCCGGTCTTGCCCAACTGACCTTATGGAGCGTAACAGGGCATGCGCGTATGCCCTGTGGCTGAATCCCTGCGCATCGGCACCACATGAGAGAGGGGGTAGCCATGCGGACGTGTATCGTCATTCTCCTCGCTGCGGCTTCCGCCGCCGCATTCACACCTGCGCCGCCGGTTTCGCGATGGGGTGACGCTCGTTCCCCCATGCTGGCTTCCGTGGCGCCTTTCACATGCACCGATGAGTTCGACCGTGTGCGTGTGGACACCATGATCTCCGCCCAGCAGTACTCGTTCATGCCGAAGCAGGCGGTCCTCGCCTCAGCGGGCTGCCTCCACGGCGATCCAACGTTCTTCCTCGGCTACGGCAGCGTGGAAGGCGCTGTTCGGACTGCGGTCTTTCCGGAGAGCCACTTCGATGATCCCTCCCTGTGGGTGAGAGAGGATGTTCACGACGCTGGGGGGCAGGGCACGGTGCGAGATGCGTGCCCGAGTACCTTCTGGTCCGATTCTGCGGGGCGGTGGTATTCACAGGTTGTCTTCTCGGGCTCTACGCCTCCATCCGTGGGTTTCAAGTACGACCAGGGCGGAATAGGAGCGGGTATCTGGTGAGAGCCATTGCCTGCGGGGGAAACCAATAGCCTCTACGTGCCGATGATCGAGACGAACCCCGGCAACACCATCTACATGGCCGGTGAGATTCGCGACATCACGGGCAGCACTCTTGTCTTCCGGTCGTTCAACGGGTGGACAGGCGAGTTGATTGATCTGCCAGGCGAGGTGACGCTGTTTTCGGGAGACCCAGTCTTCCGCCAGGGCTACGAGAACTACCAATTCCTCTACCGGGACGGCCGGCTCATCACCTCGCGACACCGCGGCACATTGCCACAGGAAATCCACCGGCTTCGATGGGATTGCTCCGGTACTCCCTCCGGCGTCTTCATCTGCCTGGTGAACGTTGGGAACGAGGCGGCGTCGACGGGCGTGATCGTCGTGCATTGAGTTCTTGTAGTCTCGTGGGCTCTTGTGATCCAGCACGCTGCGGGTAGGAGCGGCCGGCCGCTCCCACCACTGATCGACCACCACAATCGAACGGTATGACCACGCTGTGCCGAGTCACCAGGAGCGCCGGGTGGCCGCACTCGTGTCAATGGGGGAAATGGCATGAAGCGGAGCACATCCTCGCTGGCTTGTCCTTCATGCCTGTGCGCACCGCTCCCTTCAGAACAGGATCATCTGGCCGCCCAGTGCATCGATGATGTCTACGATTTCCTGGATTGAATCCACCACGAAGTCAGGTGGCGGGATTCCGCTCATCTCACCCTTGTCGTACTCCCCGGTCCGCAGGAGCACCGATCTGATTGCCGTTGCCTGAGCACCCGTCACGTCGGTGGAGGGACGATCTCCCACCATGAGTACGTCATTTGGCCGGAGATCCATGCTCTGGAGGGTGAGGTCGAAGACGTAGCGGTTCGGCTTGCCGACATAGGTGGCGGGAACGCCGCTGGCCCGTTCCAGCATGCCGACCCACGCGCCCACGTTGAGCTCGGTCGCCCCCATGCTGCTGTCCAGTTGTTCTGGCTGCATGCCGATGAGCTTCGCCCCACAGAGGAGCATGCGGACCGCCTGATTCAAATGCTCAAAGTCGAACGAACTACGGTTATCCCCGACGACCAGGTACTCGGGGTTCTCGGCATCCAGCGTGGCGTCGGGGAACTCATCCCGCCCCTCCCCGTCCAGCATGAGCCAGTATGAGAGAGGCTGCAGGGATTCCAGGTAGACCGCGGTCGCGTACGAGGCCGTGATCACCTCTCCTGGATCGATGTCGAATCCCTGCCGCTGAAGCTTCTGAGCGCAGGACCGTCTGCTCTTGAGGGTGCTGTTCGTCAGGAACCTCAGGATGAGCTCCCGCTTCCGCAGCGCTTCAATGGTCTCGATCGCGCCGTCCATAACCCGCCCCTGGTACACCAGCACCCCATCCACATCGAGAATCACACCCTTGACGGATCCGGCCATTCCCTCACCTCGCATGTATGCCCAGGGCAAGTAGACTGCACTTTCTGCCCACTCACGATCACTCACCGATCAATGTAACCTACACGCTCCGAGGCCCGCCATCATCCCCCGATGGGGCCGGTGCTTCCTGGCCCGAGATGGACAGGACGGCGAAATGAACATCGAACATCCGACCACCGAGCACAGAACGCCGAACTGAATGTGGGTGCTCTGCTGCACAACGCGGGAGGGTCTAGAGATCAAGAGGTGGAAGTGGCTTTCAGCCACGATCGAGCGAAGCGGATGAGCACTCCCTGCGAACCACTATCCCGCATCCGGCGGTGCGGGACCAAGGCTCTGCACACAAAGAAGCGGGTACGTTGGCGTGTCACGAGATTCTCCTTCTGAACGGGGCCTGTGTCCCACGATGCCTCTGAGCCCGCCCACGGTCGCAGGCGGGGCCAGTCATGCTCTGACCGAACCGATCCCCGCGCCGGGAATCCGGACCGCAAGCCGGAACGAAAGATGACAGCGTGCGAGGAGAGAAAAACTCGAAACACAGCGCGGCTGGGATAGGCGCTTCAGCGGCTTCAGCACGTTGGCAAATCGCCAACTCGCCCTGCGTTGGTTGCTGCAAGATCCTCAAGGGGCCCGAGCGCCACCCCGGAAGTAACGCCTCCTACTCCCCTTGACGCACGTTCTGCACCAACGCGCTTACACCGGTCTCGATGTCCGTTCGCGGGAGAGAGTGGCAGGCATCGAGTATTCCAGGCCCATAATACTCCGAGCCTGGAATATCCCCTCTCCTCGCGTCGCAGCTTCAGCGGAGACGGATGCCCGCCTGCGACGCGGGGTGACTGCCGATTGCCAATCGCCACTGATGTGCGTTCTTCGCACTCCTAATTCCGTATTCCACGTTCCGCCCCTGGGCGGCTCCGTTGACCCCGCGAGGCTCCCTTGACCTGTCGAATCACTCGCCAAGTTGCTCGCGTCGTTCGGGGAAGGGCACCCTCCCCAGGTCGCGAGAGATGAACTCAAAGGAGGAGATTGTGCTGCGAGGATTCGTGAGCCTGCTCCTGGTCGGAACAACACTGAGCGGATGCGTAAGTGTGCCCAGATCGCGCACCTTTGCCATCATGGCAGACTCTGAGGTTGAACTTGCCCGACTGGCTCGGAAAGTCCGCGGTCGCGATGTTTGGATACGAACTGCCACCGGTGAACTGGCGGAGGGGAGACAACTCACAATGCGGCCGGACACCAGCACCTTCCTGGCATGTGAACCCTGGGTGCCCGGGCCGAGTCTCGTCTCTAAGACGACGCGCCGGAGCGTGCCCACGGAATCGATCCAGGTGGTTGGCGCATCAAGAAGCAATGAGGGGTTCCTCCGTGGCATGGCGAAAGGGGCGGTGATTGGTGCCATCTGCAGCTCGTTGGTGGTGTACGGCATCTGCTCGATGGTGTCTCAGGCAGTCGACAGCGGGGACAGGCCGAAACTCACCCTGTCGGTGACTGCGGGCGGTCTCTGCATCGCGGGGGTGGTCGGCGGCGTCATCGGCAGCAACCGGGCAGGGACGGACATCTCCCAACTCATCCGAGGGGGGATACATACGCCCGCAACCTCCGCGCCAGACTGAAACGGGAGATAGCCTTGCGGACAACCGTGGTCTAGCCTGCCAACACCGCCCACACATGCCAGACGCCACTTTCTCGGCGACTCAGCCACGTAGCTTGGGGAGCATTCTCTCCGACGGTACTGGAGGATACCCTGGCGGATGGTACCGCAAGGGCGCTATTCTCATACTAGAATAGTGCCGCGGAGGCCGCTTGGGCGAGGGCTCGGAATTCCCGACCCTGGCTCCCAGGCGCGGCTGACCGGGCGTGCGCGCGTTCATCACGGTGCTGATGCGCGGCGGAGGGGACGTACGGAAGAAGCACGTACTAGTGCGTCCCAGCCCCTGTTCAGAGAGGCCCCATTTCACGGACGTGCCCGCAACACCACACGATTGAGAAGCGACCGTCACGTGTCAAGGCCTGACCCTAATGCGTTGCTTGGCCTGGCCGAGAGAGACCACGGTGGGAAGGCGGTCCCGGACGCGGCGCCCAATCCTGGATACCCGTGTCCCAGACCGGCTATGCCTGGTTGGTACGGAAATTGCGGAACTTGCTATTGATACAGTTCTCATTAAGATGCTTCCTGTTGGTAGGTAGCAGACAGTTGCGTTATGCTCCCGCTGACAGGGACTTTGGTCCGGGTGTTGGGCAGGGGATGAGGTGTTCTCTGAGTGTTCATGCGTGTCTGCATGGTGCACAAGGGGTTGAGATACGAAGCCCATATCGATAAGCGGGTTTTCATTCTGCGCCGCTGGCGCCGGCAGAGAGTGGCGGTCACGTGACGCACGATCACGCCATCTTCTCCCGACAGACCAGAAGGAGGGACGCGCCGACTGACCGTTGTGTGTTACCAGCTACATCACAGAGTTCAATTCCGCGTACGCGCGGGCGGATCGCGTCGTACTGGACGGCGCGACGGCCAGGGTGGAACTGAATTGAGGTATCGACAATCCAGCCCGATGCATACGCACCATCGCCGCGTCGCACCGATGCGTGATTCATGACTTTGCCTGCACGAACTCACACTGGAAAGAAGGGAGAACCGAGATGAATGACGCGCGTCCGTCCCCAATAATGGGATCCACTGCCCACGGCGGCACGTCGAACCGAGACTGGTGGCCGAACCAGTTGAACCTCAAGATTCTGCACCAGCATTCCTCTTTGTCGAATCCCATGGGCGAGGGTTTTAACTATGCCGAGGAGTTCAAGAAACTGGACCTCGCGGCCATCAAGAAGGACCTCTACGCGCTGATGACCGAGTCGCAGGACTGGTGGCCGGCCGACTGGGGGCACTATGGAGGACTTCTCATACGGATGGCATGGCACAGTGCCGGTACCTACCGTATGGGAGACGGCCGCGGGGGCGGTGGATCAGGAAACCAGCGTTTTGCGCCCCTGAACAGTTGGCCCGACAACGTGAACCTCGACAAGGCGCGCCGGCTACTCTGGCCGATCAAGCAGAAGTACGGAAACAAGATCTCTTGGGCGGACCTGATGATCCTCGCCGGGAACTGCGCCTTAGAGTCGATGGGATTCAAGACCTTCGGTTTCGCCGGCGGGCGCGAAGACATCTGGGAGCCGGAGGAAGACGTCTATTGGGGTGCCGAAGAGGAATGGCTGGCGACCAGCGACAAGCCTAAGAGTCGATACTCCGGCGACCGGGACCTGGAAAACCCCCTGGCGGCCGTGCAGATGGGCCTAATCTACGTGAATCCGGAAGGGCCTGACGGTAACCCCGATCCGGTTGCCTCCGGCCGTGACGTGCGCGAGACCTTTGCTCGCATGGCCATGAACGACCAAGAGACCGTCGCGCTCGTCGCCGGCGGTCATACCTTCGGGAAGTGCCATGGCGCAGGCCCCGCGACCCATGTGGGCACTGAGCCTGAAGCGGCCCCCGTGGAGGAACAGGGCCTTGGCTGGAAGAGCACTTTCGGCAGCGGCAAGGGCGGCGATACGATCAGCAGCGGCATCGAGGGTGCCTGGAAACCGAACCCGACCAGATGGGACATGGGGTATCTGAAGGTGCTGTTCAAGTACGAGTGGGAGCTGGTCAAGAGCCCGGCCGGCGCCAATCAGTGGCTGGCCAAAGATGTGGATGAAGAGGACATGGTGGCTGACGCCCACGACCCATCCAAGAAGCACCGACCGATGATGACCACGGCGGACCTCTCGCTGCGCTTCGACCCAATCTACGAGCCGATCGCGCGGCGCTACCTGGAGAACCCCGAAGGATTCGCGGATGCCTTCGCCCGTGCATGGTTCAAGCTGACTCACCGTGACATGGGCCCCCGCTCGCGTTATCTGGGCCCGGAGGTTCCCGAGGAGGAGCTGATCTGGCAAGATCCGGTGCCCCCAGTGGATCACGAGCTGATCGATGAGCAGGACATCGCCGATCTCAAGAGCACAATCCTCGCTTCGGGACTATCAGTCGCTCAACTGGTTTCGACCGCCTGGGCATCCGCGTCTACGTTCCGTGGGTCCGACAAACGCGGCGGCGCGAACGGTGCACGCATTCGTCTTGCGCCGCAGAAGGACTGGGAAGTCAACGAGCCTGAGCAACTGGCGAAGGTGCTTGAGACTCTCGAGGAAATCCAGAAGGCATTCAACAGCGCCCAGTCCGGCGGTAAGAAGGTGTCGCTCGCCGACCTGATTGTCCTGGGTGGATGCGCAGGTGTCGAGCACGCGGCGAAGAATGCCGGGCACAACGTGACCGTTCCTTTCACGCCGGGACGCACGGATGCGTCGCACGAGCAGACCGATGTTGCGTCCTTCGCCGTACTCGAACCGGCTGCCGATGGATTCCGCAACTACCAGAGAGCCAAGTTCTCAGCATCGGCGGAAGAACTCCTGGTTGATCGGGCGCAATTGCTGACGCTGACCGCTCCTGAAGTGACGGTGCTCATCGGCGGGATGCGGGTGCTGAATGCCAACTTCGGGAAGTCTCAGCACGGTGTCTTCACCACCCGGCCGGAGTCGCTCACCAATGAGTTTTTTGTCAATCTACTCGACATGAGCACCGAGTGGAAGGCGACCTCGGAAGACACAGACGTGTTCGAGGGTCGTGATCGTGGAACGGGCGAACTCAAGTGGACCGGCACCCGAGTCGACCTCATCTTTGGTTCGAACTCGCAGCTCCGGGCGCTTGCCGAAGTCTATGCACAGGATGATTCGAAGACGAAGTTCGTGCATGATTTCGTGGCAGCCTGGAATAAGGTGATGAACGCTGATCGTTTCGATCTCGCTTGATCGAAGCCAAGATTTCTTCGAGCGCCTGTAAAAGGGCTGCGCGAAGACGGCCGAATTCCCCCCGGTTCAGCGGACGGCCAATCGCCGTCGCTGAACCGGTGACGTTTCTTTGGGGAGCCGCGGCAACGTGAGTCTAAAGGTCTGCCACGTAGGAGAGACGCGAACCCGCAACCTAAGGAGCGTTGGTACTGAAAGTGGAATGCACTGGGGGCAGGCCTTGACATGCGACAGGGTTGTTGTGTGATTCACTTTGGCATTGATCCAGAGAGGTGAGTCATGGCGCGACCGTCGCGGACAGAATACGAGGGGGCGCGCTCTGTCGCTGGCCTTCGGATACCACGCCTTGGCCTTCCCATGCGCCTTTGAATGCCTCGACGTCCTTGTCACTCACCATCAGCATCATCCCGGGGCCCAACGCTTCCGGAGTCGGGCCCGCAACTCCTACCCCCGACTCATCGAGGGCGGTGCAGTAGTCCTGAACATCGATGAAGACCGTCAGGTCCGGATTGTTGCGCATTTCGGTGAAAGTCACCACTGATTTCGGGAACAACTTACCAGTGATCGGAGCGTGGCGAGGACTCACCATGAAGACCATGAAGGGAGGCGGGAGAGTGATGAGAGAATGGGCTGGAGGCCAGTCGGCAATCCAGGCTTGTTTGAGAGTACATCCTGACCTCGTACTCATACTCGTACTCGGAGCTGCGGCTCCGATAGCGATAGCGATTGCAATAGCGATTGCGCCCTTGGGTGAGAAGTGAGGAGAAAGGAGTGGGCTGAGAGCCGAGAGCCAACTGCTGGCCGTACTCTCAACCCTGAGAATTCTGAGGGAGCCCGGCGTCCTCAGAGGCCGCACTGAACCCTGAACCCTGGAACCTGCGAGCGTAGCGAAGCTGGCACCCCCAACGGGAGTCGAACCCGTGTTCTCGGCTTGAAAAGCCGATGTCCTAACCGCTAGACGATAGGGGCGGAAGGACAGCAAGGTACGTTTCGGACGGCAGCGACGCAACTGCGAGCCAGGAGCTTCTGGCGAGCGATTGACGGCACCCGGCGGTGTGGGTATTATCCCAGTCGATTCTTCGCATCACGGCGGTTCCTTGGATATTCACACGGGGGAGACCTATGACCAGTCTTGATAATGCGCGGAACCTCATCCTGACGTCGGTTTCCCCGGTCGAACCTGAGCGGATTGCCTTGTTGGATGCCGGGGGGCGCGTTGCATCGGAGGACATTCTGGCTCCCGTGCCGCTGCCCCCTGTGCGGATTGCGGCGGTGGAGGGGTTTCTCTGTCGGGAAGACGACATGGCTCCCCACGGCATCCTGATGGAGTCACCAGTCGATCCTGCGGTTGAACCGCTCGCGGTCTCGCCCGGCGACATAGTTCCCCCCGATGCCGCGGCAATCGTGCGCGCCCCGGGGAGCTACCCAGCGGGCGAGGGTGAAGGGATCGTCGAGGCGGGGATGCTGGCAACCTCCGACGAGGTGATCATTCCGCGGGGGACCAACCTGTCGGCGATGGATGTTCGACTCCTGGCCGAATTGGGAACGCGGCGGGTGCCTGTACATCGCAAGCCGCGCATCGCCGTAGTTGCGATTGGCGATGAGCTGGCCAGACTGGATGACACTCTGGGACCCGGCAAACGGTATGACGGCGCCTCTCCCATGCTGGCGGCCTATGTCGGGGCGTGCGGGGGAATCCCGGTTCAATTGGGACCGGTGCCGCGCAATCCGGAGGACATCGAGTTCGCCATGAGCAAGGCGTTCGACGAAGACGATGCGCTGATCCTTGTGGCCGCTTCGGGAGCCGTGCACAGTGACGATCTCGCGCAGATCTTGGCAAAGAAGGGAGTCGATCAACGGTTCTTGGGAGTAGCCCTGCATCCGGGCTGTGCATCGTTCTTCGGCATGGCCCGGGGTATGCCGGTGCTCCTGGTATCCTCCGCGGCCGCCGACTTGCTGGTGACCTCCGAGCTATTGATCGCTCCGCTGGTCCAGAAGCTCACGGGTGTGCCGGTCGGTGAGCCACGCAAGGTGGGGGCAATGATGGAGCAGACGCTTCGCGGCACGGCGGGTGTGTGTGCGGTCTGGGCGATTGAACTGAAGACTGAGGGTCGGGCTCTCATCGCGCGGCCCGTCAAGGGATGGCCGGGAGGGGTAGTGTTTTCCGCGGCCTCGGTGCATGGACTGTGCATCTCTTCCGACGGGAGGGACGTCCGCGCTGGGTACTCGGCGGAGGTGATTCCCGTCCGGGCGGGGTTTCGATGATGGCTGTGCCGCTCGTGCAGGTGGATCATATCCGGAAGCGCTTCGGTTCCATCGAGGCCCTGGTCGACGTGGCCTTCTCCGTAGAGGAGGGCGAGGTATTCGGCCTTCTAGGCCCCAACGGGGCCGGCAAGACCACCACCGTGCGAGTGCTCACGGGGGTGCTGTCCCCCGATGCGGGGCGCGTCACGATCAACGGCGAGGAGATATCGCCCAGGACGCCCCGCATCCGGCGCAATGTGGGCGTGGTGCCGCAGCAGATCACCGTGTATGAGGAACTCACCGCCCACGACAATCTTCGTTTCTGGGGTAGGCTGTACGGCATGGGCGGAGCAACACTCGACCTTCGCATCGATGAGCTGCTGGCCATGGTCGGCCTCGAGACTCGGGCCAAGGACAGGGTGGCGACTTACTCAGGTGGCATGAAGCGCCGGCTGAATCTGTGCATGGGTCTGATACACCGCCCCAAGGTTCTGGTCTTGGATGAACCAACTTTGGGCATCGATCCGCAGGCTCGGATTCTGTTGCTGGATAGGGTGCGTGGTATCGCGGCCGAAGGTACTGCGGTGCTCTATACAACCCACTACCTCGAGGAGGCTGAAGCCATCTGCTCCCGTATCGCCATCATCGACCATGGCCGGGTGCTCGCCCAGGGCACTCTCGAGGAGCTTCTTCGCGTGGTACGGCATGGGGCGGTCATCAGACTGCAGGGCACATTCGCCGAGGCCGACGGGGCACGCCTGGATGCCCTCTCCGGGCTGCGGCTGGTGTCGAGGGACACGCGTACCGCAGTACTGGAGCAGGATGGAGACAGAGGCGTGCCGGAACTACTGCACAGTGTGCTCAACACGGTACCCGATGTCAGCAGCGTGATGGTTGAACGGCCCACCCTCCAGAGCGTCTTCATCCAACTCACAGGGAGGGAGCTCAGGGAGTGAACCGGGTGTGTGCGGTGGCATGGCGTGACCTGAAGCGGGCCGCCATGGCGCCCTTGGGCATCGGGCTCATGCTGTCGGTACCGCTGATCCTGGCTGGCATCATGGGGCTGTCGTTCGGGTCATCGAGCCAGCCTGGCAAGATCCCCAGACTCAGGCTTCTGGTGTGGGATCGCGATGGGAGTCTCGTGAGCCGTTTTATCACCTCAGCGCTGGGACAGGAGCGTACGGCTGACTTCGTGGATGCGGCCTTTGTCCGCGATGAGGGAATGGAGATGCTCAGAGAGGGCAAGGCCTCGGCCCTCTTGATCATCCCTCCCGGTTTTGCAGACTCCATCCTGTCCGGCTCGAAGGCTACCCTCCAACTCGTCAAGAACCCCGCCGAGCGCTTCATGCCGGTGATCGCCCACCATGCGGCCGGGGCGTTGGCCACTGTGCTGGATGCGCTGATTCTGGTTCTGGAAGACGACATCCGCGCCACGGGGGACCCGTTTCCATCGGACGGCCTTTCAGGCGAGGCCCGGGTGGGGGGTATGGCTGAGCGGATCAGCCGGAAGATCTATCATCTTTCGGAATCGCTCACGCCGTGGCCTCTGCACGTGGATTCCGTTCGAGAGCAGAGCGCGGGGCGGAGTATCGGTGTGTTCGGCGCGGTGCTTCCCGGGCTGACGGTGCTCATGCTCATGATGATCGGGCAGAAGCTGCTCCGAGAGGTGAGTGAGGAGCACGAAAACGGGATGCTGTCGGCCCTGTTGGCCTCGCCACTGAATCCTATCGAATATGGCGCGGGCAAGACGCTGGCGCTCTTGGTGATCATCGGGGCCGGATTCCTCATCTTGATGCCGGCGGGGGCATTGCTCTTCGGCATCAATTGGGGTAACCCCGTGGGTGTGATGATGGTGGCGGGATCGTTTGCCGTGGCCACCGCGGGCATTATGATGCTGCTGGTAGGTATCTCGCGAACCGGGCGGCAGGCTGATGCGTTGGGAGTCATGGTCGTCCTCATCATGGGCCTGGTGGGCGGGAGTATGATCCCATTCCGCGCGGAGCGCGGGCCCCTGGCCATTCTCGCTGGGCTGACGCCCAATCGCTGGGCCATAGACGGGTTCCTGACCATCATGGGTGGTGAGGGGCCCGCTGCCGTCATCCGCGAGACGGCGGTGCTGTTCTTCGGTGGGATCGTGTTGATGACCGCGGGGGGGTGGGCGCTCTTGCGAAAGGTGACCCGTTGAGAGCCTTGGCTATCGCGATCATGGAGACGCAGCGCGTCCTGCGCGATCGCAGTTCGTTGTTCTGGATGTTGCTGTTTCCCGTAGTGTATGCCTCGCTGTTCGCTCTGCTCCAGTTCGAGGGAAGCAGAGGCGCCACGGTCGGAGTGTGTGTGGCCGATGCCGATTCGGGGTTCATGGGACGTGCAATTCGGGCAAGCATTGCCCGGTTGTCTGATGAGATGGTCGACAGCGTTGCAGCCGCTGCATACGGGAGGAAAGACCGGTTCATCGTGAGCGATGTTGCATCCTCGGATACGGTGCCGGCGGGATGTGCCAGGGTCCTCATGATCCCTCAGGGACTGACGGACAGTCTCTCCTCCCACGGCTCTGCCCGCCTCATGCTGCGCCAAGGTTCCGGAGGGGGCGAACTGGCCGGGTTTGCGGCCCAGGCCCTGGCATGGCGCGCGACCATTGAGAATCTGGCCCGGTTCGTGGTCGCGGGCATGGACACCGCACAGCCTTTGGACGCCTTTGAGGCACTCACGCATCGGTCGCCGAAAGTCGTGGTTGAGGCATCGTTCGTCGGGGGCGTGGTAGGCACTCCTTCCGGCTTCACGCAGACCGTGCCGGGTACTATGGTCATGATGGTGCTGTTGCTCCTTGCCACCCATGGTACCGCTACCTTTGTCGTAGAGAGGCAACGGGGGCTGTTGCAGCACCTGTCATCAACCCCTGCCTCCTATGGCGAGATCATCGCCGGGAAACTGGTGGGTAGGTTCCTGATCGGAGGGGTTCAGATTCTGATCCTGTGGATTCTCGCCATGGTGGCGCAGCACGGGCTCGGGGTGTGGATCGGGTATCGCCTGGTCGAGGTCATCCCAGTGTTGCTGGTCTATGCCTTTGCCGCGGCAGGCCTGGGCCTGTGCATGGCTGCATCGGTGCGATCCGTGGACACGGGGGTTGGGCTGGGCATCGTGGCGACGCTGGCGATGGCTGCGTTGGGGGGGTGTTGGTGGCCCATGGAAATCGTGCCGCGGTTCATGCAGATCATGGGGCATGTCTTTCCCACGGCCTGGGCCATGGATGCTCTTCACCAGATCATGGCGTACAATCGTGGCGTGGCCGCAACGTTGCCCTACATGGGCATTCTGGCGGCCTACGGGGTCGCATTTACCGGCCTGGCGGTCCACCTCCTGAGGAGGTTCTGAGGGTGAAGGAGTGAGGAGATAGGAGTGAGGTGGAGCGGCATGATTCACCGCAAAGACTCGAAGGACACGAAGGAAGGCGCACAAGAGCAGGAGACGGAAAGATGGCGCATACGCGACACATCTTTCCGCTCCGGGGTGCCTCGCCCTGCGAGGGGAGGCAGTCGGCAGTCAAGGGGTGACCCCGGGGAGAGATTCACCACGGAGGCACAGAGGTCACAGAGGAAAGCATCTCACCATGAAGAACATGAAGGACATGAAGGTGACGAGAGAATGGGGCTATGCCACTGATTCTCTCGCCACGGACGTCCTGCCCTGCGGGCGGAGGCAGTAGTAGGCAGCCTTTCGAATGCGGAATGCGGAGCTGAGAGAGCCGGCGGCCGGCAGTCAAGGGGCGAAGAGGTGAAGAAGTAAGGAGGTGAGGAGGTGAAGAGGGCCGGCCTGAACTCTGGAACCTGCGAGCGGAGCGAAGCGAAGAGGGGCGCCAGGGGGGCTTCCATCCCTGCGAGTGGACGATACCGCGACTCATGAAGGAGGTCACATGGCAGCCAATATGATCACTTTGGGCCGGATTCTGCTGGTGTTCGTGGTTGTGATCATGTTTCAGGGAGGTTTCACCCTGCGCATCGCGGCCCTTGCCATGACGATCTTCGTGATCTGGCTCGACTCGCTGGACGGGTATGTGGCCCGGAAGCTTAACGCGGCCAGCGAGGTGGGGGCTCTGTTCGACATTACGGGTGACCGCATCGTCGAGCATATCTACCTCATCTTCTACGCGGCCGTGGGAGCCGTCTCCTTCTGGGTTCCCATGATCTTCGTGACCAGGAGCTTCCTCGTGGATACGCTGCGGACCGTGGCATTCAGCAAGGAGGGTAAGACACCCTTCGGCGATAAGACCATGATGCGCTCGCCCCTCACCCGGTTTCTGACGGCCTCGCGGTTCAGCCGCGCGGTGTACGGGGTTTCCAAGGTTGTCGTGTTCGTGCTGTTGGGCCTTGAACTGGCCTTCCGCCAAGCCGTTGCGGACGGGGCGCCGTGGCTCTCGATGGGTGCGCTCTCGGTGTTTCGGGCCACCACCGTGACCTTGGTGTGGATCATGGTCGCCTTCAACCTGTTCCGCGGCATCCCCGTGCTGTGGGATGGGCGAACCTACCTGTTCGACAAGTACCTGCCTCGGGATATCAACGACGTGTGAGGAGACCGGGCACGCCAGGAACGGCATCTGATCCCGCGGCGGGACCCCGGCATGCTCTGCGCGCCATGTTCAACACCGTGCCGCGCACGTATGAGCGGGTCAATCATGTCTTGACCTTGGGGCTGGATGTTCGGTGGAGGCGCCGGGCGATGGAGCTGGCGGTCAGGGGAGACGAACTGGTCTGTGTTGATGTATGCACGGGTACGGGAGAAATGGCGGGCCTGCTTCGAGGGGCAGTGTCATCTTCATGCACGGTGATGGGGTTGGACTTCTCCCCGGCGATGCTTTGGCAGGCGATCGAGGCCAGGGAGGGTCGTATCCGGTGGGTCAGCGGCGATGTGACACGTTTGCCTCTGGCTTCCCACACGGTGGATCTGGTGACCGTGTCCTTCGCCACGCGCAATCTGATGCTGAGCCGGGAGGCGCTCGAAGTGGCTTTGGTCGAGCTGCGGAGGGTGCTGCGTTCTGGAGGGCGGCTGATGATCGTGGAAACGAGCCAGCCCACGAACGCGGTTGTTCGCCGGCTGTTTCACCTCTATGTGCGCGTGGTGGTGAAGCCGGTGGGGAAGCTCGTGTCAGGGACGGCATCTCCGTATGCGTATCTCTCGCGCACCATCCTGCGGTTTCCTGATGCACGGGAGCTGAAAGTGATGCTGGAGGGTGCCGGGTTCAGCCGTGTCGAGTTCACCTCGCTGTCCGCGGGAGCGGCGGCAGTGCATATCGCCCACACTTGACCGGTGCGCGTCCATTCGCCGACCCCGCTGGTGACCGCCATGCCGCGCGGCGATCAGGGCCGGTAGCAGGAGACCTTGAAGAGCGTCTTCGATGTGAAAACGGCTCTGAGGAGCGTTCTCAACCCCGACCTGTCACGATCGTTCCAGTTCCTCCACATAGCGCAGGGCTTGCTCCAGGTCCCAGCCGGTCTGGCTGACCACATATCTGACGGCCTCGATGGTGCGCCCACGTTCCACCAGACGCCGTAGTTCGTGCTCGAGGTCCTGAGGCGCAGCCGCCAGCAACGAGGAAGGTAGTTCGGGGATTGGGCGTCGGGGATCTAGGCGCCATTGCACATACTGTTTGGCCTGTTTCAGGCCCCATCCCGTATGGGCCCGGACCAGCTTAATGGCGTCAATGGCCCGTCGTCTGGCCAGGAATTTCTGGAGCCTGGCCTCGGCCTCAGCCGGTAACGGGGGAGGCGGCGTTCGCGGCCTCAGGTCTTCATCTTGGGGCCGCATCCGGACGATTTCCGCACGTCGTTGGCGCCGTCCCAGAATCGCCCAGAGCACGGCGACTACCACGACGCCAAGGATGACCAGTGACGAACCCACGGCCTCCTATCCTTCCTTGGGGCTCGGGTGACAGGATTGCCAAGCGGCGTCACGACGCGTGCCGGATTCCCATCTCACCCAGGCGCATCTCGACAGCCTTACGGTCATCGGAATCGGGCGAGAGCCTAAGGTCGCGTCGTCGCCCGCAGCAGTTCCTTCTTCGACAGTGATCGAGCTCTCTGCGCATCGCGGTTCTGTGCCATCCATCAGCGAGCCTCCTGATGCTTCATGCCCGCCCGTGCGCGCGAACTCTCCGCCGGATACTCTCCGGTCACGGCGAGCAGCGATTCGCCCGGAACCTGCGGCAGCAACAGGCGGTGCTCTGTTGCTCTGGCCGCAGTGTGGTTGCGTCATGGCCAGGAGTCAAGGGCGCCAGTCTTCCCGCCACCCCTGACATGAGCCCGCCAGCTCAGGCGATTCAGCCGCGTCGAGCATCCCCTTCCTCGCAGCCGGGCGAGGCATTTGGCATCGGGTGTGCAGTGCAGATTCCCCTGGCCACGACGTCTTGCCGCACTAGATTGGATGCGGTGATGTCATGGCCGTACCCAGTGCCCTATCCGAGGAGACAGCCATGACGAACAAGACTGCAACGCAGGTGGTGCGGGGTGCCTCATAGTCCTTCTGCAAGGCGTGTGGGGTGTTCCCAGAAGCTGCGCAGGCGTTGCCGAATGGGAGTGCGTGATGGTCCCCGCCTCCACCGCGACAGGTGGACGGGATCGACAGAAAGACGTATCGCCCGGCCAGATCAAACTACATCGAACGCACAATGAGTCTTGACTTCGTGGTCAAGGGGGCCCACGTACTAGCCCATAAAGCCGTGTTCTTCACAGGCGACCGGGGGCGTGCCGTGGGTCCCACGCCGTCACGTGGGCGCGGACTCCTTGGGTCAGCGCATCGTACAGGAGGGTGTATTCATGCATCGGCGAGCCCCGAAAAGACACAAGGATGCCGGCCTCCCCCCGGGATCGTTGATTCACGTCGGCGAGCGGAGGACGGACGCGGTGCGGATTACCATCACGGACTACAGTGAGACCACCCTGGAAGAGCGAGCCGTCTCCCGGATCGAGGAATGCCTCCCATTCAAGGACACGGCCTCTGTGACATGGATCAATGTAGACGGCCTCCACGATGTGGAGATTGTCGCGACTTTGGGCTCGCTTTTTGAGATCCACTCGCTCACGCTGGAGGATGTCCTCAACACGAATCAGCGGCCCAAGTATGAGAACTTGGGGCATCACCTGTTCCTTGTGGCCCGAATGATCAACCAAAGGACCGACGGCGGTATCGCCGCGGAGCAAGTCAGTCTGGTGCTGGGATCTAACTTCGTCGTCACCTTCCAGGAGGCTCCGGGGGATGTGTTCGGTCCTGTGCGTGATCGAATCCGCAGCGGCACAGGGAGAATACGGAAGATGGGCCCTGATTACTTGGCATATGCCTTGCTGGATGCGATAGTCGACGGGTACTTCCCCGTGCTGGAGAGCCTTGGTGACGATATCGAGAGGACTGAAGACACTCTGGTCACCGATCCTCGTATTGAGACTCTCCGGGCCCTCTACCGCCTCAGGAGCGAGATGATCCTCCTGCGTCGCTCCGTCTGGCCTCTTCGGGAGGTAATGTCGGGTCTAGAACGGGAGGATTCGCCTCTGATTCAGGAGGCCACGCAACGGTTCTTCCGCGACGTATACGATCATGTTATCCATGTGGTCGACACCATCGACTCATACCGTGAACTCGTGTCAGGCATGCTGGATACCTACCTCTCCAGCGTGAGCAACAGAATGAATGAAGTGATGAAGGTGCTCACCATCATTGCCACCATCTTCATACCGCTCACGTTCATCGCTGGCGTGTACGGCATGAACTTCGCGCACATGCCCGAACTGGGGTGGCGGTGGGCCTATCCCGCGGTATGGGGGGTCATGGCGGGTATTGCCGTGTTCATGGTCGCATACTTCCGACGGAGGCGGTGGTTGTAGAGCCTCGAGGCTCGGAGACATTGACGGTTCACAACCGCTGCGGCGGTCGTCTCACCATCCGCGAAAGCATCCAACGCGTTTTTTCGCGTGGGCGTCTCAGTCGGGATCAGGCTGGCTGACCACGACTCGGTTGCGGCCCGCTCGTTTGGCTTCGTACAGCGCCGCGTCGGCGCGGGCGATGAGCGCATCCGTGCTCGTCGAGCACGCCTGGGCGACGCCAATGCTACCCGTGATCCGTAGGACTTGTCCCCCGGGTAGTTCGACGCGTATGGCCTCCAATGCCACCCTGATTCGCTCGGCCATCAGGCACGCTCCCGCCACATCGGTTTCGGGCAAGACCACGCAGAATTCTTCCCCTCCATAGCGACCAGCGACATCGGTCGCACGGATCGTGTGCCTGAGAATGGTTGCCACCGTTGCCAGCACACGGTCTCCCACGAGATGCCCGTGGATATCGTTGACTTCCTTGAAATGATCCAGATCCAGGATCATCAAGGTCAGGAGGTGGCCATAGCGTGATGCCCGGGCAAGTTCTGACTCCAGCCCTGCCATGAGACTCTGGCGGTTGTTGAGCCCGGTGAGGCCATCGGTTCGCGCCAGGTGCTCCAGCTCCCTCTGCGCATGGATGCGCTCCGTGATGTCTTGCACGATGGCGTCGAAGTGCAGCAGACGCCCGTTCCCGTCGAATGTGCCCCGCGCATCCAACGAACCGACGAACTCACCGCCATCTTTGCGCCGCAGATGCACGATGTACCCCCGTACGGCGCCCTCCTTTCTCAACCGTTGGATCAGTTCGCTGCGGCTGGGCGGGGCCACCCAGACATCATCCAAAGCGGCGCCGTCGAGTTCATCGACGGACCTGTAGCCCATCATAGAGAGAAGGGCGGGGTTGGCTGTCTGGATCGTCCCATCTTCACCCGTGCGATAGATTCCCACCGGCAGGTTCTGCTGGAGGGTGCGGAATCTCTCCTCGCTCTCCCGCAAGGCCCTCTCCACCGCGGCCTCCGCATCGGCGTGTCGCCATTCGGTGAGCAGCAGCCGGTCCCCGGCGGTGGTTTTTGGGAGTGGTCCCACGTGAATCGAGATCGGCCTGGCGCTCTCCGGGTCGCTGAGCATGAGGTCGGTCGGACAGCCATCAAGAACTGCCTGTTGTACCGCTTTCAGCAGTGACCCGCAGGGAAGGAAGCGATCGGAGAGAACACGCAGGTCGGTATCCGCACCGTGGCCTGCCCCGGCGATCGTCGCGAAGGCCTTGTTGGCCATGATGATCTTGCCCGAGCCATCCGCCAAAGCGACGCCCACGGTCACGCCATCGAACGCCATGCGGTACAGATCCTGTGGGCCGGGGCTATTCATCTAGCGCCCTCCTCTGTGGGCCAGGAGCAGAGGACATCAACGGTTATGCCGGCGGGCGACTCCTGTCAAGAGGCACAACCGGCGGAGTGTGCTTTGCAGCCGTTCCGGCACCAAAGGCTCTCAGACTGCATCGTCAGCATCGTTTCTTTGCAGCCCTGGACTCCGCCGTCGTACCGACGCGGTGATCTCGAGCGCGAACCGGGGGGTCAGGCGAGGCGGCTAAGGAACCGGTGGAAGCGAGGAAGGTAGAAGCGTCCGGGGTCCAAAGACACGACGACCGCCGGGGCCTTACCCGCGATGGCGCGGCGTTCGACGAAACCAAAGAACCGGGAGTCGGCGCTGTTGTCTCGATTGTCGCCCATCATGAGGTAGCGCCCCTCAGGGACAACCACAGGCCCGAACCATCGGGGGGCCGGACGATCGGGCATTACCGTGATGAGGTGCTTTGAATCCAGGAGACACTCAGTTGCCAGCACTTCGCCGTCCACGGTGTAATGGCCCTGGGGATCCGCACGATGGTAGTGAGCCACGGTACCGTTGACCATAAGCCGCCCTCCCTCCAGGGCAACGGTGTCACCAGGCACTCCGATCACCCGCTTCACCAGACGCTTTCCGTCGGCGGGGGAGTAGAAGACCACGATGTCGCCCCGGCGGGGATCCGCCCAGCAGGCGATGCGTTGGCGGGTAAAGGGTACCTTGAGGTCGTACGCAAGTTTGTTCACGAAGATCCGCTCGCCCTCAAGAATGGTGGGTCGCATCGAACCGGTGGGCACATCGTTCCAGTCGGCGATGGCTGAACGAAATGCGAATAGCGCGATGACCATGACTGCCAGGCGAATGCGCTCACCCCATGTGGCGCCGATCAACGCCATGGATCGTTTTCGAAGACCACCGGTCATATCGTGACTTTCTCCTGTTCATGCCTGAAGCGACCCGGCCTTGCGGGTGATGTCTCCTGAAACACCGCCATCACGCCCCCGGATCCTAAGGCGGCTCACGGCCGACCGGATACACGACACGAAGAGTGGCCTCGCAACCAAGCCACGCCGTGCGATGGCAGGTCCAGTTCACGAAGAGAATACTGGCGGACCCAGCAACTCGGCGAGGAGAAGCGCTGGAATCACCGTTTCCACCACGGACGTGGGTCGCTGCGGTCGCCGAAACCCGCCATTCGAAGGGCTTTAGGCAACAGTCTGACCACATCGGTTGGCAAAATGGAGGCATGGGGCATCTCCTCCAGCGCACAATCAGCGGCAAGACCGTGGACAAAAGCACCTGCCATCGCTGCGCGGTAGCCCTCGGCGCCCTGGGCCATGAATCCCGCGATGGCGCCGGACAGCACATCCCCGCTGCCGCCGGTGGCCAAGCCTGCATTGCCCGTAAGGTTCACGCCGGTGTGGCCTTTGCCGTCGGCCACCACCGTGGGGGCTCCCTTGAGAAGCACCGTAGCCTGGCGTCGACAGGCTTCGCGGCAGGCAGCACCGCGAGGGTCGGCCCGAAGCGAATCCCCGCTGCAGCCCGCAAGCCGGGCCATCTCGCCGATATGCGGCGTCAGCACCGCCTGGTTCGACAAGGTCAGATCCGCGGGGAGATGAAACAGACCATCGGCGTCTAACACCAGAGGGCCTCGCCACGACGCCAGCACTTCTTTCACGAGATCCGCGGGCCCGGCGCCTCGACCGAGGCCAGGCCCGAGCACGACCGTGTCGATTGAGTCAAGGAGGCTGCGGACTGCATCCAGGGTCCCCCTGCAGTGCATGCCGTCCCGTTCGGGCACGGGGATGGTAATCACCTCGGGCAGCATGGTCTCGAGAATGGTATTCAGGTGCTCGGGTATCGCCAGGTAGACCATCCCCGCTCCGGCCTTGAGCGCCGCTGCGCAGCACAGCGCTGCAGCCCCGGTCATGCCGGTGGCGCCGGCGATCACGAGGATCCTGCCGGCGAGACCCTTGTGGGCCGAGCTCGGCACCGTGGGTAGGGAGGAGGCAAGGTCGCCCGGTTCAAGAATTTGCACGCCTCCCTGCGGAGGATCGAGCAACTCCCGGGGGAGCCCGATATCAGCCACCGTAAGTCTGCCCGCCAGCGTGCATCCGGGAAAGAAGAGCATGCCGGTCTTGAGAAGCCCCATGGTCACCGTGGCCGACGCACTGACCACGGGTCCGTCAGCACGGCCGGTATCGCTGTCCATGCCGGTGGGGATGTCCACCGCCAGCACCGGCGATCGTAGTGTCTCCAGTCGCTGGATCGCCGCTCCTATGAGACCCCGGGGCGGTCCCCTGGAACCCGTGCCAAGGAGTGCATCGATCACCAGGGAGGCGCCGGTGAACATCCCATCGGCAGAGGCGAGATGCGTCTCGGACATGATCTCCGTGATGGGGATCCCGATGGCCCGGGCCAGGTCAAGGTTGCGGGCCGAATCCCCCGCAACCTTCGCCGCCAACAGCGCAATCTCTGCCGGGTATCCCCGCTCTTTCAGCAATCTGGCCGCCACAAACCCGTCGCCCCCGTTGTTTCCCGGGCCGCACAGGATGAGAATCGATCCGGAACCCGCCATGCCCACGGCGACCTCAGCCACAGCATTCCCCGCATTCTCCATGAGGATTCGGCCGGGGATGCCCATGTCGCGTATCGCGCGCTCGTCGATAGCCCGCATGGCCGCGGCGTCGACGGCCCACTTCACGAGGAAACCCTCCTCACTCGAAGGTCTGTGCGTGCTTGCTGATATCTCCCTTATCGATGCGAATGTGGTAACCGCAACTCGGGTTAGTACACACCCATGCCTTGTACATAACCGCGGCCCCGTCGCGACCGTAGTCAGACAAGGGAACCAGCACGCCGAGGTGACACTTGAGGCACTCCGGAAAACTTCCTTCCACCATGGGTAACTCCCTCCTTCTCAGGCCTCAGGTTTTTCGCTCCTGTTTCCGGGCAGCCGGGAACAGCACATTGTTCAGAATAAGCCGATAGCCGGGCGAATTCCGGGTGAAATCTAACACGGTGGGAGGGTCTCCCACCAGGTGCTGGTAGTCTTCGGGGTCGTGACCACCCAAAAACGTGAATGTTCCTCTGCCCACGTTGCCGTGGATGTACTTGGCTTCGTCGATATTGGGAGTCTCGCCGAGGATCATGACGTCAGCCTTGACGCGGCTCTTGGTGAAGCCGGTTGTTTGACCCATGAACCCGTCTACCGTACGGAGGTGGCATTGGGTGAGCATGCAGGGCACGGGATCAAGGCGGGCGGAGAATTCGAACAGCTTGAACTTGTCAAGGTGGCGTGGCAGTTGGGCTCGCGTGGGCGTGGTGTCGATGTCGGAGAATTCGTAGACCAGAGGATCGGTAAGGAGGCGGAAGCCGGTAAACGCGAAGGATGCGGAATAGTCGAGCTTTCCGGGCCAGCCGGGGTCAACGGGATCACCGTCGAAGACCTCCTCCACCACATCCGTACTCAGGGCCGAAAGCGCAATGTCAATGGTATCGGTGGCGCTGCACATGGCGAACAGAAAGCCTCCCTGCTCGACAAAGTGACGAATGGCCAGTGCCACTGCTTTCTTGGCTCTTGAGACCTTGGAGAAACCCAGCGCGCTCGCTTCTGCTTCCGCGCCTTCCTTTGCTGCAACATACCAGGGCGCCCTAGCGAAGGATGCATAGAACTTGCCGTATTGCCCCGTGAAGTCCTCGTGGTGGAGGTGAAGCCAATCGTACCGCTCCAGGGTGCCCGCCACGACCTCGGGATCCCAGACCGTGTCATAGGGAATCCTCGCGTAGTCCAGAGCAAGGCGGACCGCATCGTCCCACGGTTCGGCGGTAGGAGGGCAGTACACCGCGATTCGCGGCGCCTTCTCCAGCAGTATCGATTCCTGATTCCCTTCCGCCATGGTCGCCCGGAGTGCGGCCACCTGCGCAGAGGACAGGATCTCGACCGAGACCCCGAGGAGCCTGGCGTACTGCTCTATTCCTCTGGACGCGGGTGCGAGGAATGCGCCGCTTCGGCAGTTGAGCAACCACTCGACGGAGACACCTTGCTGGAGCGCGTGATAGGCCACCCCGTAGGCGCGGAGGTGATCTGTCTGCGCTGTGTCCATGGGAACAAGGACCGATGAGCCATCGGCCCCGGATAGCGACGCAGCAGCCATGAAGGGCAGAACCCACAGTCTCAGCGCGCAGTTCACAGGGAACCTCTCATAGAAACATGGTCCCGGCGGCCTGATCACGCCTCGTCAACAGAATGTGATCCAGGGCTTTCCATGGGCAACCGATACACCCCACACTCGGAGGAGAAATACGGCGTGCAGTTGAAGGTCCGCGTATCCGAACGAGGCTAGTCGACGATGACTCCCGGAAGGACATAAGGCTGGGGATCTACGGCCACGCCGTCTCGGCGGACTTCGTAGTGAAGATGCGGCGAGGTTGTGATTCCGGTTGCCCCGACGGACGCGATGGCCTGGCCCCGCGTGACCCTTTGGCCGAGTCGCACGCTGTTGGTCCTGTTGTGCGCGTATCGTGTCGTCAACCCGTTGCCGTGATCGATCTCAATGAGGTTGCCGTAGCCGCCGTATTTGCCGGAGAAGCTCACTACACCATCCGCGGTGGCCAGAACCGGCGTATCGCGCGGCGCGGCGAAATCCATTCCCTCATGCATCGCCTTGACCCCGAAGATCGGATGGAGCCGAACGCCAAACCGGCTGTTCACCACGCCATCGGGTACGGGGTTGATGGAGGGGATTCTGCTCAAAACCTCCTGATCCTCCCGTATGCGAGATTCCACCTGTTGGTAGCTGGTGTGCAGCAGCTTGACTCCACGAGACAATCGATCAAGCCGTGCCCACGTATCTAGTTCGGGAGTCACGGCATCCGGCCATGGCGCTTCCCTCCCACCGATGCCCACCGCATAGACATCGCTGGGTAGGGGCGTGAGGCCGACGGCGATCCGCAGGGCGGTGTTCTCTTCATTGAGCCGGTCTATCCTCTCAGTCAAGGCATCGACCTGTGTCTCAATGGAAGACCGGCCAGAGTTCTCTTTGTCTCGGTGGGCTGTGGCGGCGAAACGGCTTCCTGCCGAATATCCCGCCACGGTGAGGAGGGCGCACACACCAGCAGTCACGCATACTCGGAAGGCGGGGCGTCGCACCAAAGACATTCCGTATCCCTTTGTGTTCCGAGAAATCAAAGACTGCCACCAAATGCAGTGCATTTTAATCTCTGGTTGCGATCTTGTCAACGCTGAAAGTGCCGGCTGCCTCACACTCCTTCTCTTGGGGGTTCGACCCTGAGATGCAGATCTGCAAGCTGCGCGGGGTCGACCTCTGCCGGTGCATCCATGAGCAGGTCGCGGCCGCTGTAGGTCTTGGGGAACGCCACGACATCAGACATCCGGTCGGTACCGAGCAGAACCATGAGAAGTCGGTCCAACCCGGGGGCAGCTCCTCCATGAGGAGGCGCCCCGAACCGGAGGGCCGTCAGAAGATGGCCGAACTTTCGCTGGGCGTCTTCATCGGTGATGCCGATGAGCCCCATCACTTTCTTCTGCAGGGCTGGTGTGTAGATCCTCAAACTGCCCGAACATAGCTCGTATCCGTTACACACTGCGTCAACCTGGGTCGTGAGCACCTCTAGAGGGGCGGTATCCAGCAGAGGGATGTGCTCGGTTTTCGGAAGGACGAACATGTGGTGCACGGGTTCCAGCCTGCCCTCATCCGCGTTCCACTCGAACATGGGGAAATCGATGATGAAGGCAAAGGCGAGCACATCCTCGTCGATGAGCCTCAGTTTCCTGCCCATGGCGACGCGAACCCTTCCGAGAGATTCCAAGGTCTTGCGGCGGAGCCCGCCGGCCACAATGATAAGATCGTCTGGGCCCGCCGAGGTTGCCCGGCGAAGCGCGTCAAGGCGATCCCCGTCCAGGGCGGACTTGAGCGGGGAGGATCGCAGCGCTCCCTCTTTGAGCGCAACCCAGGCGATGCCTCCGGTGCCCGTCGCAGGATCTACCAATGCGTCGAGTTCCTTGCGTGACCAGCCACCACCGCCGGGAACGGCGAAGCCGCGGACGACCTCGTCTGGTGCTGCTGCGGCCTTGGCGAGAGAGGGCGATGAACACCCGGTGAAAACCGGCGAAAGATCCACCAGTTCAAGTTCGAATCGAAGATCGGGTTTGTCGGACCCGAACCGGTGCATGGCTTCATGATACGACATGCGCGGGATGGGTATCCGCTGAAGCCGTTTGGAGCTGAACCTCTCTGCGGCCCCCCCATAGATCGCCTCGAGCACCTCGATGATGTCTTCCCGGTCTACAAAGCTCATCTCAAAGTCGAGTTGGGTGTGTTCGGCCTGACGATCGGCCCGGGCATCCTCGTCCCGAAGGCACCGCGCGAACTGGAAGTAGCGGTCGACACCGCCGATCATCAGCAGTTCCTTGTACTGCTGAGGTGACTGCGGCAAAGCGAAGAAACGGCCGGGATACACTCGGCTTGGCACAAGGAAATCCCGCGCTCCTTCTGGCGTGCTCCGTGTGAGTAGTGGAGTCTCGATCTCGATGAAGCCCATGCCGCTCATCAGGTTTCGAAGACAGAGGACCAGCTCATGGCGGAGGCGGATCACCCGGGCGAGGCTGGGACGCCGCATCTGCAGGTACCGGTACTTCAGCGCGGTCGTCTCGGAGATCTCGGTCTCTCGGTGGATCGGGAAGGGGAGTGGCGGGCAGTCGTTAAGAATCTCGATCTCGACGGGTGTGACCTCTATGTCTCCGGTGGGCATATCAGGATTGCGAGCGTCATCGGGGCGGAGGGCGACGGTTCCGGTTACTCGTACGCAGAACTCCAGCCCCAACTCCACGGCTGTGGCCCACAGCCGGGAGTCACCACCCGCGTCGCGAGATTGCTGAATCCTGACTTGGGCCACGCCAGTTCGGTCACGAACAAGAACAAACAACAGATCGCCATGCTCCCGGGTCGTGTTGACCCATCCGCACAACCGAACCTGCTGGCCGACGTGCGTTGACCTGAGTTCTCCGATGAAGTGAGTTCGCCACGTTCCCACAATGTCCTCCACACATAGTGTCCTGTTTTGGATCGAGCGAGCCAATATAGGCAGCCGGCGCGTCCGGGGAAGTTCCATTCGCGGCCATCCGATGGGTCGCGTCGGTGAACACCGGCGTGCGAAGGAACAGGTACGGGGGTGCGCCCCTATTCGCGACTCCTCCCCTTGGAGCACGTAGACTCATTCCGCACGCTGGGGGTAGTTCTGCGATGACGGTTGACTGACGCACTTCTCGGGCCGGCTTGTTTCCCCTTCGGGAATCAGGCGCCCCGGGCAGTTGTCCGGTGAAACGGTTGCCTTCCACGGGAGATTGGGTTTCTTACTTCCCTTTCCCGAATCGCATCTTCTTCGCTTTTGAGGAGGAACCTCCGTCCGTGCGGCGATTCTGCATCGTTGTGGTCTTGCTCGTTGCCTCCCTTATGCAGGCTCAGGAATCCGGCGCGGGGAAAGCTTTGGTTGCCCGGCGCTGGGCAAATGTTCGTACAGAGCCGAGCACATCGAGCGCCGTGTTGCGCCGGGTGTTTGAAGGAGAGGCGTTCGACGTGCTGGAGATGGAGGGCCAGTGGGTTCGCGTAAGGATCGACGAGCGGACCATGGGCTGGATCTTCAAAGACCTCGTGACGTTGGAGCACGTTGTCCCGCCGACCACCGGTGGGCCCACCGAGCCCGCCGAACCGACATCGGCCTCGCGGGATTGGGTGTATGTTCTCCTCGTTCTCGTGTGCGGTGTTGCCGCCACTGCCGCTGTATACTGGGGACTCTCTAGGCATCAGAAGCTCTTTGATTATGCAGGCAGGCTTGATCGTATGACCAGCTCCGCCTATATAGACAACGTCTCTCGTGACGATGTCGTTCGACTGACCAAGGCGTTCGGGATCGGTGACCGGCTTGCCCGCTCAGTGGCCCGCCAGACCTATCTCGATCGGTACCGAGTCTCAAGCAGTCATCAGAAGCTCACCGACAGGGAGAAGATGAGCTTCAGGAAGCTTCAGACCGTCCTGGCACTCGGTGACGAGGATGTGATGCGCATCATGGCGAAGGTATACAAGACAAAACGCCACGTGGATCGGGTCGAGGCATGACACGGATCGCACTGGTCTGGGTTCTATTGCCTTCGGTCATAGCCAGCCAGCCCTTCGACATGGCGTCTCCTGTTGACTCACTCAACGCCACCACCCAGATGCCCGCTGCCGCGACCGCCGATTTTCCCTCCGATACGCTCGCGCCGAACCCCGTGGAGAGTCTTGTAGTACTCGATGCCCCCAATGATGCCGGTGGCGTCATTGATCTCTTCTGGACGCCTTCACTGGACGAAGGGTTGGGAAAAGCGACTGTCGGTGGGTATGAGGTGCTTCGTGCAGAGTCGCCGGAGGGTCCGTTCCTTTCCTTGGTGACTCTCGGTCCCGGCACCGATCGGTTTCGCGACCGTACGGCGTTTCGGGGGACGCCTTACTACTACGTCGTTCGCACAAACTCTCAGAGCGGATCTCATTCCGATTCCAGAGTGAGTCAGGCTGCACTGAGCAAGAGCCAGTGGCTGGACACGAATCGGCTATCCGTCATGGGTGGCATCATGGTTATCCTGCTGGTGCTCTTGGTTACCAGGAGGCTCCCGGACGAGCAGGAGTGGCTGCTTCCAGCGGCGCGCACTCTGACTGAGATACTGAGTCGCCGCCATCAGGGCCCAACCGTCTACATTCCCGGTACCGCGGGGTTCGGCGACATGGGAACGATCGCGTCCCTGACGCTTCTGGAACAGGTGCTTCGCCTCGGAGAACGTGAAACTGGAGACCCGATCGTCTATACGTCGGATCCCATGGCGCACGCCCTGGCCTCGGAGCTTCTGCCTCGCCACACGCCGGATTTCCTCAGTCCTGATCCCCTGATATTCAGTCTCTCGTTCACCGGCGAGGCTTTGCGACAGAGGCCTGGAGTCGGAGTGGTGGTGGGGGGGATGGGTGCCGAGGCATTCTTGCTCTCTGAAGCACTCAGTCGAAGCGGCGGTGTTGCAGTGGCGGGGACGACGGACATCGGGGAGACGCCGTTTCTCGTGGCAACATGTGATCTAACCCTCATCGGGGAGGAGATTTTGCTCGCCGGCCCTGTTCTCGCCCCCGGCGGCTGCCGGGCGGCGGGTCTCGTGCAGGACAGGCTCAAGCTGCTGGTGTGGATACTCATTCTAGTGGGGGTGGCAGCAGCAAAGCTGGGAGTGAGTTGGTATGTCAGGCTTTTCTCCACGGGCGGGGAGTAGATGCTCCGCGCCCTGACTCGTCCGCTGGCTATCCTCCTCGGTGGGGCCGCCATTCTGGTCTACTTTGTGCCCCATCAGGCAGGTCAATGGGTGGAGGCCAGATTGGTCGACTGGCTGGTTCTCCTGCAGGCGGCGGCGCTGGTGGCGGGCATACTAGCGCTGATCCGCAGACAGCTGGCCCGTGTCCGCTCCGGTTCCCTCTCGCAGCGGATCTACCCGATGCTGATGCTGGGCAGCATGGCCGCCATGCTGATTGCGGGTCTCTTTGGCACCACCGCAGCCACCGCCTTTGGAGCGCTCTACGGGTCAGTCTTGCAGCCGATCCAGGCCTCGATGTTGAGTTTGCTGGCATTCTACATGGCCTCCGCAGTGTTTCGTAGCTTCCGGCTCACCTCGGCGCCGGCCACCATACTCCTCATATCGGCACTTGTGGTGCTTCTGGCCAGGATCCCGCTGGGAGAGCAGATGATCCCAAGGATCTCAGTTTTCGCCACGTGGATCATCCGCGGTCCCAATGTCGCCGCCACCCGCGGTTTGTGGATCGGCATGGGCCTTGCTGCTGTCGCTACCGCGTTTCGCGTGATTCTCGGCGTCCAGGGGCCATCCGGCGGAGGGCGATCATGAGGATCAGCTATCTTGGTCTACTGGCATCGCTGTCACGGATCGACCGGAGGATCATCTATCTACTCGTTGCGTGTGCCGTGGCACTACCGCTTTTGGCAGCCTCCACCACACGGCTCATACCTGCCGAGGAGAGCCAGAGTTTCCACCGTGCGATCGCGCAACTGGCGGAGGGGGAGACCGTACTCCTGGCGGTGGAATACAATGCCGGCACGGCCTTCGAGCTGGAACCCATGGTCGTGACCTTGGTGGAAGAGGTGTTCTCACGCAATGCGCGGATGGTGGTTAGCTGTTTTGATGCGCAGGGGGTCGGGCTGGTCGAGGAGACTATCGCCGAACTGGCTGCGGCCAGCGGCAAGACCTACGGCACCGATTGGGTGTTTCTCGGGTACCGCCCCTCGGCACCCGGAGTCATCATCTCCCTGGCAACGGCCCCCTATGCGGTGTTTCCGCGGGATCATAGAGGCAACTCGTTGAGCGATCTTCCTTTGTCTTCCTCGCTGTCGGGATACGCGGATTATCAGCTCGTTGCAGTGATCGCATCCGGCACTACCGCCCAAGACTGGGTGATCTATGGGACCGGGCGGTTCCATGCCCCAATCATCGTAGGGCTCGGAGGCGGTATTGGGCCAACCTTCCAGAGCTTCATCGATGCGCGGACTATCACCGGGCTCATCGCCGGGTTGCGGGGCGCTGCGGAGTATGAGCAGTTGGCGGGGCGTCCAGCGGAGGCCCTCCGGGCGCTGTCTGCCCAGTCCACAGCCCATGTTCTTCTTGTTCTGTTGATCGTAGTGGGCAATGCCTCGTTCTTCGCGGCACGGTGGCTTGAAAGGACACCTTACTAGGATGCTCGATCCCGCATTGCTGGTTCCTGCTCTCCTGACCCTAGGCGTGTTCTCCATCCTGTATCGGGAGAACCCTGTGTTCCGATGCATAGAGCATGTCGGGCTCGGGATGGCTGCGGGCTATGCCCTGGTGACAATCGTGTTCAATGGCATGCTTCCACGCCTCGTGGCTGCCGCGAGGCATCCTGGGGACATGGCAGCAGTACTCCTGGCTCTGCCGCTCATGGCGGGCATTGCCTTTACGGCGCTCCGCCGGAATGCTCTGGGAACCCTTGGTGTCACCATCGCTGCAGCCATCGCGGCGGGCTTTGCGGTGCCCGGCCTCGTGCAGAATCTGATCCTGGAGCAGATGAGGGCGACCATGGTGCCCGTCGGGCTTTCTTCCGATGCTGGGTTTGACTCGCTGGTCATTGCGGTGTGTGTGCTTTCCACCATGGCGTATTTCTCATTCACCAGGGAGCCTCGGGGCATCCGCGGCCTGGCCGCCATCACAGGGCTCTATACGCTCATGATCTCTTTTGGTGCGTCCTTCGGGTACGCCGCGATGAGCAGAATCACTCTTCTTATCGGCAGGTTTCTTTTCCTCCTGAGGGATTGGCTCCACCTGGTTAATTGATCCGGCGTGGCAGGTCTCCTCGTCGCCGCCGCCCTATCTCTCACCGCAGGTACAGAACCCATCTACCAGTGGCTTCTGCCGCTGCCATGGATCCTGTCGCTCATCGGAGCCCGTTGCGCTGGTTCCCGGGGAATGCGGGTTGCCTGTGTTCTTTTGGGGCTCTTGGCCGCAACCCACGCGGTTGAGCGGCTCGGATCATCCGCTCGACTCAGACACGATCTTGCGGCGGCCGAGCACAGGATCAATGAAGTGGCGGCGGCGCTTGAGACCTTGGTAGACAAGGAATTCAGCCCTAGCTTCGCTTCAAGTCGCAGTGTGCTGGATTCGGTGACGTCGGCGTTCCCGGGAACCGGGGCTGTCCTGCTCGGGGCCGACGGCCCGGTGGCCTGGGCAGGAGAGGTCCCCCGGTCATGGAGTACGCCCCTCCCCGGTAGATGGGCGGTGGCCGCCCGCGATGGCTGCTATCTCATGCGCGCGGACTCTCTGCAGGACCTACTCCTTGTCGCGTTGGCGCCGGTGGCCCTGTCCGCCAGAGTCGATACCGTCATGCATCTGGGCGAGGGCAGCACTCACGAGTCGATCTATGCCCCCCGCGGAATTCGATTCTTTGGCCCATGGGCGCTGTATCCTCTGGTGCTGTTACTCATGGCTGAGATTCTCGGGCTTGGCGCACAGAAGCGTTGGGCGCTGGCCTCCCTGACCATCCTGGCGGCCCGCATTGGTCTGACCCTGGCCCAGCCCGCAGGCGCCCTGTTCATGCCAGACGTGTTTGCGGCGCCTCTCTTTCTGTTCCACAGCCCGGGCGATGCTCTGGCCAGCTCCCTCAGCGTTCTTCTTTTGGCGAGCCTGCTGCGAGACGGGAAGGGTTTCGGCCGATGGCGCGTTCCCCTCGTGGGCGCAGCAACGGTCGGGGCGTGTAGTGCCGCATCAGTGCTGCTATGGCTGTGGAGGAGTGCCGCGCCCTATTGCACCATACCGGTAGCCCCGCTGGAGCGCATAGCAACCATGCCGGAAGTGTGGGCTCTTGTCGCCTCGGGCGTGTCGCTCTTCGTGGCCTTCGCATTCTTCTTGGCCCATGCGCCACTTCCTTTGGTCTGTCTTGGTTCGGCCGTGGGTCTTCTTGCCACGATGCGTGATGCGGCCTGGATACCAAGCGCAGCCCTACTGCTGGCAACGGTGATGCTGATCAGGCGCCAGGGTCTTTGGCCGGTCACCCGGGCAACGGCTGTGGTAATCGTCGCATGCCTCGCCTTCCTGCCTCAGGCCCATGGGCTCCTGGCCGGGATGCATCGCATTGAGGTTGAAAGGCTGGCGGATCGATTGGCCTCAGACCAGCGACCTTGGTTTCAGTTCCTGGCGAGAGAGAGCCTTCGTCACTGGAGAGCGGAACGGGAAGATCTCTATGAGCTGTGGCGGCGCGGGCCGTTCCGTCTGTTCCCCGTGACCGGTCAGCTGGCCGTGCTCGATGAGCGAGGTTTCGTCCGCGACCGGCTCTCGTTCGGTCTTCAGCACCGTGTGGCGCCTATCGAGCCGGCGCAGGGGCGGGTCATGGAGTGGGAGGATGTCACCGAGATGCTGACGCCCCCCCGGGCCGTGATCAATGCGGCAGTTACCCAGGGCGATCGCACCGTCGCAGTATCGTTGATGGCCGACCTGCTTTCCTCACTTCCTACGGGTGACTTCGGGACCCTGGCTGATGGTACCCGGTGGCCCGGGGCGCTTGTCTTGTCTGATCGAGGCCTGCTCTCCCTCCAGGAGGGAAGCGGGCCGGAGATGGGCTGGCGGGGACGGAAGGAGGGAACCGCAGAGACCCTCCGTTTCCAGCGGGAGTTCGCTGACGGTCCCCATGTGGTGGAGCTGTCAGTGGCGAAGCCGTCGTTCTGGGCCCAGGCGGCATCGTTTCTTGCGCTCTCGGGCATGCTCTGTCTGGCCGCCAACGGGGTGATTGCCCTTGGTCGGCTGTGGGTTACCCCGTCACGGCATGCGTTCTACCGGTACCGGGATCGTCTGTTGCCATTACTTCTGGTCGTGGGGGTAGGGCCGGTGTTCTCCTTGGCCGCGCTGACGCCATCGTTGGAACGCGCCGCCCGGGATCGGGATCGTCAAATGGAGACGGCCGCAAAGGCGCGGGATGTGGCTGGTTCATTTCGTCTCGAAGGGTTACGACAGGCCGCGGAGTTGGCATCGCAGGTGGGGCCGCCCGTTGCCACGGAACGGACACGCGCAAGCGGTCTTCAGCTCGACCTCTTCAGTTTGGATGGGGTGGTTTTTCCACCGTCACCTGAGGGAGAGATCCTGCCACCCGGGCTAGTGCGCGTCGCAACCGGTGGCAGGTCGCTGTTCTGGATTGCGGGGGTACAGCCCCTGGTGCATGCGCTGGTTCCCCACGCCCAGGGCGCATTGCTGGTGCGGAAGCCGATCGATCATGGGCTCCACGCGGTTTTGGGCGCTACACAGGACTGGACGGCTGTCGCATGGCGCAAGGGAGAGGCTATTGCGGCAGTGCTGTCACCGCGAGCGTGGGCGATACCGCGGTTGCTCCCCTCGTCCGCGCTTCACGCATTGGCATCCTCGGCGCAGATGCCGGTGGTGCACCGTCGGTGGGCGTTTGCGCCGGTGGCCGATGATCTGCTGGGCGAGAGTCTCATCATCGGTGTACGACTGGATCGCCCGACGCATCTCCAGTCACAGTGGGCGGTCTTTGAGTTGTGGGCCTTGGGCATTCTGCTCCCGCTGGTTACCGGTACCGTGATTCTCTCATCCATGGTAGCGCGCTGGGTGAGCACACCCATATCACGTTTGACCGCCCGGGCAGCTTCAGTGGGAGAGGATGCCGAGACGCAGTGGCCTGCGCTTTCCGGTGAGTTGGGGAATTTAAGCCGCGCCTTGAGCGATATGACGGCACGGCTCTCCACGACCACTGCCGCGGTGGCCCATGAGAAGGCGCATTTGGAGACGGTCCTCGAGCATATTGCCGCCGGAGTGCTGGTGACGGATCGTCACCTCAGCGTGCAAGAGGCGAATTCGGCAGTGCAGCCACTACTGCCGTGGATCGCTCCTGGACAGCCGCGATGGTCGCTGGCGGGTGGTCCGCTTGAGGGGATTGTGCGGCGCGTCATGGAGCGCGGTGCACCGGTTCGGGAGACATTGACCCGGCCCGAGGATCGTCGGATCTGGCAAGCGAGCGCTGCGCCCATCGGCGAGCATGCATCAGGCGTTGTCGTGGTAATGGAGGAGGCGACCGAGCTGATGGAACGGCAGCGGCTTCTTACCTGGGCCGAATTCGCTCGTGAGGCTGCACATGAGATAAAGAACCCCCTGACTCCCATCAAGCTCTCGGCCCAGCATCTCAGGCGCGCGTTCGAGGACGGTAGGCCAGGATTCGCCGAGGTGCTTTCGAGGGCGACTGAGATGATCGAGCGTCAGGCGGGGCGCATGGAGGGCATCCTCAAGGAACTGTCATCGTTCACCCGGGCCACGGGTCGCACCTTCCAGAACGTGAATCTGTGCCCTATCGTAGCGCAGTGCGTGCACGACTACAGCTACTATGAGAGCAAGGGAATCGTGGTGGGTCTCGCATGCCGGGTTCCCGAACTGGTGGTTCTGGGCGACACTGAAGCGCTCAGGACGGTGTGCGTGAATATCATCGACAATGCGGTCAAGGCGGTCGAGGGGGGAGGAACGGTGGAGATCGCCGTGCTCCGGCGGGGCGATGCTGCGGTCATACGGTGTGATGACACGGGACCAGGGATTCCTCCCGAGCTCAAGGACAGAGTGTTCGAACCGGGATTCAGCCGTCGCCCCGGGGGAACGGGGCTGGGCTTGTCGATCTGTCGGTCATTGGTCGCGGCGCACGGTGGCAGCATAGAGATCACGAACTCTTCTTCCGGAGGCACCAGGGTCGAGGTAGTATTGCCCCGCCGCGAAACGGGTGCACCCGATGGGCCCTGACCACATGCCTCCCCGGGTTATCGACGTGTTCCTGGCCATCCCTGCGTGGAAGCCCTACAGCTACCGTCTTGATTCCGATCCTCCCGAGTACCCCCAGGGGTGTCGCGTCGTGGTTCCTGT
>JAFGKV010000060.1 GCA_016928395.1 Candidatus Fermentibacterota bacterium | reverse complement strand
GACGTGCGCCGCAAGGCGAGGGAGGAGGCCTCGGGCATCGAGGCCCTACTCAACGGCGCGCCCGATGTCGACGACTTGATAGATGACGCCATGGTTGTTCGGGCGGTCGCCGAGGCGATCGACGCGCTTCCCGAACCCCAGCGCCTGGCCATCGTGGCCACCGTGCTGGAGGGCAGAACCTTTCGGGAGCTGGCCGTGGAGACCGGCGACCCCATGGGAACCCTCATGGCGAGAAAGAAACGAGGGATGGATGCCGTGCGGCATCGCCTTCGAGAGCGAGGTATAATTCAATCCTAAGAGGAGACTGGAGGAGAACGTGAAAACACTACGGATCTTTGGATGGGTTCTGCTCGGCATCGCCGGCGTCGCGGCCCTGGGTCTGGTCTTGGGGCTGGCAGTGCAGCATCTGTGGAACTGGCTTATGCCGCCCATTTTCGGGGTAGCCGCCATCAGCTACTGGCAGGCTGTGGGTTTGTTCGTGCTCTGCCACATCCTATTCGGCGGCCATCCTGCGCACCACAGCCCCCACGACAAGAAGCACAGGTTCGTGCGCAAGGTGCATGCCGGGTTGCACGGGAGCGCGGAGACGACGCCGGCCTGACAACGAGCCCTCGCGAAGGCGGCGGGGCGACGCAACATCGTCGTCTCGCCGCGTTATGTGCTCACGGACTCGTCGGACCGCTCCCTCCTCCCTTGAGCATGGAGATCTGGCGTCGGACGGCGAGACCCGATCGCTGCGCCTCAATCTGCCGATAGGCCACCAGCGCCTCGGCCCTGTGGGCCTCGCTTCCTGTGATGTCGAACAGCGCGTGAAGCACTCGCGCCCGGGCGAGCCCTGTCGCGTGGGGCAGGATCTGGCGAAGATGCTCGGCTGCAATCCCAGAGTCACCCCTGGCCGCAATGAGTCTCGCCTGATTGACCCGGGCGGCCATCGCTTCCTCAGTCTTGCCGATCCTGTCGGCGATCTCCGCCGCCTCCCCGGCCATCCGTTCAAGGAGCATGACCTTCTCGGCGCTGAGGTCGGATGAGGCGCTCAGCTCCGCGTTAACCCGGTGATTCAAGTATCCACAGAGGTAGTCGCCCGAGCCGAGCTCGCGGGCTATGGCGACAGCCTCATCCAAGAAGCCGATGGCAGTGACGGACTCGCCGCGGTCCTCGTGGGCCCGGCCCAGACTGTCCAACGCGATGCCCTCGCCGTAGCGGTAGCCCATCTCCCTGGAGATCGCCAGTTTCCTCTCATAGTGCCGCAGTGCACCATCAAGGTCACCCTGGCGATGGAGCACCTCGCCGAGGTTGCCGGCGGCATATCCGATGTTGTACTGGTCACCGGTCTCCTCGGCAACAGTCTTCTGCCGGATGAAGAGCCGCCGCGCCTCCTCCAGATTCCCCTCCAACATGCATGCCAAGCCGATGCTACCGGCCGACAACGCGATGCTGAACTTGTCGCCCAATTCCTCTGCGATCTTGAGCGCTGTCCCGAAACACCGGCGCGCGCGCCGCAGATCGCCCAGAGAGCCGTAGATGCTTCCCATATTTCCCAAGGTGTAACCGATGCTCTTCTGGTCGCGGCGACGCCAGCTGATGCGCAGGTCCTGCCTGAAGCACCCCATTGCCTCATCGAAGCGGCCCTGCAGACGGTGAACCCGGCCGATATTGTTGACTGCGGCCGACATCCCCTTGAGATCCCCTGTCTCCGTGGCGATGCGCAGGGCTTCACGGTACCGCCGGAGTGCGTCGTCCGCTCTGCCCCGTCGGAGGATCACGTTCCCCAGCGCATTCATGCTATCCAGAACCCGGGCCGACTCACCGGACAGGCTGCTCTTGGCCAGATACGCTTCCATCACCCGCTCGGCCTCTTCCAGCCGTCCGAGACGATCGAGCAGGATGCCTTTGCGCCGGCAGATCTCGATCTGTCCTGTCAGGTCGCAGACGTATGCCTCTAGACGCGTGTAGCAGCCTAGAGCCTCCTCGTTGCCCCATCTCGCTTCGGCCGCTTCGGCAGCCTTCCAGAGGTAGGGTTCGGCCCTGGCGAAGTCGCCGGCCTTGTCGAAATGGTGGGCAAGGGCGCCCACATGAGGCATGAGGTCGTCACGATAGAGATCCTCGATGGCTTCGCCCGCCAACAGGTGAAGTCTGCGCACGGTCTCCTGGAGCTGCATCTGGTAGGCGGTTTCCCGGATGAGGGCATGACGAAAGATGAAGATGAGGTCTGAGAGGGGCCCCCAGACGGCCTCACGGCGGCCTGCCTCGAGAAGCGTCGCGGCGCGACTGTGATGGAGCATCGCGGACAGCACAGGGACGTTGAATTCTCTGCCCAGCACTGCCGCGCGCTTCACGGCTTCACGAAGCTCGCGGGCAAGCCGGTCGATTCTCGCTACGATGACGGCCGAGATGGTTTCCGGAAGATCCTGGATCTGGGATGTCAGATGGCTCTGGCCGTCATGCGCACCCACGACCCCGGTTTCCTGCATGAACCGGACAAGCTGCTCCAGGTAAAAAGGATTCCCCTCGCTACGATTCTCCAGCACCTCCAAGAGCGGTCGCGAGGGCGCGCCACCCAGCAGCCGCTCTGCCAGGGCAGCCGTATCGGTCTCTGACAAGTGGCGAAGAAGCACACAGCCCGAGGGCACGCCCTCCAGGGTGAACCGATAAGGCGCTTCATCATCGCCTGTTCGCGCCAGGGCGATGAGGGCGATGGGATGGCCGCCCATGTTCTGGGTGAGCGCACGGAGGAACTCTGCCGTGTCTGCATCGGCCCACTGGCAATCCTCTAGCTCGATGATCACTGGACACGGGCCGGCTTCAACTCTGAACAAGAGCTTGAAGGCCCGGAAAGTCTGCTCTTTCCGAGAACGTGGATCCAGCTGATCGTAGAGCGAACCGGCCCAGAAGAGATCCACCGCAGCCCCGAACACCGAGCGGAGCCGCTCAAGCTCCTGGCATGACTCAGGATCGGCCCTGGCCATCAGAGCGTCAAGCCGCGTGGCGAAGTTTGCCTCGTGCCGCTCCTTGGGATGCTCGGCCGTGCAGCCGAAGTACGAACGAGCGAAGCAACGCAACGGGTTGAGGCTCTGGCGCAGGATCTCGTCGCTGGGCATGGAGAACCAGGCTACACCGGCTGAGGAGGCCTCTGTGCGAAGCTCCTGCACGAGGCGGCTCTTGCCGATTCCGGCCTTTCCATCAACGTACACGATCCCGCAGAACTCACCCTGCTTCAGGGGAGAGAGAAGCCGCCAAAGTGCCGCCAGCTCGTCACGTCTACCGATCAGGGGGAGGTCAGACCGGGTGTCGTGGGGTGCATCGGTGCGGCCGGTCAACTCGAAGGCAGGCACCGCATCAGGGAACCCTTTGAGGGTTAGCGGCGGCACGGGAGTGAGCACAAACCCAGGCGCTGCGGGAGCCATGCGGCCATCCAGCAGAATGCAGCCCCCGGCAGCGGAGCCCATCAGCCGGGCCGCCAGGTTCACCACGCTCCCGACCGCCTTGTACTCGCATCGGAGGGAACTTCCCACGAACCCCGCGAATACTTTGCCGTGGGCTATGCCCACCCGCACCCGCGCCACGCCGGCGGTGCGCTCACGCACGGCAAGGGCGAAGCCTCCCGCATGGAGGACGGGATGCTCCAGCCCCTGGGGGGCCCCGAAGTACAGCAGCGCCACGCTGCCTTTGTCACCGAAGTCTAACTCGCTAAGGAACCCCTGGAACCTCTCGGCCTCCTCCACGAGGAGGGGTACGAATCGCTGAAGGAAACCGTGGGACAGTCGTCCGTCTTCCGGGCGGAACGAAAGGAACAGGCACGCGATATCCCGGAATTCGCCCGCATCCTCCATCTCCAGCACTGAAGATGGCACGAATCGGCAGAGTAGGGCGGGATCCAGAAGGGGTGAGTCGGACGGGTCCACCACAGTGTCTCCGCACTCCGGCCGGGATGCCGCGGAGCGATGGCAGGCTATGGCGCCGGGTTTGCAGCGGGCCAGGGCCGACATGCAGCGGGCGAGCGCACTGCCCCGGAAGTAGAAGATATCGCGAGGGGCGGCCCTGACGATTCCCCAACTCACCGCGCCCCGCGCGATTCCGATTCGGGCGCTCAGGCGCATGCTTCCGACGGGCGTATCACACGCGCTACGCCGAACGAACAGCTCCTGGATTGCGGCCGCAGCCCGATACGCACCCGGCCCTGCCTCGTCTAGGAAGAATGCGACAACCTGATCACCCACGAACTTGCCGATCCATCCGCCGTGACCGTAGATCAGCTCCGAGCACGGCCCAAAGACCTCGTTGATTATCGCGGTGACGATTTCGGCACCGGCTCTGCCAAGTTCCATGAGACGCTGGGTCATGGTGGTGAAGCCGACAATGTCCATGGACACCACCACGGCTTCGAACCGGCCGTGAAGGAGGCGTCGGCGATACTGGTCGTCGATGAAACGGGGAATCAGCTGCTTCACAGTGCTCGTGCCTTCGATGAGCCCTAGCCTGAGCCTACTCTCGTGCGATACTCGCGCCATAGCCGATCGCGCTCGGTTGTGGGGATGTTGTGCCAGCGGATGCCTCTGATCGCGCCTTC
>JAFGKV010000059.1 GCA_016928395.1 Candidatus Fermentibacterota bacterium | reverse complement strand
TTGTGCGCCGAGCGTGACCCCGCGGCCTGTCATCGCCGCTTCATCGCCGATGAGTTGACTCGCCGCGGCTGGGAAGTCATTCATATCACGGGACCGGCCGCAGCCAGCCCGCACAGCCTGCAGGAGCGCCTGTTCCCATGACCGTCCCCATGTCTTGGTTCAAGACCCGCAATCCGGGGCGAAGCCCCGAGGCCGCCGGCTACCGGCCGGGGATGGCTGTGCCGCGAGGCAGGTCATGAGCATCGCCTCGATTCGTGTCTACGCCGAGCTAAATGATCTGCTGCCGCGGCGGCTGCGCGGCACCACCGTCCTGCAACGGCTGGATGCGGCGGTGGCCGTGAAAGACCTCATCGAGCGACTGGGAATCCCCCATACGGAGGTTGATCTCATCCTCGTGAACGGAGAGTCCGTGGGATTCGATCACGTGCTCGGCCGCGACGCGCGGGTGAGTGTGTTCCCGGTATTCGAGTCACTGGACATATCGGAAGTCCAGCGGGTCAGGCCCGTGCCGCTGCGACGGCCCTCCTTCGTGCTGGATGTACATTTGGGCCGCCTGGCCCGTTACCTGCGCATGCTGGGCTTCGATACGCTGTACGACCGCGGCGCCGATGACGCGGATCTCGCGTGTCTGGCTTCCCGCGGACGGATACTCCTGACCCAAGACCGTGGCCTCCTGAAGCGCAAGGTCGTCACCCACGGGTACTTGGTTCGACACCGGAGACCGCGTCTTCAGGCCGCTGAGGTACTGCGCAGGTTCGACCTGGCGACCTCGGTATTCCCGTTCTCCAGGTGTCTCCTGTGTAATGCCCCGCTGGAGGTCCTTCGTACCGGAATCATCCCCCATACGGTGCCGCCCCGGGTACGGGAGCGCTGCACAGTCTTCGCCAGATGCTCAGGATGCGGCAAAGTCTTCTGGAAGGGCTCTCACCACCGCGCCATGGAAGGCACGGTCGATGCTATCATGGCCCACGCCTTCGAGACCCGGCCTGACGAGACCGCTTCTCGCCGGTGATCTCAAGGCGGGATCCAGGGCCACAGAGCGACTCAGCCGTCTGCTCTCCCAGACTCCCCCGCCACCCTCGGCAACTGACCGTGCGGGTGACCCCGAAACCCAAGGCCTACCGGTAGATCTCGGCTCCCATCACCGCGTCCATATCGGTGAACCCGAGCATCGGCAACGGCTTCCCGTTGTGCTTCAGGCGGAACATGAGATAGTCGATGGCTGGATCGCTGGTATCATCCCCCGCCCGCGCCTTTCCCAGGAACGGCACGAGCGAGCCAAAATCCAACAGACCCATGCGGGGCAACTCGCGCACACGTACCGGATCGGTGGGCTTGATGCCTGCAGCGGTTTTCGCGGCTTCGATGGCGTCGGTGAGCCCGCCGAGCATATCCACCAATCCCCGCTCCTGAGCATCGTTGCCCAGCCAGACCCGGCCTTCGCCGAGAACGGCGACGGAGTCAGCACTGAGCCCTCGACCGTCGGCGACCTTGGCCACGAACAAGGAGTAGGACCCCTTGATGAGCTTCTCCACCTTGGAGCGTTCCTCATCGCTCAAAGTACGGTCGGGCACTCCGATACCCAGGAGTGGCAGCCGGACACCGAAGCCCACGTCGGCATGCCTGCCGACCTGGACGAGGTCGGTGGTCATCCCCAGCTTCTCCTTGAGCCCTTTGTTGTAGAACCATCCTCCGATGACGCCGATGGAACCGGTGAGGGTAAGGGGGCTGCTGTAGATCTGATCTCCGTACATGGAAAGCCAGTAGCCGCCCGATGCGGCCACCTGCCCCTGTGACACAATGGCGGGCTTCTTCTCGCGAACACGACGTAAGGCTTCGGCAACGATATCCGAGGCCAGCGCATCGCCCCCAGGCGAATCGACCCGGAGTACCAGAGCCTTGACCGAGGGGTCTTCCTCGACCCGCCGCAAATCCTTGACGAGGCTGCGGGCCTTGATGCCCTCGTCCATGGCGCACACGCCCAGAGCATACACGACGGCGATGGTCGGAGGCTCTCCCCATCGATCATCCTGTTCCTCTCTGCACCCGATGATAGACCCCGGGGCCACCAGGTGCTTCTTGCCTCTCTCGAAGTCGGCAATGATCGTCTCGACGCCATCCCAACGCCCCAGGCGATCCACCATCCCCGCCTGCAGCGCATCGTCGGCCAGAAGAAGCACCCCCTCGTCCACCCACCGATCAAAGGTTTCAGGTGTCACTCCCCTACCCCGGCAGACATCGCCGCGCACCACCTCGTAAAACCCCTCTGCCATGCGCAGGAGCTGTTCCCGCTCGCCATCCGACATGGCATCCCGGGAGAATGCCTCGAAGGCCGACTTGTAAGTGAAGTACCGCCACTCCTCGACGCCGATTCCCACTGCGTCCAACGTGCCCTGCAGGTACGTCCGCCCCAGGGCGAACCCCTTCAAATACAGGATACCCTGGGGATCCAGCACGAGATGATCGGCCACCGAGGCCAGGTGAAAACTCCACTCATCGAGGTTATCGGCGAATACGACGACCTTCCGGCCCGATGATCGTACCGCCTCCAAGGCCCGGCGAAGCTCCCATCGCATGGCGGGGCTGGCCCGAAGCCCACAGATGCTCACCGCCACGCCTCCCACCGCGTCGTCCTCTGCGGCTCGTTCCAGCGTCTCCACCACGTGCCGCAGAGTCAGGGACCTATCAAAGAATGCATACCTCTGGTACTTCATGGCACCGTTTAAGTTCACCTTCACGTACCGCTGCCCCTTCTGCAGCGAACGAAGCAGCGTGCGGTCATACCCACCTAGTCGGATCCCATAGGAGGCATGCTGGTTCCCGTCATCATCGTGGACCTGCGTCGTCACGCCACCGTGGCCGAAGCTCAAGCCAACGCCGAGACTCACCCGCTCATCATCGAAGTAGCGGCCGGAAACGCGGATGCCGGGCAAGGGCTCCACCACCGCCCCAACGCTCCAGGGTGCATCGGAAAGCCGCTGATCTTCACGGATGGCCATATCCCCGAACACTGCAATCCGGTGGTCACCCAGAGGTCGCAACGCCAGCTCGGCTACTCCCTCCCGGTCTTTCTCGGTGGCTGAGTACGTGCCGATAAGGCCCAGGGACGCAAACCTCGATGGGCGGGAGAGCACTCCCACGGTCACGACCCGCTGGTGAACACGCTCCGAAGCACCGGAGGACCATCCATACCCAGCCCCCAGGGCGAAGCCGCGATTCCGTAAGGCCATGGAGTAACGATAGTCGGTCACCGTGCGACCGTCCGCGGGATCGTCGCGGACAACACCGAACCCCATGGACGGTTGGGCAATCATGAGACCCCACCGTGCGATACGGTCACGCTGCTCTGGATCATCGCTGAGCACCAGGAGCATGTCGCCCTCATCGAGCGTGCCCAAGACCGCGGGGTTCTGCCACCCGTAAAGGCCAAACCGGTACGCGCCGGGTGCCGAGAATGCCAGATCATACTGCGAGTAGTAACCGGGGAATACCCCGGCGGCCTCCGCGACCGCGGCGGCGCAGGCAATCAGTGCGATCACGAGCCCACACAGGGTTTTGGACGTCATCCGCTTTCCGGGAGAACTGATGACGACACGAGGATCAGGTTGACGCAGCATTTCTGTGCCTCCTTAGAGTTGCACCTTTCTCTCGGCATCAGAGCCGCCCTCAGCACGGGATGCGGCGGCAGTGATGCAGAACGGGGCGACGACTGTGAGAGCCGGAGCGATTCGTCGGGGTGACTAGACTGATGCGCGCTCCTCTGCCGCGAACCCTGAACCCCTGGCCTGACGCTTCCCGGTTCGCGGAAGAATCCGTGAACAGCACGCTCCCAAGAGCAGGCGAGGTGAGCCTAACCCCTGGTGGTCGACCGCCCGGGCCGCGGATCTCCCGGGGCCCAGAAGTAGACTTCATCCCGCGATCGGCGTTCCTCCACAACACCCTGAGCCATTAGCCTGTCCAACACATTCCGCAGCACCGAAGACTCGCACGCCAGCGACGCCAACAGGTCGCGTGTCGTGCAAGGCCTACGGGCCAAGGTCTCAACCACCAGGGTCCTTAGGGACGAGGCTGGCGACGGCGAGGGGGCCGTCACGCCCGAGAAGTTCCCAATGACGCGGCTCAAGGGGCCGAAGGCGGCCCTGGCCTTGGCCAGCGACGTAGCCGAGACGATACCGACCCCAGAGGCGTGGGGCGGGCGCACCGGGGTATTGAGGTCGATGGCCGCCAGCGGCATCGAGCGTGTCAACGATGCAATCCGCAGGATGCTCTCCTCGTCTGCATTGAGTTCAGGGATGAGCATGACCTCGAGGCGAACCTCACCCGTGAAGGCCGAGACTACCCGCGACAGACCCTCTACCATGGACGCGAACCGGAGTGAGGAGCATGGACAGTTGATGGCTGCAAACTGCTCCTCGGTTCCCGCGTCCAACGATGGGGCGAGTATGTCCACGGTTAGCGCATCGGCTGCAACATCCTCGTCCATGAGCATACCCCCACCCGTCAAGAGCACGATGGGGATGGAGGTCGACGACCGAATTCGGCGTACCAGGCCTCCCAGGCTGCGATAGAGGGTGGGTTCACCTGAGCCCGCCAACGTGATGACATCGGGCCGGGGGCGCTCCTCCAAGGCCCGCGCAATATCCGCCAGTATGGTATCCAGGGGGTAGAAGTCGCGCCTGGTAACCGTCGTGTCGGTGGTGCGACCCACCTGGCAATAGACGCAGTCATAGCAGCACACTTTGTGCGGTACCAGATCCACCCCCAGTGACAGCCCGAATCTCCGCGACGGAACCGGGCCATATACGCGTTCACGAGGCTGCCCCTGGATCACGGAATGGTCTCACGAAGTGGCAGAGCTGGCCCACGGCTGGGTTCCCGCCCATGCCGAGGGCCGAAACACGCCACTCGAATCATCTGATCGTCTCGATTCGGCCAAGGCTGCAGACCCTACAGCGCAGTCAGCCCCGTGACAGTGGCATGATCCAGCTTCTGGACCACGGCGACGACCAGATCGACAAGATGGGTGACGTCTTCGAGACTCAAGATCCCAACGTGGGAGTGGATATGCCGGGTAGGCACGCCCAAGACCACACTGGGGCACCCGACCCTGGTCACATGGATCATCCCCGCATCGGTTCCGCCGCGGGCCATGAGTGAGAGCTGGTAGGGTATGCTCCGCTCCGCGGCCGTCTGGATGACCAGGTCCTTCAGGGCTTGGTTGGGTACCATGCTGGAGTCATAGGTGAGCACCGACGGCCCTTTGCCCATGATGACCAGCGCACGGTCCGGGTCAACTCCGGGAATGTCCTGCGAAATGTCGACCTCCAATGTCAGACAGACATCCGGATTGGCCATCCATGCCGCGGTTCGGGCTCCTCGCAGCCCGACTTCTTCCTGCACGGTTCCCGCGCCGACCACCGTATTGGGATGATCCAGCCTTTCCGTCGTCAGGCGCCGGATGACCTCTGCGGCCACAAAGGCACCGATACGGTCATCGAATGCCTTGCCCATGGCCAGAGTTGTCGTGCCCTTCACGGTGCCGTTCTCCATGAGAGGTTTCTCAATGGTGGTAAACTTGCTGTCAGGCACCACCGGGTCGCCCACGCGGGCCCCCATTTCCACCGCCTCATCCTTTGACGACGCGCCAATGTCGATAAACATCTTGTCGTGCTTGACCACCTTGTCGCGCTCTTCGGGAGTGAGAATATGCGGCGGCTTCGATGAGACCACACCCGGCAGCATCCCCTTGGCCGTGCGTACGGTCACCCTTTGGGCCAGGAGCACCTGATCAAACCACCCTCCTACGGTGGCGAAGGAGAGAAACCCTTCTTTGCTGATGCCTGCCACCACGAACCCGACCTCGTCGATATGCCCTGGAAGTAGTACCACCGGGCCATCGCTGGAGCCCCGCTTGGAGAACAACACCGATCCAAGCTTGTCGGTGGTCACTCGGTCGCAGAAAGGGGTCACGTAGTCTTTGAGAATCAATCCGGGTTCACGCTCGAATCCGCTGGGCCCGAAGGCATCGCAGAGTCGCCGGAGAAACTCGAGGGATTCACTGCGTAGCATCATCATCCTCCTTGGGGCAGTTCATTCGTGCAACGATCACGTTCTCATCTTTGTCGTGGCGGTAGTTGGTGGGCCCTCTGTTCCGACTCGAACCCTGAATGCTCGGAGCGTGCAATCGTCAGTTCAGCACCCTCCAATCTCTCCAGTCATCCAGTCAGCCGTCGTCCAAGCATTCCAGCTTCCGTAGCCCCGGGCTTTTGCCACCTCAGCGCTCACCCTCGTCGCCGGTTGTAGGAGCCCACGCCGGGCAGAACATCTGCATTCTATTCGGCCACTGCCGCACCGTGTTGCCGGAAGCGTCATACATGACCATGCGCCATTCACCGCGGCGGCCCTTTCGGGGTCTTTCCCGGTAGTTCATGGCCATAAAACAACCGTCGGGAGACCACACGAAGCGACCGCGATCACACTTCTCGTCCATGGTGACCACCCGTTCCTCGCCGGATTTCGCCGCACCCGGCCAAAGGAGGAGCAACATGGGCTTGGGCCGCTCCCGAATGGCCGCCAGAACGCCCAGGCTAGACCATGCCGCCGAGATGACTCGTTCGTGATCGCCGACCCGGAGACCAGTGGCTGCGCCGGTTTCCACGTCTACGACTTGGAGGCCGGCTCTGCCCCGATCATCATACGGAGTAACGCTGTGCACCACAGATCTCCCATCGGGAGACCACTTCCCCTTGAACTCCGTGCTGTCGGATTCCTCGCTCAGTCGACGCCGTTCTCCCGTCATGGTGTCGAGAATCAGCAGCTCCCAATTGGCCCGGTCTTCCGCCTTGGCCTGGCACAGCAGTCGCCTTGAATCAGGGGCCCACTCTGGACGAAGCAGCCGTTCCCCGGGCTGTGACAGTGATCTGACATCACCGGTTTGAATGTCGAGAACAACCAGGTCGCCGGGGAAGGAGTCCTTCGCAACGAAGGCCATGCTGGTCCCATCGGGGGAAAGGGCGCACCAGAGTTCACCCGGCCCCACCGGGCCGTACAGCACTTTCTCGGTTCCCCGTAAGAGGTTGAACACCCGTAAGGAGAGGCTGCGGTCAGCAGTCTCCCTAGCCTCATAGTATACATGCACCCCGTCCGGCGCCCAGATGGGCCAGATCTCCGCCCTATGGGGAGTATCGGTGATTCTCTGCACAATGCCGCCGTGGCCATTGACCATGTAGATATCGCTCACCTGGGTACGTCCCGCCGCCACGATCAGACGCCGTGCGCCGAGATCATTGTCGTCCTGGCAGCCCACTGTGCATACGACGGCAAGAGCCCAGAGATATGCAGTGGGCCGAATCATACGACAACCCGTTCCAGCAGAGCTCCAATGGCGTCGACGATCTCCTCCGGTTCGCTCATGCGGCCGCGTCCTTCATCGCGGCCGGCCAACTCGCCCTGCTCCGGGCCGATGACCGTAACCCCACACGAGACGAGCCGTGCAACGTTCCTCTGCACCATGGCATTGGCCCACATCTGGTGATGCATGGCCGGGGCAATCATGAGTGGACAGGTGGCCGCCAGACACACCGCCGCCAGGAGGTCATCACCCAACCCGGCAGACATCCTTCCAATGAAATCAGCGCTGGCAGGCGCCACCACAACAATATCCGCGCCGTGGGGGACTTCAAGATGTGCGGGAACAGCGGGTGGAGGTTCCTCAAACATCTCGGTGTATATCCGCCGACCGACCAGAGGCGCGAACGTGTGCGCCGAGACGAACCTGGCTGCCGCGGGCGTGAGCACCACGCGAACCTGCGCTCCTCCCTTCACCAAAAGCCGCGCCAGCGTCGCTGCCTTGTAGGCGGCGATGCTGCCGGTGACGCCAAGGACCACGACTCTGCCACCTATGCTCGTATGCAACTCAGTCTACTCCTCCCAAGGTCTCCGAGGATTCAAGGTGTATCGGTGCCCCAGCCTATGGGTAACGGTCTCCCGCCTTCCTCGGCCCGTTTTCCCGAACAGGCAAAGACATCCGGCGGTTCTCGACCCACCCCCACAGCCAGGCCGCGGTTTCCTCTCGGCCCACAATATCTGCGCGTACACTGCCATCGCCGCACACCACCCGGCAGCGATAGCCCGCCTGCACCCACTCAAGCAGATTCGCCACAACGATGTCCGCACCGCACCGCCGGGCCAGGCGGCCAGCCCGGGCTACCAGTTCCTCCTCAGTGACACCAGTCTCCAACTTGAACGCGATCAGTGCGGCATTGGGGAAGAGGCCCCTCAACTCATCGATGATCTTGGGGGTCGGGTCCAGAACCACTCGCCATGGGCGGCCTGACGCCCGTTTCCCCTGACTCACTGTCCTCGGCGCCCAATCCAACACTGCCATGGCATGGAATACCACGGCGATCTCTTCACGGTATGGTACGCCCAAGAGTGTCGGATAGAGATCAGACAACCAGGATACCGGATGAGTCGACAGGTTCGGGTGGGGTGGAGGCAGCGTGCTGCACGGCCCGTGAACGAGACCGACCTCCCATCCCCGAGCCAGCCCTTGATCTGCAATGGCAGCGCCCAAGGAGCCGCTGGAGGTGTTCATGAGGAATCGCACGGCATCCAGCCGGGCCCTCGTCGGCCCCGAGGTCACCACCGCCCGAGAACGCCCCAAGGGTTCATTCACGCGCGAGGAGACGGCGGCCATTTCTTTGTGTGAGCTGGGACAACGGTGCCAAGATCAATCAGTCAGGGCCTTCATGAGGACATCGTACGCCATATTGACTCGCTTCGCATCCTCCTCCGCCTGGCCCCGCTCCGCAGGGGTGAGATGCGCAACGACATCGGGATGCAAGGCTCGCATCAAGTCCTTCCACGCCTGCCTGACCTGGATCTTGGAGGCGTCGAGCCCCAGCCCCAGAATCGCATACGCATCGGGCAAATCCAGGGCCCAGGAACCCGGCATCCCCGGTTCCCTGGCATGACCCTTGGGCCGGGCAGCCTCCTGTTGATCGAAGGTGCCGCGCCGGGCGGGCCGGAGGCTCTTGCGGAGCTCACCTGATGGGTCGATGCGATCCAGAGCCTGGCGAGCGCGTTCCCGAACGAAGTCGATGGGATCATCCTTGGCGGTGAGTAGATACGGCAGCGCCGCCTTGGCGCCCAACTTGCCCAGTCCCTCGGCGGCGTACCGGCGTACTGCCCACTCGCTATCCGCCAATGCATCGAGGAGTGGGTCAAGCGCCTCGGCCACGGAGACAAAGGTGAGCGCCTTGGCCGCATACTCCCGCACACCGGGATCAGATTCCTTGAGACTCATGATGAGAGGCTGCGCCGCGTCGGAGCCAATATCTGTCAAAGACTTCACCGCTTGATCCCGCACATGCCGCACCGAATCCGAGAACAGACCGATGAGGGGCACCACGGCCCTGGCATCGCCGATCTTCCCCAGAGCTGCCGCCGCCTGCATCCGCACCCGCTCCTCACTGTCGGTCAATGCACCGATCAGCCCGGTCGCCGCGCCGGCACCGCCGATGGCTCCCAAGGCCTCCACCGCCGCGGCCCGCACGCCGGTGTCGCTGTCATGCACCGCCACCATGAGTGAGGGCACTGCCCGGTAATCCCCGAACCGCCCCAACAACAAGGCGGCGTTCTGTCGTACCCAACGACGAGCATCCAGCAAAGCGGACATCAGAGCAGGTATGGCGGTTGCTCCCAGGTCGACCACGGCCCGTTCCGCCGAGCCGGGAAGCCGCGGAACATCCAGCAGAGAGAGGATGGCGGAGGAACCACTAGACCCACCCAGCCGGGCGAGGCAGCGTGCCACCTCCTCTTTCACCGTCTGGTCGGGAGATCCCAGGAGCCCGCTAACCGCAGGCACGGCGCCGTGGAGACGAAGAGCACCCAACGAGTCCAACGCAGCCAGCACCACTGCCCGGGAAGGGTCTCTGAGAGAAGAGAGGAGGGGTGGCATGGCATCTTCAGCAGCCAAATGGCGGGCCAGCCGCGCCGCCTCAGCCCGCACCTCGCTCTCCTTGGCGGTCATTGCGTCAATGAGTGCTTCAGCCCACGCCTCAGCTTTGGTCTCCACCATCTGCCGCAACTCCTCCGGAGTTGCGGCTTTGCTCTTGAAAAGCTTGCCCAGGCCGAATCGTGCCACAGAAAGCCCTAGAAACCGCTCCGCAGACCGGGCAGCGTCATCTCGTAGTAGTGACGAATGACCCTGTCGACTTCTCCCTTGGGGCAGACAACCTGCTTTATTGCGAGCCGGGTCATGTTTTCCAGTTCCCTCACCACCTCGGGCGCCATTGGGTAGACCACGGCAACCGAGAGCATCCCGCCCATCCGGTCTATGGGAACCACCTGGTAACGCTTGGCAAATTCCGGGGGTATGTACTTGATCACCTCGATGTCCAGATCGTATCCGTCCAGATCCATGTGAGGCACCCGGAGGTGGTTGGCGACAAAGTGCACCAAATCACGTTCCGTCAGGGAGCCCATCTCGATGAGAATCGTGCACAGCTTCTCCTGGGTGCTTCCCTGCCGGCGAGCGGCCTCCTCGACCCGTTCGCGGGTTACGTAGCCCTGCTCCACGAGAAGGTCTCCCACTCTCTTCGGTTTCTCCCCCATTGTTCACTCCTTGTCTGCGAGATTCGGACAGTCCACGCTCCCCCTCTGGACGCCGTAGCGCGCCCGGAGCAATGATTGAAGGTGGCAGATCATGGCCTCCGTAGATTCTGTGGACAGGTCCATTTGGGCAAGACTTCCCGTCAGGCTGCGCAACGCCCGGTCGGCAGCAGCTATGAAGACGGGACTCGCTCGCGTAATCAGTACATTTAAATAGGTACCCAACGCTTTGAGCAAGCGCTGGCTGACGATGGCGGCTATGTGCCCGTCAGTCGCAGGCATGAGCTGCTGCCGTAACTCCTGTGAAACATCGACATAGGGATCCCACAGCAGTGAGACCGCGTCATAGTGACGGCTGCCCAGTCGCATATCCTGGTGATCGATCACCATGAGGGTATCGCCCCGGAGGAAGAGATTGCGGGCGTGATAGTCGCGATGACACAGCACCATCGGCTCGTCGGCTGCCTCCAGAGCGATGGCCGACCATTCTCCCTGGAGCCGGGCCATGTCTTCGACGCCTATCGCGTGAGGGAGGAATGACCGCAATGCTCTGGCCAGAAAGCCCAGCTCATGGGTGAGTTTCTCCTCATCCAACGTAAGACTGCACGCCACCAGACCCCGACGAGTGGCCTCCGCCGTTGAGAGTTGAAGCATCTGGACGTACTCCAAGGCTTTGCTGTACAGGCGGAACGCGGTAGCGAAGTCTGCGTGATGCAGCTCCTTCTCCAGGGATCGGTCACCGACATCTTCGGTGACGATACAGCCAAAGGCACCGGCAACTCCCTTGATGGCGGGCACCGGAATGTTGGTCTCTGTCAACCACGCGGTGACTTCGACATACGCCAGTGGATCGCTGGCAAAACCCAGACGAACGGCGGGTTCCGTTTGGCAGAGGCGAAACCACCGATCCCGAGCACTCTCAGTCTCATCGAAGGGCTCAGGATACAGGCATGCCACGAAAGTCCGATCTCCGGCCCACACCCTGAAGTAGCGCCGAGACGAAACGTCTCCAGCCACGGCCCGAATTGCGCTAAACGGGATTCCCAGGCGCCACAGTGCCCGCGTCAGACGCTGGGGCGCCAGCTCAGGGCCGGCCTCGGCCGGAAATACGTTCATGAAGGGATGGCCACTACCAGGTTATCGTCGAGGATCTCACCTCGGGAATCCGGCCCGCTGCACTCCAGGGGAACCACCGCCGCTGCCTCCAGCGACCGACCGGCACGAATCCGTACTCCGTCGGCCAGTATGCAGCGGTGAACCCGTGCGCCATGCTCTACCGCAACGCCGTCCCACACTACGCTGTCGCTCACCCGGGCAGTGGAGGCCACGTCCGCACCCCTACCCCACCATTCCCTCCTCGCGCCCAAGCGCAGGTGGTGCGTCAAGTACCGGGACAAGGTGCTGAACTCCAACCACGGTGTGGTCACCACACAGGCGGCCACGGTCTCACCTCCTGCCCAAAGTCTGGGATACACGTCAGTCGTGAAGTGAGAGAACCCCGGCTCGGGGAGGAACTCCCAGATCCGGGGACTCACCAACTGAATGCCGGTGTACACGAGCCCCGACCCGTCATGGGTCGTGGATGGGCTGAACCCGCGAATCCGTGGCGGTTCTCCCGTCACCTCAACCCTGGTGTAGGGGGCACCCAAAGGCGCGGAAACCAGCACGGCGGTGAGCACCGCCGAGTGCGAGGTCGGATCGAGGGGAGGAAGATCTATCACGATTTTGGCATTGACGGTCCAGAACCATGAATCCCTCAGGGAATCGCGCAAGGGATGGAGCGCCCCCGATGTTCCCAGAAGACAGTCTTCATAGGAATAGGTAACGTTCATGCCGGCCAGGGATGCACGAACCGTCTCAGGAAGATGATGGAGGTTCACCGCCAACTGAGTGATGCCGGCCTTCGCCAGTTGATCGGCGAGACTCCTGATCACGGGGACGCCGCGAAACGGCACTGCTGCCTTCGCTCTGACCTCGGTCAAGGGCCATAGACGGGTTCCCTTCCCGGCCGCCAGAAGCACTGCAGCGGTGCTCACCGCCTCCTCGCGATGACGACGATATCCCGCGCCATCCGGGCGGCCGTCATCCCTTTGACTCGCCAGGCCAGGCTGTGACGCCACGGCGACCATCGCGGCGCGGAGAACACCCCGTGAATCTCGACCAGGTCAAATCCACTCTCGGCCAAGGGCACCAAGATTTCCTTAAGCCGCGCCACGTCCCTGCCCGTTCTCCACGACCCCACCCGATGCCTGAGCCACGCTCGGATTCCGTTGTACGCGGCGTTCCAGGCGATGAAGCCGAATACGCCGCCGGGCTTCAGCACCCGGAACGTTTCCTTGAAAAAGACCTGATAGTCAAGGTAGCGTATGGTGGCAAAGGGAACCAAAACCGTGTCGACACACCCCTTCCGAAGCGGAATGCGGTGGGCGTCGGCCAGCACCAACGGGAATCCGCCATCCGAGGCCATCTGCAGCATTACCGCCGAGAAGTCCAGACCGATGGCCCGAAGGCCCCGGGTCTCATACGCGGGAAAGAGCCTCCCGTCGCCACAGCCCACTTCGAGGACAATGCCCGAGGCCATTGAAAGAAGCGGCGTCTCAGCCGCGGCCAGCACCTTGGCGGGCTTGCTCAGATTCCTGCTCCACGACGGTGCGGCGCCATTCCACACCTGCGCCAGCGAAAGCAACGCGGGATCAGGTGCCTCCTGCTCAACCAAGACCGGAATGTGACCTAACCACGGGTAGACGCGATCACACCCTGTGCATCGGCTGGGTGTGATTCGCTCCGCGTCCATGGTGAGCTCGCTGTGACAGGCGGGGCACACCACAAGGGGGTACAACCACTCTACGGCCCGCGACTCCGACAGAATCCGTGCTACGCAAGGGGCTGGCATTGAAGCTCCGTGGGCGTCGCGGCTGGGAGGGGAACGCCAGCTGACGCAAAAGGGTAGTGATATTCCATCGTGTATAAGAACCTCATCCCGCCCCGGAAGGCGAGATGACTACGGAAGAAGGAGGGACAATGCGGCACTTCGGTCAAGTTCTGTTACTGGTACTGGCAGTTTCAGCCCAGGCTTCATCCCTGGAGTGGCTGCCCTTTGACGATGCGTTGGAGCGGGCCGTGGTCGAGGGTAAGCCTCTGCTCATCGACTTCTTTACCGACTGGTGCCACTGGTGCAAGGTCATGGATACCAAGACCTTCGGGGATCCAGAGGTGGCCAAGGTGCTGGCCGGCGACTTCGTACTGTGCCGCATTCAGGCGGAGGATGCAAAGGCCTCGCTTCGTTATCGAGACACAACCTACACAAATGTCCAGTTCACCCAGGCCATGGGCATACGCGGCTTTCCGTCCATCGCTTTCTTCGACAAGGAAGGTTCGCCCATCACCGTCGTGCCTGGCTACATCGAAGCGCCGACCTTCCTCTATATGCTCTCCTATGTGAGAGATGGCTGCTACAAGAGGCAGATGTCATTCCAGGAGTTCATGAAACTCAAGGGTGACTGTGACGAGGAATCTTCCGCAGGAAAGCCGTAGTCTCGGCTCCCATGACAGGTGAGCCCGCAGAATCCAGGGCACGAGCCGGCCTCTGAGGGCGCGGGGAGCGGTCAGATCGTGCGGGCGTGAGGCACAGCGATGACCCTTTGCCCGTCGTAGGGGCGACCGTCTCTGGTCGCCCGCGGGAGGGCGGGAGTCGGTATCGCCATCGGAATCGTAGCTTTGAATACGAGTACGAGCGCGAAGTTGGGGTGTACTCTCAAACGAGTGGGGGCCCCGGGCTCGCCCGGACGATACATCTTGTAACTTCCGGT
>JAFGKV010000058.1 GCA_016928395.1 Candidatus Fermentibacterota bacterium | reverse complement strand
ATAGTCGTCACAGAGGGGTTCCCACGGAGGCGGCAACCGCCGGTAGCAGGTTGACTTGCCCATCCCCGCCGGCGCGGCGATGAGCACGCCTCGGCCCTTATGCGCCGCCAGGGTAGCGTGAAACGGCCCACCGCCAGCCGCAATGGCATCGAACTGGATGGGCCGAAGTGCGGTCCACATCGCGATGACGCGGATCTCTGGATGCTCCAGAAGCCCCGGATCAACCTCGACCAACGCCTCTTCTCCACCGTCCCGCCACCAGACCCGCATGGCAGTACCCAGAGCCAGCCGCTTCCACCCCTCGCCGCGACTTACCGCGGCTAGCCCGGCGGACGAACGTTCGACGAATCGGAGATGATGGGTGGGAATGCTTGACCCCAGCGCGGGGAGTTCCATGATCCGAGCCAGGGCCTCCAGCCAAGGCTGGACGGATGACGGAGCCGAGAGACCCCAGGTCGTGTCATCGGCCAGGGTCAGGCGGTAGGGTTCCGCAGTCATCAGGTCGAACGCGAGCGAGGATTCGTCGATTTTGGGTCCTCGCGTTCGTTCTCGACGGGATGGGTCGTCGCCACGCCTGGCCGTCTATGCCGCGCGGGTCTTCTGCGCTCTGGAGCAGGAGCCTCGGGGTCATTGCCTGCGCCATTGGCGCAGGCCGTTCCCGCCACTGCGCCGGTTGTGCACCCATACTCCGCCGCGGCCCCGCTTATACACCCGCCCCTGCCCGAGGCCTCGGTGCCCGAAGTACACGAGGGAACCATCCCGGCCTGCATGCCATCGACGCAGCCCCCAATGACGCACGGCACGTCGGCCAGCCGATACAGGCAAGGCGCGGTGTAGTTCACTCAGGCAGCCGCCGGCTGGAGCCGGGACGCGGGGAACAGCCCCGCGGTTTCGGCATCCTCGCAAAACCAGAACGGCGCAAACAAGTCGTGGTGGCGATAGTAGTTCATGGCCACGCAGGATCCCAGGCACACGCCGTTCATGAGGCATCGGCCGCAGATTCCCTTCAGCTTCGACGGGAGGCCCTGACGAATCTCCTGCAGCACGGGATTGGTGTTCCAGACCTCCTCCAAAGACACGGTCCGCGCATCCCCGAACACCAGCTCGGGCACGCTCTCGCCGATGCCGCAGAGCGCATACGAACCGTTGCCCAGCACCCCGATGATTGAGAAAATGCCGCATCGGTTCATGCCCCCGGCCTTCTCGAACATGGCGCTCAAGGGTTTGAACGCGAAGGGATGCGAATGGAAGACCCTGATGGGAGCCTTCGGAATCAGCGTGCGCTCGACCCACTCCCCTAGCTTCACCAGCTCCTCGACTTTCAGGGTTTCTCCCGCCTCGTGCATCCTGAGGCCGCGCTCCGTCGGCGTCACGATGTTAAACTTGACCGATGAGGCGCCCCGCTCTGCCGCCAAAGCCACGAGGGCTTCCATCTGATCGCGGTTGCGCCCCATGACCGACATGATCACCTGGGGCCTGATGCCGACATCAACCAGAGTGCGGATGCCCTGAAGCGCTTTGTCAAAGCTCCCTTCGACTCCACGCACCCAGTCATGGGTCACGGCATCGGCGCCATCGATGCTGACCGACACGAAGGGGTTCGCGCAGGCCTTGATCAACCCGGCAATCCCTGGCGTCAACGCCATGCCATTGGTCTCCACGATGACACGGAGCTTGGTCTGGGCCAGATAGGCCAGGATGCGCTCGAACTCGGGATGGATCAGCGGTTCGCCGCCGGTCAGCTTGACCCCGTTCAACCCCAGGGGCCGTGCCTGCTCTACGATGCGAGTGAAGAGGTCGAACTCGATGGAGGGCGCCGTGGGCGATGAGCCGGCCTCGAATCGGGGGGCTATCCAACAGTGGCGACACGCGCAGTTGCAGCCCTCGGTGACATAGAAGTACAGGGTACGCAAATGGAACCCACAGGCCGGAGGCACGGTATCGGGGGATGCCGAAGGCTCGGGCCGGGGCTCATTGATCGTTTCCAAAAGTCATCTCCTCACGAGAGGTGTCTCAGTCATAGGGGATTGCGGGAGCGTCGGATGGGCTGCGAGGCGCGCCTCACGACTCCGCGGCCGCATCCTCGTCAACGCTGAGGAGCCCTCTTCGCTCGAGCCTGGCGATGAACGCATCCAGATGCTCTGGCGCGTCGTCAGGCACGTCGGTGCATTCCTGGCGGAGTTCATCCAGGAGCTGGGACTTCGTGCGGACCCCGTCCAGTCGTTTCCAGTAGAAGACCGCCACAGGGTCGATACCAAAGCCCTCTCCGGTATCAGGATCGAACAAGACCGCCCAGTCATCGAACTCTTCCCTCAGAATGATGCGGGGATTGGCCCGCGGTACGGTACTCTCAGACATCGTATCCTCCTCGTCGGGGAGATTCGGGCGGCGGCAACGCCGATTATGGCAAATCAGAGAACGTGAGAGTAGTCATGAAGGAGCGCGTAGTCAACACTGAAGGGGGGAATCTTTGGGGGTTTGGAAGGCGGAAGCGAGGGTCTCACGCAAAGACGAAAAGCTCGCAAAGGGACATGGGAAAGCGAAGAGGTGAAGAAGCGAAGAAGTGAAGGGGGCCGGCATCGCGCCAGTCGGCAGTCGACAGACAGCGATCCCGGACTGAGAACTGACCACTGATGACTGAGAACTGCGAGCGAAGCGACGCTTACCACAAAGGCACGAAGGACGCAAAGGAAGGCGGGCGACCAGAGACGGTAGCCCCTACGAGGCAACGGCGCCGTGCAGAGCTTTGTAGGGGCGGGACTCCATGCCCGCCCTGAAAGCGGTGACCAAGGCGCCGCACCCTCAGAGGCCCGACTGACCCCTGAACCCTGAACCCTGCAAGCGCAGCGAGCCGAATCCTGCGCACTGCGAGCGCAGCGAGCCCACACCTGGATCTTGGAGGGGGATCGATGTACCTTGCCGCCTCCGCCAAGGGCAAGGCCAGTATGCCGCGGGAGGCATGAGACGGCCAGTAGAACACTCAACCACGCAGGATGATCATGGCTCGACCTATCGATTTCAAGTGGGGAAGACCCCGCACGGCTGCCCCGGAGAAGCTGTCTCCTCGCGAGAGGCTCCGGCTGACGTTCGACGTGAGACTCCCCCTTCGACTCGCCTGGGAGAGCGCGCCAAAGCACCTGGTGAGCATCGCTCCACTCAAGGTGATACAAGGCGTATTGCCGCTGGCCAGTCTCTATCTCATGAAGGTCATCATCGACGCCTTCACCTTTGCGGTGAGCAGCGGGGATCCGATGTCCCAGCTTCCCCGGGTGGTGTTCTACATCGTGATTGCCGGCCTCGTGGGTGCTCTGGGAACTGTGTTGGGGGGAATCTCGGGCTTGATTGGCGAGGCCCAGGGAATGATCGTCGGCGATCATGTCCAGGGGCTGATCCAGGACAAGTGCCTGGATCTCGACCTTGAGTTCTTCGAGGATCCCGACTACTACGACACGCTGCAACGGGCTCGGCAGGAGGGTGGGAGCCGGCCCGTGCGCACGGTTCAGAACCTCACCGCTCTTGTGGAGGGTGTCGTGAACCTTGTCGCCATGATGGGCCTGTTGCTCTCGTTCAGCCCGTTCATGGGTGCGGTCATGTTCATCGCGGCGATTCCCAGCGTGTTCATGCGCCTGAAGTATACCGACATACGGTATCGATGGCAGCGTGAACGCACCGAGAGGAACCGCATGGTCGGCGCGTATGATGCGCTGATGTCGGGTCTGGGCCACGCGAAGGAGGTCAGGCTCTACCAGCTCGGCGGCCTGCTCCAGGACCGGTGGTTGGAGCTGCGCCGCTCGCTTCGTGGTGAGTACCTCGATTTGGCGCGGCAGCGAACCGTGGCGGGGTTCTGGGCACAGATGGCCGGTGCGCTCATCGTGTTCGGCGGAGTCGTTCTGATAGCCCGGGGAGCGCTCCTGGGAGCCATCACCGTGGGCTCGATGGTCATGTACTATCAGGCATTTCAGCGAGGCCTCTCAACCCTTCGCTCATTGATGATGGGACTGGCCGATCTCTATGAAGGCAACCTCTTCCTCACCAATCTCCAAGAGTTCTTCCAGCAGACTCGCAGGATCAGCGAGCCGGCCCTTCCAAAGCCCATCGCGCGGCCCATCACGAGCGGGATACGTTTCGAAGGAGTAAGCTTCCGTTACCCGCGATGCGAGAAACTCGTGCTGAAAGACATCGATATGACGCTGGCGCCTGGCGAGGTCGTGGCCGTGGTCGGCGAGAACGGCTCAGGCAAAACCACCATGATGAAGCTTCTCTGTCGCCTCTACGACCCGGAGAATGGGCGCATACTCCTGGATGGCGTTGACCTTCGCGAGTATTCGACGCTGGCGGTTCGCCGGGAGATCGGGGTCATCTTTCAGGACTTCGCGCGATATCCGGTGACCGCGCGGGAGAATATCTGGTTCGGCGACCTGACCAAAGAGGTGGATGGTGCAGACATCGAGGAGGCAGCCAGACGGGCGGGCATCCACGATACCATCACGGGGCTTCCCAAGGGGTATGACACCCTGCTGGGCAGGTGGTTCAAAGGAGGAGAAGAGCTGAGCATCGGCCAATGGCAGAAGATTGCCTTGGCCAGGGCCTTCCTGCGGGATTCGCAGATCATCGTGCTCGACGAGCCCACCAGCTCAATGGACGCACGCTCCGAGTATGAGGTCTTCGTCCATTTCCGCCAGTTGCTCAAGGGAAGATCCGCCATCATCGTCAGCCATCGCTTCTCAACGGTTCGCCTGGCCGACAGGATCTATGTGGTTGAAGAGGGGCGGGTAATCGAGCACGGCAGCCACGAAGACCTGGTTCGGGCGGATGGCGTGTACGCGAAGATGTATGCGCTCCAGGCCGCGGCGTTTCGATGATTCCCGCGGGCGCGAGCAGGCGTTCGGCCTCATTTCGCCCCGCGGAGGGGCTCTCCAGGGACTATTCT
>JAFGKV010000057.1 GCA_016928395.1 Candidatus Fermentibacterota bacterium | reverse complement strand
GACCCGGGAGGCCTGCGCCGCCTTTCGAGAGGCGTGCTCGCGCTCCGAGGGCGCGTAGCCCGATCTCGGTTGCCAATCTGCATACAGTACGAATGCCTTCACAATGTCCCTCACTGTGGCGGAGATGGGCCGTGGGAGGGCTCGCGCGGAGCGTACCCGGGCCGCGTGGGTGTGGCCTCATGGGTTCGTAGTGTAGCGAGAGATGCCGCCGAGTTCAAGGACGGAGTCGGCCTGCGAGCGTGGCAATGAAGCACGGGTGAGCCGGCTGTGCGGATTTCCAGGACACGACAAAGCGTTGAGAGGATATAGGACGTATCCTATATATGAGGAGTCCTATATGCTCAGGAGTCTCGGAGTCTTCTGGTGGGTCTTTCGTGTTCGCGAAGGGGTACTGGCGTGAGGGAGTGAGGAACCGATGAAGCGAGGTGGGGAAGGAACTATAGTTGCCGAGGGCTGCGGATCGCACAGCGTGAACAGATACTGCCTCGCGAGGACGCTACGGGAGGAGTGTGCAGCAGCTAGGACTCAACGATCGGGCCGCCCACTACCCGAAAGCAGTGGGCGATGCGAACGAGAGCGAAATGAGTACATTGATGTGAAGTGGATTCGCACGAGTGCGACTACGATATCTGAGGGAAACCTTGTCTTCTCCTTGCCTCGCGAGAGCACGCCGAGTAGAAGACATGTAGGAAGACGACACACGGAGGTGCATCATGAAGACTGCCCTAATGCTCATTCTCGCCGGGGTTGCCGGATCAGGAGGAGAGCCCGTTCAGCTCCCTCCGCCTCAGACTTCTGATGGCATGGGACTGCACCAGGCTCTGGCGCAGCGGCGGTCGGTTCGGGAATACACGGATTCTCCCATAGACCTGAAGGATCTTGGGCAGCTTCTATGGGCAGGGCAAGGCGTGACGTCGGCTGAGGGATTCAGGACCGCCCCCTCGGCCGGAGGACTCTATCCTCTTACCCTCTACGCGGCGGTTCGCGCGGTGGACGGGCTTCAGAGCGCGGTGTACCGGTATCTCCCGCATACCCACGCTCTGGCGGCTACACGAGCGCCGCACGTGCCCCTGGAGTTGTGGGCCGCAGCCTTACAGCAGGAGGCGCTTCGCCAGGCCGCGGTGGTGATCATTGTTGCTGGATCGGTGGAAATTACGGCGGAGAAGTATGGTGACCGTGCTCCCCAGTACGCGATACTGGAGGCGGGGCATGCCGCGCAGAACGTCATGCTGGAGGCCGTTGCCTTGGGCCTGGCCTCGGTTCCCATCGGGGCATTCTACGAGGGCCAGGTCAAGAGTGCGCTGGCCATCATGGAGGAGCCATGGTTGCTCATCCCCGTGGGAAGGCGGATGATTCGCTGAGATTCAGGATCCTGTCCTAAAGCATCGGGTACATTCCTCTGAGTACCGACTAGAGATCACTCCGGCCCATTCGCGCCGCCCTTCCCGGGAGACTCCATGCGTGTGTATGTGCTGCTGTTCACTGCCGCAGTTCTTGTTGCCTCCGGCCACGCCGTGCCGCCGGCGCCCCAGTGGGGTGTCACCGAGCGGGTCGACGGGTTGGATATCTCCCTGGCCGCCGCGCCGTGGATTTCGTTTCCGCTGGATGGGGACGAGGCGGTTGTCCGCGCCACGGGCGCGGCCCTCACCCGCGAGACCGGCTGGCCGGAACTGCCCGTGTACTATCTGCTGTTCGCAGTTCCTCCGGGATGTGAGCCTAGGCATGTAGCCACCGCCGGGATTGCCCAAGAGCATGCGCTGAGGGCGGTACCCGTGGGTGTGTGGAGTACCACCGCCGAGGGGCTTCGGGTCGATCGCACAAGTCGCGTGCCGTCCCATATGAGCGGCGCGCTGTACCCTTCGGTATGGGCAGGCATCGAGCCGTGGGGCACATTTCGCGGTGTGACGCTCTATGCATTGAAGATCACGCCGCTGCAACAGCGCTTGGGTGGTTCGCAGTTGCTGGAGAATTTGGGTATGCGGGTGGAGATCACCTGGGATTCGACCGTGGATCGCGGCGGCGTTCCGGTAGAGGCCCGGTATCTCCCAGTGCTGCAGAGTATGGTCATCAACCCGGAAACGGCCACCTGGGTCGGCACTACGTTGCCGACACTCCGTCCCGCGGCGTGGGCGCCCCCGTATCCTGCGGTGAAGATCACCGTGCCTTCTGGCCGGCCGGTGGCAATCTCCCGCGAGGCGCTCGCAGCGGTAGCTCCCGACCTGGCGGCTGCACCCGCAGATGAGCTTTCGCTGACCTGGAAAGGCGAAGAGTTGCCCTGTGTCATTGAAACCAGCGGCGGTGCGTTGACGCGCATCGCCTTCGTCTCGCCGGCACTCCCGCCCGAGTACGCGGATGAGGCATTCGAGAATGTCATGTGGTTGGGGCGCGGGGGTGGATTGCAGGCCATGCGGCAGCGAGATGCCACCCCCGGCGCCGGGCCCGAGGTGACCTCCCACCCCGTGTCGCTGGTCGTGGCCGAGGAGCTGGATCACTCCGATTACACGCCGACGGGAGATGCGCTGCAGTGGTGGTGGGCCAAGGTGGAGACCCAGTCGCCCGGCCAGATCAGCGTGGCGAACCTGAGCTTCTCCGTCTCTACGGTGGACAAGAGCCGCCCAATCAACCTCACCTTGGCCGGCAGTGCCGATGCCTGGACCACGCATCGCCTGAGGGTGTCCATGGGTGGCCGGGTCTTGGTCGACACCACGTGGACCAACAGGGGGCCCTTCACCGTGTCGGCCCCGGTACAGGAAGACATGGTCTATGTCGGCACGAACGTGGTCAAGGTTGAGGGCATCGGCCAATCCACCGCCGCGGACAAGATCTGGCTGAAGAGCCTGACCCTGGATTTTCACACCGGCACGGCCGCCATGGACAGCCTTCTCTTCGCCGGCGAGGCCGGTGACCAGGCGTTGCGGCGTTACCGCCTCGAGGGATTCCGTTATCCGGAGGTCATGCTGCTGGATGTCAGCGATCCCGCTGACCCTGTTCGTCTCACAGGCCATACGGTTGACCCCTCGTCCGGCGGATATGCAGTGGCCTTCGGCGACTCTGTGGCAGGTGACTCGCCGCGGCGGTACATGGCCTTCGCCCCGGACCGGGGCGTCTCCAGGCCTGCCATGGAGCTTCGCACCGCAGGCGCCTTGGCGGGGGCGACCGGTGCGGACTACCTGGCCATCACCCATCCGCTCTTCCAAAGCGCCGCCGCGCGTCTTGCCGCTCACCGGGAAACACGGGGGCTCAGCACGTTGGTCGTTGATGTGAATGAGGTTTTCGATCGGTTCGGCTATGGCTATCCATCAAGCCTGGCCATTGATGAGTTCATCGCGTGGGCCTACGGAGCGTTTGATCCGCGGCCCGGTTTCGTGGTACTCATCGGCGATGGCTCCGCACGGCAGCGCCACGGCAACCAGGTTTCGCCCAATCTGATTCCCGTACGGCTCATTAGCCGCGTGGCCGACGAGAATGCGTATGCCGATGTGGACAATGATTCCCGCCGGCTGCCTGATGTGGCCCTGGGCCGTCTCAGCGTGCAGACGGCCGCCCAGGCGAATGACTTTGTTGACAAGATCATTGCGGCGGAGACCCTGAATGCCCCCTCCCATGCCCATGCCCGAATTGCGTTCTTCGCCGATGATGCCAGCGGCACCGCCAGCCAGCCGGGCTTTGCCGTCGACTGTGAGACAATTATCGCCAGCGTCAGCCCTGCCTATTTTCCCGAGCGCATCTACCTGAGCTACAACGGCGGATCCAATGATGCCTGGAACGACCGGCCCACCATGCTGCACTCCCGGGCCAAGGGTGAGGCATACTACCGGCCGTGGATTCTGGATACCATCCGCGATGGCATGCTGCTTCTCACCTATGTCGGGCACGGCGGGATCAATACCTGGGCCACTGAGTGGATCATCACCACGGACGATGCACCCGAGATGCTCACGGCACCAGACTATCCGCTCATCACGAGCTTCAGTTGCGATACGGGGCGGTTTGACGATCCGGACTACGATATCGTCATGGCGGAGCATTTCACCCGTTGGCGCGAAGGCGCCCTGGCCTTTTTCAGCTCATCCCGGGAAAGCTACCCCTCGGACAATGGCATTCTTTCCGTAAACCTGCATCGCGCGCTGCTGGACAGAGGGCTTCGCCAGATCGGTCTCGCCATCCAGGTGGCCAAGATCCAGACCGATCTCTCTTATGTATGCCGCGCCTATTCGCTGCTCGGGGATCCCGCCTCGGAGTTGCCTGTGCCGTCGGCGGGCGACCTGGCAGCCTCGGTGGTCCCTGATGTGGTGACTCACGGTACCGCAGTCTCGGGCACGCTGACCTGGGAGGCCGTCTCCTCCGCCGAGCTACGCATGGATCTGGTTGACGCCTTCGGCATTCTCTTGGCATCCCGATCTCAGACGGTGACTCTTCCGTTTACCTCGGAACTGACTATCGCGGAGGTTCCGCCGCCCGGCACCGGCGCACTGCGGGTGTGGGCTCGCAGCGGCGCGGCCGAAGCTCTGACCCTTGCACAGTTCACCAGCCCCGCCAATGTCGATACTGCCCTGGTGACGCCTGAGACGGGCAGTGGAGGGTTCGTGGCGAGCAACAACGGCAATATCCTGGTGACCGTGCCGCCGTGGTGTGTGGATGATACCACGGTGGTACGCATCGCGGTGGGACCGGTGACCAGAGTGGCTGACCAGCGGAGGATTGACGTGTGCCCCGTGCCCGGGGCCGGTTCGGGACGGGCGTACACCGTTGGTTTCGACAGCGGCGAAAACGGGCGTATCCCGCTCCCCCTGCGCCTGGCCTATGACACCAACTGGGTACTGCCCGCGGATGTGGACAGCCTGATGGCAGCCGTGTGGGATGCGGGGCTTGGCCGGTGGGTGGGCCTGCCGGGCAGTGTCGTGGGTGGGCGCGTAGAGGCCGAGGCCCCGGCCGCGGGCCAGTTCACGGTGCTGGTGGTGTATGACCGTGACCCCCCCGTGATGCCCTCAATTGAGATCCAGCGCGACAACGCCTGGCAGCTGTTTCAGGAGGGCGAGTTCGTCCAAGGGGGCGAATGGATGCGCGCATCCCTGACTGACCACGACGGGATTCTAGGATCCAGCATTCGTATCACTCTGGCCGGCCAGGCGGTGGCGCCAACCTATGAGTCACCACCTGGCAGCCCGCAGGAGGGGTCAGTCTTGTTCGAACTCCCCCTGATGCAGGCCGGAAGTCATGCTTTGGTGGTACGGGTGGCGGACATCTATGGCAATGAGGCGGCCCATCGCGTTACCGTCCGGGCGGGAGGCGGCCTGAGCGTCGCCGGGTTCGCCGCAATCCCCAGTCCGTTTACCGACCATACGACGCTTCGCTTCGTTCTCTCCGACGATGCCGCGGTGGCCGAGGCCCGGGTGTACACGGTCAGCGGCAGGCTCATCCGAACCATCGAGCTGGCCAATCCATTCCGGGGTACGAACCTCATGCCTTGGGACGGCCTGGATGCCGACGGCGACCGGATTGCTGGGGGAGTCTATCTTATGCGGTTGTCGGTCCAGGGTGGCGGCCTCGCGGCCCGCGCCGAGACCAAGGTGGTGCGGAGGCCCTAGTGTGTGTGCTGCTCTTGGCACTGCTGCTGGGCGCCGTTGATCCGGGGCCGGCCCCGTTTACGATCGGCCGTGTCAAGTATGGCGGCGGCGGTGATTGGTATGCCGACCCTTCTTCGTTGCCCAACTTGCTCCGTAGGATCGGTGATGACCTGGGCATTGCGGTGGCGGAGCGGGAGAATGTCGTTGAGTTGAGCAGTGCGGATTTGTTCCGGCACCCTTTTCTGTACCTGACTGGTCACGGTGAGATACGGCTGACCGATGATGAGGTCTCCCGCCTTCACCGGTTTCTCCTGGGGGGAGGCTTCCTTCATGCGGACGACAACTACGGCATGGATGCGTCGTTCCGTCGCGAGATCGCCCGGGTGTTTCCCGATCGCGATCTGGTGGTTCTCCCGCCCGACCACCCAATTTTCTCCATCCATCACGTCTTTCCCCAAGGCGTGCCCAAGATTCACGAGCATGACGGCGCCCCGGCCCAGGCCCTGGCGGTGATGGATGGGGAGCGCATCATGGTGGTGTACACTTTCAGTTGCGACCTGGGCGACGGCTGGGAAGACGAACGGGTGCATAACGACCCGCCGTACCTGCGGGAGGCAGCCCTCAAGATGGGGGTCAACATCGTTGCCTACGCGCTCACGCACTAGGCACGCGATGCTCGCCGTTCTCAGTTGCCGGTGGTTCGTGGTCTGTTCTCGGTTTCCGGTCCCATTCCATTGTTCCACCATTCCATTGTTCCACCATTCCATCGTTCCATTCGTTCCACTCCATGACTCTTTCCCATGACCTCCCTCGACGGTTCTGAGCTCATTCGCCGATTGCGGCGCCTGGAGGCCGCCCGACGGAGGAGGGCGACGCTGCGATGGGCCGTGTCCGCGGTTGCGTGGGGACTCATCGGGGCATCCGTGTTGGCCTGCATCGCGGGCTTGGGCACGCCGCCGGCCATGCTGCGGTGGATGCTACTGGCGGCCGCGGCCGCCATGGCGGTGCACGGGAGTCGAACCATCGGCGATCTGGCGCAGCGTGGCGAGGCCCACACGGCCCGGGCTCTGGAGTCCGTTGCCCCCGTGTTGGGCGGTCGATTGCGGCCCGCTGTTGATCTTGCTCTTCACGTACCGGTGGGGACCAGCGAAGAGTTGGCCGCCATGGCGCAGGAACAGGCGCTGGAACGGCTTGCACGGATCGACGGGTACGCCCTATTGGGAATTCGGGCGCCCTTGCCCTGGCGCGCACCGGCCTTGGGTGTGCTTCTGGTGCTGTTCCTGGCGGCGTCCTCAGGGAACAGAGCGCCCGCATGGATCGCCGGTGCTCTGCCATGGCTCGACGCGCCTCCGCCTTTGCCACGGATCTTGGCGGTGGCGCCGGGGGATACCAGCACGGTAGCCGGGGCAAGGATCTCTGTTCGAGCCTCGATTTGGGAACTGGGAAAGGCTACGGCCGTGGTAGAGGTTCGGCGCCCGGGAGAGATGACCGAGACGGTGGCGCTCTCACTGACTTCGCGGCACGGGCAGCGCAGCGAGATGAGTGCCGAGTTGTTATCCCATGACGGGGGCCGCCAGTATCGCGTGGCCGTTGGCGACACCGTCAGCCGGTGGTTTGCCGTGCACGAGTACCGAGCCCTTGAGTTCGTCGATGCCCGCATGGTCTACGAACCCCCCCGGTACGCCGGCCTTGTGCCCGTGATGACCCAGGGCATTCCGAGGGAGATCCGCGCGCTCCAGGGCAGCAGCATTGATCTGACGCTGCTATGCAATAACCCCTTGGCGGCGTGCGTGGAGGATCGCTGGAGGGGGCAGCCGTGCAGTCTCTCGGTAGAAGGCGCCGGCGCCTCGGGCCGGTTTTCCGTAGACGGCCCCGCCATAGCGAGTTTTCACGCGATCGACGGGTTTTGGCAACGCGCAACCACAGGGCCGATCCCGGTGCATGTGATTCCCGATGAGCCTCCCATGATCGATGCCACGAAGCCGGATGGCGACACGGAGATGCCCCGGGATCTCTCGGTGGCCGTGGGCGTGACCGCCCATGACGATTTCGGCATCTCGAGGGTTTCCGTACGGTATGCCATGGGAGAACGCGAAGACACTCTGCTCCTCGCCCAAGGGGCATTAGGGATCAATGGTACGTGGGCGCGAACTTGGGACCTGTCGAGCTTTGATCTGCTGCCGGAGGATGTCGTAACCTACCGGTTTGAGGTGACCGACAATGACGCGGTCAGCGGCCGCAAGACCACCGCTAGCCGGTGGTTCTGCCTCCGCTTCCCCTCCTTGGAGGAGATCGTGGCGTCGGTGGGCCAGGAGCAGACCAGTGTTATCGACAGCTTAGAGGCACTGGCCGGTGAGGGGACCGACCTGCAGGAGGAGCTGAGGAGCATTGCCGCAAATCTAGTCGGCGCTGAAGCCACGGATTGGGGCACGAGGGAGGATCTGCGGGCTTTGGCCGAGGCGCAGCGGGACATGGGGGAGCGGCTGGCTCAGATCGCCGATGACCTGGCCCAACTCGAACGAAAGGCCACGGAAGAGGAGCTGCTCACGGCGGAACTGCTGGACAAGGTGGCCACAGTACAGAACCTGTTGCGGAATCTTCATCTCCCGGAACTGGAACGCGCCTTGGAAGAGCTGCAGGAGGCCCTCGATACCGTGAATCCACAAGAGCTGCAGCAGGCCCTGAGCCGGCTGGCGGCCAACCAGGAGAAGATCCTGGAGGGTCTTGACCGCGCCATCGAGATGCTCAAACAGATCGAGGCAGCCCAGCGGCTTTCATCGCTCACCAGAGTGGCGGAACAACTCAGGTATGAGCAGGAGGGCGTGATGGAGGCGCCGCAGACGGCTGCCCAAGCAGAGCGGCAGGAGCGCCTTGGTCAGGAGATGAACCGCCTTGAGGAGGGAATCCGCCAGCTCAGTGCCGACCTGTCGACCATGACGCCGGCGCTGAGTGAGAGTCTGGCCGCCGCGGTGGATCGGGTGCAGGACGCGAAAACCCAACAGGCCATGGAACAGGCCGCGCAGGCGCTGCGTTCCGATTCACCCCAGGCGTACGATCATGAGACCAAGGCCCTGGCCGGCCTTCAGCAGTTGACCGCTGACCTGCAGGCGGCGGAGAATTCCATGCGGGGGGCCGATGCCGCGCAACTGGGGCAGGAGCTTGCCCGGGCCGAGCGGATTGTCTCGGATCTGGCCTACGAGCAGGAACTCCTGACCAGGCCTTCGGGCGACGAGCGCTCTGATCAGGCGCGCCAGATGGGCGTGACGGAGGCCTTGAGGCTGCTTCGGGAGGAAATGGAGACTTCGTGCAGGGGTGTGGGCCCGGCCACGGCCGATGCGCTGGGCACCATGGCCAGGGCGCAGAACGATCTGGACCGGGCGGGCGGATCGCCAACTCCGGGGAACCGGAAGGCGGCATTGCGCGCCCTGAATACCGTTTCGGGCGCGTTGAGCGCCTTGCGGCGAGACATGGAATCGATGTCATGCGCCGGCAATCCCGGCATGGACGACCTTTTCGGTCTGTCCCAGGCCCAGGGCCAGCTCAATCGCTCGTGCCAATCTCTGCTGCCGCGGGCCGGCGGTCTCCCCCGTGAGACACTCTCTGCTCTGGCTGCCCGACAGCACTGGATTCGCGACCAGTTGGCACGAATGGCCCAGGGACAAGACGGCCGTGGCGTCACCGGTGACCTGGGCGCCATCGGAGAGGAGATGGAGGATCTGGCAGAACAGCTTGGGCAGCACGGGCTTGACGAGGAGACGGTGAAGCGGCAACGGCGGGTGCTTACCCGGCTTCTCGATGCCCAGCGATCGGTGCGCCGGCAAGGATTGGCCCGCAGGCGGATGTCGGAACCTGCCCGGGCGCAGACAACGGTTCCCGGTGAGAAGCTGCCGGGCGCGGTTCACGCCCCTGCTCCCGCGCCACCGCCCCGGCGAGATGATCCCTACCCGGCGGCATACCACGACGCCATCGAGGCGTACTTTCGTGCGTTATCGCAGCCTCGCCCTTAGCATCATTGCCGCCGCGTGTGCGCTGGGCGGCGCCGGGGCATCCCAGACACTGCGGCAGCCCGCCGATCATTCGGAGACAATCGCTCTTCGCAGCGCACTCAATGCGGCGCTCCAGCATGACGACATGGAGCGCGCGGCATGGGCAATGAAGGGGCTTCTGGAGCGAGGAGTCGATCCGACCAACGTGGCCCTGAGCGCACAATCGCGGCTGTCGCCGCGATCTGCTGAGGCACTCCCTCCGGCGTTGGTTTCAGTTGATGCACCGCATCTTGGCGAGGTTCTCCTGCTTTTGGCATCGGGCAGGCGGGACTGGGCGAGGGTGGATTCGCTCACGGCGCTCCTGGACATCCGCGATCTACGCGTCTCCTCTCTGCAAGCGCTGGGCATGCAGGCCGAGGAGGCCGGTCATGATCCTGCGGTGGTCTGGGCATACGGCCTTCTAAGGGCGCACGGAGGATCGTGGACCGAACTCACGGTGATCCATCTGGCCGAGGCCATGGCACGGTGCGGCGCAGAGTCGGAAGCCGCCGCTCTTCTCGACAGCCTTCTTGCGTCGGGCTCGCCGGGGACCCTCAGGCATCAGGCCGCCGTAGCGCGGGCCAGGCTGATGGCCGGCGAAGGCAAGGACGATGACGCTCTTGATCTCCTGGGCCAGATACCCCGAGGGAGGCCGGAGCGAGGGGAGGCGGAGCTTCTTGCCGCTATGATCCGATTCTCCCGTGAGGGAACCGATTCACTGGCCCGGGCCTTGGAGGCCGCAGCCCGTCTCCGGCCGGGTATGGCTGAGGCCAATGATGCCTACGACGTGGCACAACTGGCCTCCCATCTGCCCCAGGAGCCGAAGGTGCGCCAGCGAGCGCTGGAAAGCCTGCGCCACGAGCTGCGGGGCCGATTCGCCTCCGCAGCCCAGGGGTATAGCGAGGTGCGCCGGGCCACGGATGGGGATGCGCGGATACGTTGGGGAATCCGCGAGGCGCGGTGCCTGGAGCGCGCCGGGAGGCTCGACGAGGCCCTCGAAGCGTGGGGGCGCCTGGACCCGGCGGGAGAAGAGGGACCGGTGGTACTCCTGGGCGCCGGCGACTGCCTGACGGCGGCGGGCATGCCCGATAGCGCCCGGATCCTCTACATGGAGGTGCTCGAACGCTTTCCCGCCAGCCCCCACGCCGCCCGGGCCCGTTCCAGGCTCTTGCAGTGAGCGACCCGGTCATCATTTCCGCCTCGCGGCGGACCGACATGCCCAGGTTCTACCTGGATCTTCTGGAGCGGGAGGTGCGGCAGCGCCGCTTCCGGTGGCACCATCCGTTCAACCAGCGCCCCATGGAGCTCTCGTTGGCACCGGACCAAAGTGCCGTGCTCGTGCTGTGGTCAAAAGATTTCGGCCCCTACCTGCGGAGGCGGAAGGCATTTGAGGGATGGCCCCTCTTCTTCCACTTCACCATCACCACGCCCGTGAGCTTTCTGGAGCCGGATTTGCCCCCTCTATCCCATCGGCTGGATCAGCTCGAGCGGCTCGTCGCGGCCTACGGCCCCCGTGCCGTGCGCTGGAGATTCGATCCCATCGTATGCTGGGAGCAGGGCGGCGTGCTGCACGACAACCTTGGGAGTCTGGACGTCATCGCCGCCCGCGTGGCTGCGGCCGGCCTGCGGGATGTGACCGTCTCGCTCATGGATCGCTACCGCAAGATCGACCGCCGTGTTTCGTCCACGCCCCTGACTTTTCGCTACCTTTCGGAAGAGGAGCAGGCGACGGTGTTCGCGCCCCGGGCGCGGATCTTGCAGTCCATGGGGTTTACAATTCACACCTGTTGCGAGCCCGCCCTCACTGCGATTCTGGGTGTGCGGCCGGGACGATGCATTGACGCCGAGCTGCTGACTGCCAGCAGCGGTCTTCCCCTGCGGGTCGAACCCGATGGTGGGCAGCGCCGCCACCAGGGCTGCGGGTGTCACCGAAGCATCGACATCGGCTGTTACGCCCACCACCGTTGTCTTGGCCAGTGTCTCTACTGTTATGCCAGGCCGTGAGGAGTTGTCATGAGCGAAGCACAGGGTTTCAAGAGCCGCCAGGGATGGCGGGAGTGGCTAACCGCCAATCACGCCATCCACAATGAGCTGTGGGTCGTCTTCGAGAAGAAGCGCACGGGAAAGCAGGGTCTTCGCTACGACGAGGCGGTCGAGGAAGCTGTCTGTTTCGGGTGGATTGATGGGATCCGGAAGCGGAGAGACGACAGCACATTCATGCAGAAGTTCACGCCCCGAAGGATGGGAGGATCATGGTCGGAGCTGAACCTCCGGCGTGCTCGAAGAATGATCGATGAGGGGCAGATGACCGCAGCAGGCCTCGCGATGCTCGGTGATGCTCTGGTGAAGTTCGAGACTGAGGGCCTCGTCCACACACCTCCTAGGGTGGATACGGTGCCTGAGGAGCTGATGGCGATTCTTGAGGAGAACCCGGCATCGTGGGCACACTTCCAGCGGCTTCCGCCGTCACATCGCCGTCAGTACCTAAGCTGGGTGGCCGAAGCGAAAAGAGAAGAGACACGGGTTCGCAGGATGAAGCAGGTGGCCGATGTGCTGGCCAAGGGAACAAGGCTCGGCATGAAGTAGGCAGCCCGACCGCCGAGAGCGGTGAGGCCTTTCCTGCATCATGACATAAGGACATCCGCGCTCCTCGGCACGTGGAGGGTACTTTGCCGTCACTCCGAGCGATGCAGCACAGGTTGTCGGATCACCGGGAGAAGACCGGGACGCAGCCCGCAATTGGAGCACCTGACGACTGGCATGACGACATCGCCATGACTGCGCACGCGATCGGGGCTGTGCTACTCCTCAGGCCAGGGGGATTCCTTGAACGATGCGGCGTAGCGGCCGAGTTCCTCGGCGTGTTCGCCGTCCGGCAGGCTGGGAATCAACGTCGCGACTCCACGGTAGCCTCCAGGTTCCCGGCACAAGGTGAAAAGAAGGGATGACTCCCTCTTCGGGCGGACCGACCCCGCGATCCACGCCGCCGTCTCCCTGGGCCGAATGGCCGCGTAGTGACGCCCAAGCCTGCCCAATGCCTGTTGCCAGGTCGGGGAGAGGCGTGGGTCGCTGGTCACGATGGCATAGGCGAGACATGGGAAGGGAGGGAATCCCGAGGCGGCCGAAAGGGGTGGGCCATGGAGAATGCCATATGTTTGTGAGTCCCACCAGGCGCGGGCCTCGGGGATCAGCAGAGCGTCGAGATCCCCTGCCAATGCGCCGAATCCCTTGCGGCTTCGAGCGCCCAGGCCGCCCAGCGTGACAAGAGAGGCCGCCGAGCGGACCAGGTCTTCGATCTGGCGATCGTCAAGGGCGCCTGGCTTCCAGCCGATGTGGACCGCGAACCGTGATCCGGGTGTTACGGCCTCCTGCCGCAAGACGGGTCCGCGCCGGGCCTTGCCTGTCACGGGGTCGTCAAACGCCGGGTCCAGCGCTTTGCCCTGGTCATCGCGCTCGCCGCGCGAAAGCGGAGTGACTGACGAACCTGCAAGGTAGATGAGGGCGTCTTGCGGGGGCGTGACGTGAACGGTGACGCCGGTTCTTGGCGGTTCTTCGCCTCTGGGGATGACGCCGAAGGAACGTGACGGTACGACCTGGATTTTGAGCGGGCAGCGAACTCTCTGAAAGGAGTTTCCGAACAGACGTGTCTCAGCCAGATCCACGTCGGTGACACCCAAGACCGCCTCGTGCCCCACCAGTGCCCTGTACCACCACCGCAGGAGGTCTCTGACGGTGGAGGCCTGGATTCCAGCGGATTCACGGCCGGGGCCGCCGGGCACGAATGCAGGGGAGAGAACGTTCAGATCCAGCACCAAGGCAGGCGCCTCCACTGAGGATCGAGTCTTGGTTGTTCGCCCCCTTTGCGATGGCTTTCGACGTCGTTTCACTACCAGCCCCTTCGGGTGTGCGGTGGGAAGAGTGCCCACCGACGGGAGGATTGGTGATTCATACGGTGTGGGGAGCTATTCTACTAGTAGAATAGCTCCGGGATTTCATGAATGGGTTCGCATGGCAACCGGGAAGGGGGCCACGCCCGCGGCCTCCCAGAGGCTCAGGCATGCGATTGGTGCACCTCCTGCGATCGAGGCCGGGCCTGGTGTCGTTCCTCACAATGCTCAGCCCTTCCCGTCCCGGTGTGTTCTCCGACTGAGCCCGGCTGCGGCCCGCGCCCCCAGGTCAACTCCCGCCACCGCGAAGCCGGCGGCGATGACGCCGCCGATGAGAACGCGAGTCACTGAGAAGCGAAAGAATCGCAGGGGAGTGAACAAGGTCAGGCAGAACGTGATCACCACCGCCAGGAATGCGGCGATGATGGGCTCATCCAGCCGCGAGCCCCGGGAGACAAAGCCCATGACCAACCCGCCGACGAAGTAGCTGGCCAGCATCACCAGCATCTCGATGCGCATGTGGACCACATGACCGGGATGGCCGGCGAAGAGGCTGCCCACGACGGTACCTATCACGAGTTCTGTCATGAGGAATACAATCATGCTGGCGATCACCCAGGTTCGGGAGATTCCGCGCTCGCCACGACGTACAAACGTACTCACACCACACTCCCCCGGATCGGGCTGGCCATCCGCTCAGCTGTCCCTCGGACGCTTCGCCTGCTCCAGGGCGATCTCGTTTACCGCGGAGAGCGCCTTGCGGCCTTCGGCGCCCTCTATGGCCTTGACAGCGATCTCCTGCACCTTGGTGGAGGCGGCATCCAGGGCACGGTTCAACTCGGTCACGCGTGCGGCCTGCTCCTTCACCTTTGCCTCCAGGGATTCGATTCTCAGGCGCGCCACCTCGCGCTCTCCAAGGATCTCTCTCTCGCGCAGGTCCCAGGCAGTCTTTGCCTCCTTCTCAGCTTCCTTCTTGACGAATGCGCGGGCTTCCGTAACCGCTTTGTCCAGCTGCTTGGGGAAAGACTCCACTTGGGCCCGCAGGTCGGCCAACTCCGCTTCCCGTCGCTCCAGGGACGCCTCTCGATCGGCGTACTCCCTCTGGTGGGCCTCCCTCGCCGCGGCCAGTTCTTTTTCCTGCGCAGCCAGTCGGGCTGCGTGTTCATTGTCAGCCCTCTGCCGATTCAGCTTCAGTCCGTAGGCGTACTCCTCGGCCTCGCGTTCCCGCTCGCGCTTGAGCCTCTCGTTGCGTTCCTTCATGTCTTGCTCGTGGAGCTGACGCTCCCGCTCCCATGCCTCACGGGTGGTCGCCATCTCCTCTTCCAACTGCTCCCGCGTCGCTGCCACCCACTCCTCGAACTCAGCCTTGGCCGTGGTTAAGGCCTCCTCGACTTCCGCCCGCCTCTGGTCGATGCGCAGCGTGAAGTCGGTCTCCGCCTCGTTGTGACGCCGTAGCAAGTCTTCCAGCGTGTCCGCTGCGATGTCGATGTCGTGAAGCCGCGACAGGCGTGAAGTCTCCGCGGCGATGGCATTCTCGATCTCCTCCAAACGCTCGGTCTGCGCCATGAGCTTTTGCGACAGATCGTTCAGTACTGTGGAGACATCGAGCTTGAGCCTTCCGATGGAATCCACAATGCCCGAGACAGTGGTAGCCCGGGCGGACGCCACGATCTCCTCGCGCCGCTTCACCTCCGCCTCCGCCTTCTTGCGGGGAGTGGGCTCATCTTCCTGCTGCCTGGAGAGGACCTCCTGATACGCCTCCAGCAGTTCCTGTTTGGTGCTCCTAAGGCTGACCTTGGGAACACCGATCTCCAGTTGGGCCGCGCCGGCCGGCGGTTCGGCCGTCTTGGCAGTCTTGCGTGGCGTCATCGTTCTCCTCCTGGATTGAAGCAACTCGCCGGGCCTGAAGGTTGGTCATCTCGCCTTTGTGCGACAGCCCATCGCATCGCGGGAGTATTCATTCGGCCGGCCCACAGCGCAATAGATTCGGTACGTCCACAGTCTGCAGGTCACGGACCACCCTGCGGCTCGCTTCGGGAGCTGCGTGGAGGGTTCGGGCCAGGAGGTTCAGGCGTGCCTCGTCGTACGTGGGAGCTCAAACCTTTCGGAGTTGAAGGTATGGAGGCCCCTCTGCGCGAGTGATACACGGTTCATGGTGTGCCCCGGCTGCCGTTCGATGTTGGGTGTTCACGCACCAGTCGTTTCATCCAGCCATCCATCCAATCGTCCAATCGTCCACTCATCCATCCTTTCACCCATCCCTCATTCCCTCGTTCCATTCCTCCGCCATGCCTCCGCCGCAGCCAGCACCGCCTCGGGCGTGGCGGCAACCGGTGTGGGCGCCCGGAACATGCGGCGTAGAGCCGCCTGATCCTTCAGCCCATGCCCCGTGATGAGCGCAACAACCCGGTCAGACTTGCCCACCTGCCCCTGCTCCAGCGCGGTCAGCACCCCGGCAACCGATGCGGCGCCTGCGGGCTCCGCCAGGACCCCTGCGTGGTCCGCCAGCAGGCGCATGGCCTGTGCGATCCGTTCGTCCGGAACGGTCCGGATCGCTCCCCCGCTGGCTCGGGCGGCGCGGAGCGCCTTGACCCAATCCCGGGGATGGCCCACCGCGATGCTGTCGGCACACGTATCGGTGAGAGGCCATGGCTCTACCGGTCTTCCCGACTCCCAGGCGTGGGCCAGGGGTGCCGCGCCCGACGCCTGCACGCCGATCAGGGCAGGCATCGTATCGATCCATCCCAGGGCGAGAAGTTCCGACAACCCCTTCCACAGCGAACCGAGAATGCACCCGTCGCCGACGCCCACATACCATACGTCGCCGACCCGCCACTCCAGTTGCAGCGCCGTCTCCATGGCCACGGTCTTCTTGCCTTCGGCCAGCACAGGATTCACCGCGGTGCTGCGCACGTACCAACTCTGAAGGGCGGCAACCCGGGTGGACAGGTCGAATGCCTGGTCGTAGGTGCCGCGAATCGGGACCAGTACCCCGCCATGCAGCGCGATCTGCGCCAGTTTCGCCCTTGGGGCATCCTCTGGCACTACCAGCACCGCCCTTTGCCCCGTGGCTGCCGCCAACGTCGCCAGCGAGGAGGCGGCGTTGCCGGTGGATGCCGCGATGATGGTCGTGCTCCCCCACTCCGCCGACTGGGCCAATGCCAAAGCCGAGGCTCGGTCCTTCAGGGAGAGACTGGGAAGAAAGGAATCCAGCTTCAACCAGAAGTCCTTGAGGCCAAGATGGCGGGCCAGCCGGGACGCCTTGATCAAAGGCGTCGGTCCCAAAGGAAGAGGCGGAAGCGACGAGGCGCCAGCGATGGGTAGCAGCGGCAGCCACGTTGCCAACCCCTCGGAGATCGCCGGACGGGAATACCGCGTGGCGAGTGTATCCAGGTCAAACCGATAATCGAGAGTGCCCAGCTCGGGTCCACACCTGGGGCACGTCATGGTGTGTTCGTCGGGGGTGAAGCATGCGTCGCAGGTGACGCATGCCAGGCAACTCACCATCGCGACCACAACTTGCCTGCCTGCTCGCGGCAGGCGCGCCAGATCATCTCGGCATCCAGCCATACCGCCTCACCGCCTCTGACCAGCTCCCTGCCACCCACCACCACGCGGTCCACGGGTGATTCCGAGAGGCCGAACAGGAAGTGGCCCCACCACGTTGCGGGGGTCAAGGGAGTCGGCGGGTCGTATACCCGTACGACGAAGTCAGCCTCGGCCCCCACCTCCAGCCTGCCCAGCGTCCGTCCGAAGGTGCGCGAGGCCAGCTCCGCATTGCCGGCGCAGTAGGCGTGGCGTACGAGATCCCACCCCGCGGCGGGGTCGCCTTGTTCGTGACGCACGAGCACTAGGGCCGTCATGACCTCCGGGCCCGGGTCAGGTCCCATGCCGTCGGTCCCTATGGCCAGGGGAATCCCGGCACTGGCCATGGCCGCCAGGTCGGCGGCACCCACGCCGTTGTTCATGTTGGACCGGGGATTGTGCACGAGAAAGGCTTTGGAACTCGCCAAAGTCTGCATTTCGTCGCCGGTCAAATGCACTCCATGAACGATGATGCTCTCCGGCGACAGCAGTCCCCGGCGGGAGAGCCTTTGCAGGGGAGTCTCACCGAATCGCTCCACGGAGGCGGTCACGTCGGCGCGGTCTTCCGCAACATGGACATGCACGCCACATCCCTGCCCGGCTACGGCATCCAAAGTAGCGTCATCAAGGGTGAAAGAGGCGTGAAGGCCCATGCGTGCGGCAAGCCACCCGGGGCTTCGGGCTGCCAGGGCCATCCCTCGCAGGTTCTCCTCCATGCCCGCCATGGCGCCTTCGTGGCCGTGGCGGTCGGTGATCTCATAGCTCAGAGCGCCTCGGATGCCGACCTGGCCCAAGGCAATGGCGATCTTCTCCAGGCTGCCTCCGATGCACGACGGGCTGGCGTGATGATCGATGAGGGTCGTCGTACCCCGCAGCAGGGCCGACACAGCCCCGCCCATGGCGCTCCAGTAGACGTCATCGGGCCCCAGTGCCTGGTCCAGCCGCCACCACACATGCTCAAGCACTCCCACGAAGTTTTCAGGAGCCACGGACGGCGCCAGGCCCCTGGCCAGGAAGCTGTAGAGGTGCGTATGGGCCACGATGAGTCCCGGCATGACCACACGGTGAGCCAGGCTGATCCTCTCTTCGACGTCGCGAGGCGCATCTTTGGTGTGCCCGACAAAGACGATGCTCTCATCCTCCACGCCGATGCATCCGGCTTCGATCACGCGGTCTTCGCTATCGTTGGTGATGATGAGGGCGTCGGTATAGAGCCTCACGGGATGATCTCCATGCGGATGCACCCGGCCGGACACGTCAGTGGGCAGAGGCCGCAGCCAACGCAGCGTTCGTCATCAACAACGGGCAGGCGATCCTCGCGCATAGCGATGGCCTGGTGGCCGCCATCACGGCAGGCAACGAAGCAGACGCCGCAGCGGAGACAGGCCGATTCATCGATTCTGCTGCGTAGTGTGCGCCGGGGCAGCTCATCATGGTCGACGATATGCGGCAGGGCCTTGCCCACTATGTCGCTCACTGAGGTGAAGCCCTTGCGCTCCATGTACCGCGCCAGGCCGCTCTTCAGATCATCGATGATCCTGAAGCCATGATGCATCACCGCGGAGCATATCTGGATGTTCTGAGCCCCCACGGCGAACAGCTCCACCGCGTCGCTCCAGGTGCAGATGCCCCCATTGCCGCTGATGGGGATGGAAACATGGCGAGCGATCTCGGCCACGGTACGCAGGGTCAGAGGCTTTATGGCCGGGCCGGTGAAGCCTGAGTATGTGCCGAGGCCGCCGAGGCTGGGGATGGGCGCGAACGTGTCGATGTCGACTCCCATGAGGGCCGGCACGGAGTTGGACGCGGTAATGCCGTCTGCACCGCCGTTCTTCACCGCCCGGGCGATCTCCACCACGTCCGCCACTTGGGGAGTGATCTTGATGAGCACCGGTGTGTGCTCCGCCGCTTCCTTGACCCATCCGGCTACCTTTTCGGTTGCCGATGCCGATTGGGCCACCATGGCGCCGGCACGTTCGCCCATGGAGCCCTGGGGACACGAGAAGCTGCACTCAATGAGGTGAACCCCGGCATCGCGCAAGCGCCATACCAAGGATTGCCAGTCCTCCTTGCGAGACCCCATGATACTGGCGGCGATGAGCTTGGCGGGGAACTCCCTGGTGAGAATGCGCACGCGCTCTTCCACGGCGTCGATGTGATGCTCTGAGATGAGATCGATATTGCCCATGCCGACCAGCCGCCGGCCCGCCCACTCCATGGCGGACATCATGGGATACGCCAATGGCACCGGCGTTCCTTCCACGCTGGTGGTCTTGAGCACTACGCCGGCCCAGCCCGCGTCCAGGCCCTGGCGAGCCATGTCCAGATCATCGGTGCTGGGGGCTGCCGACAGGAGAAAGGGATTCTCCAGCCGAAGGCCGAGAAAGGCCGTTTCCAGATTCACGGTGGGACTCGGACGCAGTGCCGGCGCGCTCATGATCGTCCCCCCAGCATACGATGGATGGCGCGGGCGGCACGCAGGCCGTGGGATGCCGCGGCCACCACCGTACCCTCCCGGGACACGAGGTCGCCGCCGGCGAACAGCCCGCGCCTGGAGGTTTCCATCGCTTCGGTGACCGGCACCGTTGCCTTGCTGCCCCAGCGCACGTCGACATCCTCGTCACGCTCAGGCTCGGATCCCACGGCCCGGAGTAGCACATCTGCGGGCAGGATGAAATCGAAACCCTCCATGTCTTCGGGAACAGGGCGGCGCCCGCCGTGATCCACGAGTCTCGTGCGGCGGCACTGGAGGCCTCGCACAACCCCTGCTTCCGCGATGATCCCCACCGGATGGGCATAGTACTCAACGCTGATGCCCTTGGATGAGGCTTGCTCCAGCTCGCGGCGCCACACGGGCATCTCCCGGGGCCCGCGCCGGTAGACCAGCACGACCCTCGCCGCGCCCGCATGGCATGCGGTCAAGGCAACGTCCAGCGAGGCATTGCCGCCGCCTACGACCACAACCTCTTTTCCCGTCAGATCCAGGCCTTGGCCCATACGCCATCCCCGCAGGAACTCCATGCCCGATACCATCAGCGTATCCTCTCCCTGAAGGTCCAGGAGTACATCCCGATGGGTGCCCGGTGCATAGAAGACCGCGGCGTAGGATTCCAGGATCTCTCTCAAAGATGGGACAGCGTGGCCCATGTGCCACGTGATGGGAGCTCCGCGAAGGGCATCGAGATCACTGTCGAGCCGCTCCACGGCGAAGCGCCCTACCGCCAGAGCATGGCGGACGACCCCTCCGGCCGCCGCATCACGCTCGTACACATCCACACCCCATCCCAGAGCAGCCAGCTCCCGGGCGCAGGCGATGCCGGCCGGCCCGGCACCCACCACGGCGAGACGTTCGGGCCTGGAGGGAGCCCATGCCGGCCAGGGCGCATGGGCGCTGGCGGTGACGAAGCGATGGAGTTCGCGTACGCGGATGGGCCCTTCGGCATCACGGAGGACGCAGGCGCGGGAACAATACTGCTCGTCGGGGCAAATCTCGCCGCAGGTGCTGATGAGGGGGTTGGCCTCCCTGACCAGCTCCTCGGCGCCTACCACATCGTTGGATCGCAGCCGCGCGATGAACTCGGGGATCGGCACATGCACGGGGCAGGCGGCAGTGCACGGGGCATCCCAGCACACCAGACACCGCCAGGCCTCCCGGTGGGCCACATGGGGGGAGAGCAGATCGAACATGGATCCTCCTATGAGTATCGCGGCGTGCGGCCCGGGCTCATCAATACGTGAATGAACTGCCGCCGATGAACTCCCGGAGTAGGGAGTTCTGTGGAACCTCCTCGGGAAAGATGGGCACGAAGTAGTCCAGAAATGCCAGCAGCCGATGAGCCTCAGTGTAGGCGGGGGTATTGCGCCGCACGGTCAGCAAGAAGCGTTGCGCATAGGTCTTCAGCACGGGTTTCTCGTAGACCAGCGCCGAGTTGAACAGCACATCGGCCTCTTCCTGGAAGGGGAAGATGTAGCGATTCTCTCCGGCGCGTACGCTGTCCCACCCATCGATGGTCTGCTCCGCCGAATAGCCGCGGAAGAGCCGGTCGCGGACGATTCGACGAATGAGCCGGGAATCGGAGGTAAAAATGCGGCTATGGGAATCTATGATGAGCTGAGTCAATGCCGAGACATAAATCTTGAATTTCGCATCCCGGGGCACGGCCTTGGAAATGCGCTCATTCAGGCAATGAATCCCCTCCATCACGAGGACGTGATCCGGCCCCAGCAGAAGGCGGTTTGTCTTGTCTGATCGTCGTTTCCCTTCCGTGAATGAGAAGATGGGGGTTTCTACCAACTCGCCGTCCAGGAGGCGTGCGAGGTCGGCATTGAGGTAATCTACATCAAGGGCATCCAGCGACTCGAAGTTGTAGGTACCATCAGGATTCCGGGGGGTTCGCTCCCGGTCGACATAGTAGTTGTCCATGCTGAGTGCGACGGGGCGCAGGCCGTTCACCCTGAGCTGCACACCCAATCGCTTGGTGAAAGTCGTCTTCCCGGATGAGGAAGGCCCGGCCACCAGCACCAGCCGGATCTTGCCCCGTTCCTGCGAGATCTGATCGGCGATGCTGGCCAGTTTCTTCTCCTGGAAGCCCTCAGCTACCCGGATGACCTCGGCAGTCTCATCTCGCAGCACGGCGGCATTGAGGTCGGCGACATTGTGGATGCCGATCTCCTGATTCCAGGCCCGGGTCTCCCTGAATACGGAGAACAACTTGTCCTGCCGGCCTCGCGAGTACCGCATCTGGAACTTCGGATCGGGAAACCGGAGGATGGCTCCGTGCTCGTACGCTTCCAGTGCAAACACATCGACCACGCCAGTGGACGGAGCCAGTGGGCCGTGGAGGATATCTTCGTACCCGCCCAGGTCGATCCACCAGATCTTGGAGTGAGGCAGAGTCTGCAGGAGTCGGGCCTTTTCGGGATAGCCCGAACCGTTGAACACCTCGATGGCCTCTTCCACCGAGATGCGTATCGGCACCAAGGGGAGGTCTCGTTTGACGATTTCGTGCATGCGGGCACACACGCCTTCGACAATGGCCTCGGACAGGGGGCGGCCGTCGGGCATGGAGATCTCGAAGAAGTAGCCGTGGCCCACCGACTGGCCGACTTCCACCCTTGCGCCGGGGAAGAGCTCAGTGACCGCTTCCAGGAGGATGACGGTGGCTGTGCGCCGGTAGATGGACGCGCCACCCTTGCTGGCATAGTCAACGGTGTGCACGGTGCAATCCGACACCAGCTCATAGTGAAGCCCGGTAAGCCGGTAGGAGACCAGAGCTCCCAGCGGCGGCAGAGGATTAGGATGGGGGTAGTCGCGCAACAGCTCGGCCACGGTGGCGCCGTGGACGGCCGTGGTGGGCGTGCCGTTGAACACCACGCGAAGCGTTCGCCTGCCGGCCGCGTTGATCTGAGGTGTTCCGTCAACTGAAGGCATCATGCGCCACGGGCTCCTGTAATCAGGCGGTCGATCTCCTGGATTCGCTCCTGGTGGGCCACCCAGTACTCCTGGGACAACTGCGCATCCAGCTCCTTGATGTCCTTGCCGTGCTGCTCGACCCACGTGTAGTACTTCAAGTGATGCCATCGAAGCCGTGTCGCCCGGTCGCCCTCCTGGATCCAGTCGGTCTTCTGGCGTCCGAAGATGCTCACGAACCTGACCGCTGCTTCGGTCTCGTCCATGGGGCCGAAGGTGTCGGTGAGCTGTGCCATGACGCTGCCATAACGATCCCTGGCATCGGTGCACACCGTGACGATCAAATCCTGGGGGCCCAAACGGTAGTACTTGGCTGTCTTGATGGCGCCCAGCACATTACAGACGCCGCTGATGCCGAAGATCTCTCTCATCAGGGACAATGAGTCCTCGGGTACGCCGTACCGGCTTACCAGCACCTCAGGGCCCGGCGACTCGAGGAGAAGCTGAAGCCCCTGCTTGGATTCGATATCGTCGATGGCCATCATGGCATCCATGTTCATCACATTGTGAATCCATGTCACATGCTTGTCGCCGATGCCCTGGATATCATGGCCGCCGTATCCATTGAGGATCAGGGTCGGACATTGGATCGGTTCCAGACCTATGGTCAGCGTCTCGGGGAAAACCTGTTTCAGCCGGTCGCCGGCGGCGATAGTACCGGCGGAGCCCATGGCGGAACAGAAGGCTGCGACCCGCCCCGAGCCGATCCCACGATGGTGAAGTTCCTCCGCAAGCTCGATGATGGCATTGCCGGTGACGAAGTAGTGGAAGCGGTAGTTGCCGATGACCTCGAATTGGTTGAGTACGCGCACTCTCTCGGGATCCGCGGCCACCAGTTCCTTGCACTTGTCGTAGATCTCCTTGACATTGCTCTCGCATCCCGGCGTCAGTACCAGGCGGGCGCCGTAGCTGCGGACGATGTCGAATCGCTCGGTGCTCATGAGCTCTGGCAAGATCACCAGTGAATCGAACTGCATCCGGCATCCGACCCAGGCGCCGCCGATCCCGTAGTTTCCTGTGGATGGCCACACAAGAGTGTGCCGGGCCGGGTCCACCTCACCCGTCAGTTCCTTCTCCACCAGCACTGAGTAGGCAGCTCCCACCTTGTGAGAGCCCGTAGGGAAGTCTTTGCTGTAGAGCACCGCGATGGGAGCCTCAACGCCGGTGAATTCCTTGGGCAACAGCATGTAGGCGATGGAGTCATCAGGTGTGCGCCACGTAATATTGAATAGGTTGATGGGATCGAGTGGGTCTTCGGTGCGCATGCGCTGCGCGTGGGAGCGGATCGCAGCCGGTATCTTCCAGGGATGCAGCATCTCCTCAAAAGTCGGGCCGATCACCAGGGGATGGTTCGCCATGGGGTCTCCTGTGGCAGAGAGGCATACAGTATCATCTGATGTTTCGTGAAAGAGCGCGTCACAGCCGCCGCAGTATATGGCCCTTTTGCCTGGGGCGCCACCACCGAACACGAGGTGAATGAGGCGGTCGGTTCCTTCAGATAGCAGGGTTCAGTATTCAGTCGGACCTCTGACGGCGCGGGGCGCACTCAGATCTTTCGGGGTTGAGGGTACGCCGAGTTGTAGAAGCCGCGGCGCTCTGCGCCGGGCGACACGTCACAGAGCGACGTGGCTACAGCCTGGGGCGGTTTACCACGAGCCCTTTGAACGCGGACTCTCAAAGAAGGGTTCACGGGTCAGGCCGGACTGCCGGACTGCCGACTGCCGACTGCCGGCCTCGCTTCGCTCGCAGGCTCCAGGGTTCAGGGTTCAGTCGGGCCTCCGACGGCGAAGGCACTCAGGGTGTTCAAGGTTGAGAGGACGGCGCATTGCAGGTGCGCGGTGCCGCGGCTTCCCTGCAGGAGCGGCTTCAGCCGCGACACGCCACCCCTGTCGGGCCTGAAGGCCCTCCCACTCTGTCCATGCTCGCCCCTGCTCGCCCACCGGCGAGAGAGCTCGGGGTCGGTCTCGCTCTCGGTGTCGTAATCGCAATCGTAATCGACGAGCTGGGCACTCGAGCGCGAGTACGCGTATCTGTATGAGCTTTGCATGTTCTCTCAAACAAGGGTTCAGGGTTCACTAATCAGGCCGGACTGCCGGACTGCCGACTGCCGATTGACCCCCGGGTTCGGGGCCTTCCTCCACGGGTACTGGCGTTCATCAGAAGAATTCACCGTGAACACGCCGCGAAGAGACGCCGAACCGTGAACTCCTGGCGCAGTGAGGGTATCTACCACCAGGTCATGTAGCCCATCTCCAGCGGCTGAGCCATGCCCGGCCGCCAGGGGACCACGCGTACGGAGAATGCGTGGCGACCGGCGAAATCGCACGGGCTCAAGCCCGTGAACACCCACGCGTCATCCTGACGTGCCTTGCTGGGCTTCAGACGAATGGGTCTTCCGTCGATCACACGGCCGTCAGGGTCCGCCGGGCCATGGTACAGTTCCACCGCCACATCAGACGGCGACAGGGCGCCTAACACGACCATCGCCTTGACCTTCAGATCTCCTCCCATGGAAATCGGTTGATCTACGGCGGCCTCGACGCCCAGAACCCGCACGTTATCCCACTCGTTGCGGACTTTCTCACGCCACGTGCTCAACTGCCGAGCCTCGGCCATGTCGTCTTTGGTGAGTACGTTCCACTGGAAGATGCTCGGCAGGTAGTATTGCTGGGTGTAGTCCTCCAACATCCGGTTGGTATTGAAGAACGGGCAGAGGGACTTAATGGAGTTCTTCATGGTGGCGATCCAGTCGCGGGGAAGCCGGTCGGGGCCTCGCTGGTAGAACAGCGGTACTATCTCGTCCTCCAGGAGGCCGTAGAGGGCCATGGACTCGACCTCGTCCTGGTAGGCGAAATCCTCGAATTCGTCGCCCGCGCCTATGGCCCACCCGTTCTCGCCGTTGTGTCCTTCACACCACCACCCGTCCAGCACGCTCATGTTGATGCCGCCGTTGATGGGTACTTTCATGCCGCTGGTGCCGCTGGCCTCCATGGGGCGCCGCGGAGTGTTCATCCATACGTCGACGCCTTGGACCATGTAACGGGCTACCATCATGTCGTAGTTTTCCAGAAACACGATATGCTGACGGAACCGTTCCTCATTGGCGAACTTCACCACGGTTCGGATGAACTCCTTGCCCTCAAGATCCCGGGGATGAGCTTTGCCTGCGAAGAGTAGCTGGACTGGCCGGTGCGGATCCGACAGAAGTGCATGGAGACGGTCGGGGTCGCGGAAGATGAGGGTCGCCCGCTTGTAGGTCGCGAATCGTCGCGCGAAACCTATGGTCAGGGCTTCGGGATCCAGGACCTCGCTGGCCTGAAGGATTATGTTCTTGTGGGCGCCGCGGTGCTCAAGCTGGCCGCGCAACTTTCGTCGTGCATAGGCGATCAGCCGCTCGCGGAGCCGCTCCTTGCTTCGCCAGAGCTCGGCGTCAGGGATTCGATCGACCCGCATCCAGGGCCGGCGGTCAATGGGGTTCTCCACCCAGGTGGGGTCCAAGTAGAGGTCATACAGGCGCTCGAACTCGTCGGACAGCCAGGTTCTGGTGTGGACGCCGTTGGTGATATGGCCGATGGGGATCTCACTGCGGGGAACTCCTGGCCACATGGATTCCCACATGCGGCGGGAGATCTCTCCATGCAACGCGCTCACCGCATTGGCGTGGCCAGATAGCCGCAGGGCAAGAACCGCCATGCTGAACGGGCTTGTGTTGTCGGTTTCGTTCCGCCGGCCAAGGTTGAGGAACTCGTCTTTGGAGATTCCCAATTCTTCAATGTAACTGCCGAAGTACCGGATCACCAAGTCGGGAGGGAAGCTGTCGATACCTGCCGGCACCGGCGTGTGGGTGGTGAACAAGGTGGAGGCCGCGACTATCTCGACTGCCTCGGCGAAACTCAGTTCATGCTCGTGCATCAGGGTTCGCATGCGCTCCAGGCCCAGGAACGCCGAATGCCCCTCATTCATGTGGCACACCGCAGGAATGGTGCCCAAAGAGGCCAGGGCACGCATGCCGCCGATCCCCAGCACGATTTCCTGGCGGATGCGGGTATCCTGGTCGCCCCCATAGAGTTCGCCCGTGATGGCGCGGTCTTCCGTAGCATTGGCCTTTCGGTTCGTGTCAAGGAGGTACAGGGGTACGCGGCCGACGCTCGCCTTCCACACGCCGACTTCAACGTTTCGCCCCAGAATATCGACGATGACCGTGATGTCACGCCCCCCGTCATCTTTCACGGGCTGAATGGGCATTGTGTAGAAGTCATTCTCAGGATAGGATTCCTGCTGCCATCCGTCTCGGTTGATGCGCTGGCCGAAGTAGCCGTGGCGGTACAGCAGCCCTACGCCGATAAGTGGGAGGCCCAAGTCCGCCGCCGACTTCAGATGATCCCCTGACAGCACCCCCAGACCGCCTGAATAGATCGGAAGACACTCATGCAGCCCGTACTCGGCGGAGAAATAGGCGATGGTCCCGACGGCGGTGTCGCCGTGGGTCCGAGTGTACCATGTCTGGTATCCCAGGTATCGGGTGAGCCGGTCATGGACCTGCTGCAAACGGTGCATGAAGTGCTCGTCGCGGGCGAGGCGCTCCAACTTCCGGGGAGGAACGCCGCCGAGGAGTCTGACCGGATTGTGGCGGGTCTCCTCCCACAGATCGGGATCGATGCTCCGAAACAGGTCCTGAGCCGAAGGATTCCAAGTCCACCAGAGGTTGTAGGCCAGGTCTTCGATGGGACGGAGTGCGTCTGGCAATCGGGGGGTGACCGTGTAGGTCCTCGTGGTAATCATCGGCCGGTGCGCCTCTCCTTTCTCGTAATCCATCAGTTCCCACTATGTCACGCCATCATGCCGACCGAGGCCCCGTTGCGCAAGCCCGGCGCGGAGCCATACTTGGACGAATCGACAACTGCGCCCCACACGATACCCGAGGAGCGCCGACTCTGTGCCTGAGGAAAGTTTTGCATGCACCGATCACTGAATGCCGCGGCTGGCATGTGTCGCACGGGCCGTGACTCGATGCCGAGGACGAGACCCTTCTCTTCTTCGGACGGAGTCGCCCTGGGTTCCGTCACCGGGCTCATCGAGGCACCCGGCACATGATGCCAACACGGGTGTCTGGCATCATCCTCTGTGTGGTGGGAGTCGGGGTTCACGGATTGGCCTGGAGTAGGGTTCTCGAGGGGGACCTGGCGTGGGGTATGTGGTTCTATCAGGCCTCATGGTGGAGCTACCTCGGCATTCTGGCTGGAGTTCTGGCCGCGATCAGGCCCCGCCCGTTGGAGGCGTGGGGGAGAGACTTCCTCGTTGTGCTTCCGTGGTCGGTAGTCTGGTGGGTGTTCTTCGATATCGTGGGGCTTCGGCTCCAGAACTGGTATTATGTGATGCTGCCTCCGTCCAGGGGCCTTCGCTGGTGTGGGTTCTGGACCGCATTCGCCACCGTGATCCCGTTGACCTTGCTTACCCACGATGCTTTGCGGCACATCGGGCTCTTCGGGAAGACGAAGTGGCCGGAATTCGACCTCACGGGTCGCCTCCTTCGAATCATTATGGTGGCAGGAGCAGTCGCATTGCTGTTGTCCCTGGCATGGCCACGCTGCTGCTTCCCCCTCACGTGGCTGTTCGCCCCGCTTCTGATCGAGCCCTGCGTGGCCCGAAGGAGCGTATCCACCATCCTGACGGAGCTTTCACAGGGGCGCCCCGCGACACTGCTTCGGCTGCTCACCGCCGGATTCGTGGTGGGGGGCTTGTGGGAGTTGTTCAACGCATACTCCTTGAGCCGGTGGATCTACACGGTACCGGGTTTGGAGGAAGGCAAGGTATTCGAGATGCCCATCCTTGGGTTTCTGGGGTTTCCGCCGTTCGCGCTAGCCACCTATTCCTTCTGGTCGGCGGTACGTCGCCTCAATGCCGATGGCCACGCAACAGCACGTGGAGTGTGTGCTCGGAGGCTGTTGTGGTCGTTCGTTGTGACCATACCGGTGAGCATAGCGGGATTCGCGTTGATAGACCATGGCTCCGTCAGGTCATTCGTGCCCCTGGCCAGGGACCTTCCCGGATGGGATGATTCCATCGGAATCCCGGCGCACCGTGTCGCCTTCGAGCTGTGCCCCGCATTGTCCGAAGGGAAGGTGGTTCCTGATCGCTGGTGCCGGCTTCTGGATATGGCCCGGCACCGCGGACTGGGACTTCCCCGGGCCTTGGAGCTGGAAGGCCTGGGGATCTGCAGGGTTGCCGAACTGGCCCGATGCAATGCCGATACTCTCATGGCACGGTGGGGGGAGGATCCTCCCTCAGCCATGGAGCTTCGACTGTGGATCACTGCCGCGAAGAGGATGACAAGCCCATGATCTGCACGCCTGGGCGCGGCTTCCCGTGGCTATCCGCGTCGGCTTTTCCGGGCCGCGTATTCGATGGGGAGGGCGCGGCTTCCCCTACGTCTGAAATGACCGGATGCCTCCTGAAGACGCGTGGGGCATCTCGTTCGGCGATACCGCTCGTCATGCCATCTCTTCGGGAGGCTTCCCCGTGATGGTGCGACTGAAGCCGGCCTGGATCGTGTTCTCTGTCGCTCTAGCGATCCGCCTGGCATTCGTTATCCCCAGGGGCCCGGAGCTCATGCGGCCCCTGGAGGATCAACGCATGTACCTGCGCATGGGCCGGGCGGTGGCCGAGGGTAAGGGGTTGACCCTCACGCCCCGCGAGTACCATCCCCTGGAGGGAGGGGAGTGGAAGCGGAAGGTCTTCGAGTACTGGATCGATCCATATGACCCAGGCATGGGTGTCGCCTTGGAGGGGAAGCAGACCGCCATCATCGAGCCGCTCTATCCACTCATGGTGGGAGGGCTGGACGCGGTATCGGCGGGGAATGTCCCGCTGATACGAATTGCGCAGGCGCTGCTGGGCGCGTTCACGGCTGTGGCCCTGTGGATTGCTGGGGCGACGCTGACCTCTCGCGTGGGGCTGCTGGCCAGCCTGGGCTTCGCTTTCTTCCCCCATGCCGTATACTACACGGGCATGGTGACCACCGAGACCCTGTTCATCTTTCTGCAGGCCGTCGCTCTAGCCCTATGGGCGCGGTGGATTGCGGTTCCCGGGAAGGGTCGGGCACTCTTGTTCGGGCTCGCGTCGGGGGCGGCTTTTCTCGCCAGGTCAGCCATGCTGCCCGTTGGCGCGTTGGCGGTGGTCATCGCAGCCGTGATGCGCCGCACGACGGCGCGATCGCTTCCCTTCGCTCTCCTGGCCTTTGCTCTGACGACAGCCCCCTGGGTGATCCGCAATGGCGTGGTCATGGGCGAGTATCGTCTGATGCCGACGAAGGACGGCCTGAATCTTTGGATGCAGAACCATCCCGGCATTCAGCAGCTTCAGCTCGAACGTGTCGGGTTGCCGATCCCGCGTACCTTGTTGGATCGTCTCACGTGCCGCGAACTGGAGGAGTTTCCTCAGTTTCCCGAGACCATGCCCGAGGTGCAGCGTAACCGTGTGCTGCTGGCGCGAGCCAAATTGTACATACGCTGCAATCCCCGATACTTTGTCCACCTGTGCTGGTTGCGGGTACGTTGGTACCTCAGGTTCACGGGATCTACGGTGCGATCAGGTCTCGCCGACCTCGCCGGCAGCGCATCATTTGCCTTGCTCCTGGCACTGGCCTCGGCGGGCGGATTCGCCGGGTGGCGGCACCCGGTTGTGGCCATGTCGGTCATGAGCTGGTTTGGGTATCTGGCGATGCACGCGCTCTTCCACGGAGGTATCCGCTACCGCATACCAGGGGATTCCATCCTGATCCTGGCGGCGGCGCATGGGGCCGACCGGATTCTCTCATGGGTGATGCGACGGCGGGGATGAGGCATATGGACTGCCTGATCTACGAGTACCGCCCGCTACGCCTCTACGTGAACCTCACCAGCCGGTGCACCAATGAATGCACCTTCTGCGGGCGGACAGCCCACCATTTCCGACTCGGGGAGTTCGATCTTCGTCTATCCCGGGAGCATCCGGCTGCCGCGTATCTTGCCGCTCTACAGCGCCGACTCGCCGCCGGCCGTGATCCGATCGAGGTCGTGTTCTGCGGGTATGGTGAGCCCACGCTGCGCATCGAGGAACTGCTGGAGATCGCCCGGTGGGCCACGACACAGGGCCTGCCGGTACGCCTGAACACCAACGGGCAGGCCGAACTCATTCACCACACGGACATCATCTCCCGGCTCGTCGGGTGCATTGATCGCGTCAATGTGTCGCTGAACGCGCCCGATGCCGCCAGCTATGTTCGGGTCTCGTGCCCGGCTGCCGGCGACGAGGCGTGGCCCTGGGTCGTAGAATTCCTTCGCAGGGCGGTCCGCCATCTACCGGACGCCTGGGCATCCGTGGTGGGCGCGGTACTCAGTCCCGAGGAAGTATCGGCTGCCCGGGAGCTCGCGGCCCACTGCGGCACCCGTCTCCTGGTTCGCTGACCAGTTCAGGCGGGGGTGGCGTGACTCCCTGTGCGGCGGTTCTCGCGCGGCACCACGGGGGTGCAAGGATGGCTCGTCTTGACGCCGTGCGGTTCTGCGGCGCATGACAGACGGCTGATGAGACCTCTGGAAGACCTCGATGCAGACTATTCTCACGTGAGAATAGCTGTCGCCGCCGGGCTTCTCTCCGTTCTTCGCTAGTGCAGCTGTCGCTCCCGATGGGGCTGTGTGCCTCAACCGGCTGCCTCATCATTGCCCGACTGATTGGGGTAATCCAGACCGGGGCGGACAAAGACGGACACGGGAGGCCACAGCCACGTACGCGGGACGGATGATCAAGAGATTAGAATAGTGATCTCAAGATCCTTCCCATTCTCTGGAGTATTCCGAGATGGGTCTTCAGACAACCCCCCGAGGTCTCTACAGTCTCGGTGCGACGACCGGAAGCTCCTGCATTAGGAGGATGGTCCGTCACTGCATTTGGGTTCGTTCCTGCCCCTCCTGGCGTTCCCTCTCACGAAGTTCGGGGAACAAATGGGAATCGCTCTCCGCCGCCTCACAGTAGTCCAGGCGCTTCTCCTCGAAACCCCGGCGCTTGGCGACCACGCGATAGCAGAAGCCTACATCGCTGGTGCCATCGTCCTGCTCGATGACATCGAAACCCGTCTGGCCTCGCTCAACATAGACGCCGCGGCATCTCCCGCTGAGCTCGACGAAGACCTTCATCGGGGTGGCATCGTCGATGGTCACGGTCTCCAGAAAGAGGGGATCCAGGTCGATGTGAGAGCGACCCTTCATCAGCCGCCCCTCGCCGAAATCCTCGACCCAGCTTCCGGCTGCCGACAGGGCATCAAGGCCAGTTGGTCCTTGCGAGGTCAACACAACCGTTCGCATGAGCCCGGAACCGTTGATCCCACCTGAGTAGTAGACGCCGTAGCCTGATGGAGAGTCGCTTCTCCCGTATACACCATACGTTGTGCCGCTCGACGCCGACGCATACCCATAGACGCCTCTGCCGCCGTCGGATTCGCTCTCGAACCTTCCGCCGTAGCATGTGCCGGTCGTGGCAGTGTTTTCCCCCAGCATGCCGTAGCCTGCCTGGGACGCGCTCGTTCCGTACACACCTGCGCAGAATCCCAACGTTGAGCTATTCTCTCCATAGACCCCATACCCAGTGCCTGATTGGCACAGTCCGTGCACACCATACGTAGTACCGCCAGTCGCCGAGGCCCAGCCGTACACGCCCCTTCCTGAGGTCGAAGCACTCTGGCCGTGTACACCGTACGTTGATCCTCCCCCTGTTGCAGCGAAGCCTGCTACGGCTCTCCCCGACGAAGATGCGGTGTATCCGAAGACACCGAACGCAATCCCCGATGTTGCCAGGGCCTCGCCGTACAGTGCCTTTCCTGTGGGAGATGAACTGCTGCCATAGACCCCTACCGTATTACCGGATAATGCTTCAGCGGAGCCTCGAACGCCGGTTCCGGCTGTCGAGGAGCTCTTCCCGTAGACGCCGTACGCCGTGCCCGTGCTCGCCCCCGCAACCCCGTAGACGCCCCTCCCCGACCCGGAGATCGTCTCACCGTACACGCCATGGGTGACTCCCGACGTTGCTGCTGCGGCGCCGTAGACGCCTCTCCCCGATGTCGAGAAACTCAAACCATAGATGCCGGAGGCGGTGCCAGCGGTGGCGTCGGCCGAGCCGTAGACGCCGGCTCCCGAGGTCGATAGCGACGCACCGCGAACCCCAAAGGTCGTGCCTGTGGTCGCCAGCGCATCTCCCCTGACCCCGGTTCCGGCGGTGGACGTGCTCGTCCCGTAGAGACCGAATGTTGATCCAGTCGTAGACGTATTCGTAGCTTTCAGGGCGGTGAGGCTCCCGCCTGTCACGGGACCTGAGACTTCGGTCCCCGGCACTACCCCGCTGGCCATGTAAGCATACCCCACGCTGCCCAACCTCTGCCGTGGCGTCTGCGTAGTGCCTTCTATCCACACGTTGAGCCAGTAGTCAGCATCAAAGGGAAGGTCGATTGCCGGCTGCCCACTCCCTCCGAGGAGAACACTGAACACTCCGTCAGTGACCTGTACGTTCACCGTGCTGCTGTACCACAGCGACGTGCCGCTTGTCTCGGTATCGTAGATGTTGAACCGCATGTTGTAGGGTCCGTCGGGAACAGGAGTACCGGTTCCATCCGTGATCTTGCCCTGATAGCTGATGACCTGTGGGATCTCGGCGCGGGCGCTACCGAATCCTGCGACACTGAGCGTGAGCACAACGACGAGACCCAAGGATGAGGTGCGCACGTACATGTGGTTCCTCCTTGCTGCGAAGACCGCGTGGCTGCTGGAAGTGTTCCCGCAGCCTGACCGGGAGCAGGCCCCGGCCACAAGCTGTACGTGCAGCTTATTCCAGTGAACGAGAGTGCGCAACGCTCATTCCGGTTCGTGACTCTGCTGGCCGACACTGGCTCGATTCGGTAAGGTCAGGGCCCGGCTCGTAGTGAAGGAATCCATGTCGGGTCATGCATCTGCTGCCCCGGTCTATGTTTCGGTTCGGGCACTCAGCGCCGAAGTCCTGGATCGCCCGGATGAATCGGGTGATGACGGCTGTGCTCCTCATTTCTCTCGGTTCACCCGCGCTCCCCTTGTCATTGAACGACCCGTTCGAGGAATCCAGGCGGGGATGGAGAGAGCTAGCCCAAGGAGGCCACTGCCAAGGCCGCGGGACGGATGAGTGTAGATCCAGGATTTGCCCCCGAGCTCCTCCGTCCCGTGCGCCACAAATCGACTGAGCCGTGAAGCGTCTTCTGCAGCACAATTCCAAGCTGAGAATAGCGCAGCGACTGATCCTCATCGTACGATGCTGACATCGAAGGAGTAGAGCGCACGGGTCCGGCCGCCTGCGGGCTTCGCGACGAGACGGTAGGTTCCCTCTTCCGGGAAGGTCAAGGGCCGGAGTTGCAGGATCGTCAGCCCATCGATCCCTCGAGCCCATCCCATGGTGGAGTGCGACGGGGGCGTCTAACCGTGGTCCTCGTGGCATAGTGCAGTCAACTCTACCATCTCCCCGGACTCTCATCAAGTACCTTCGGTACCAATGTCCCCTAAGTTCCTTACTGATGGATGGAGGGTCGTCGGGATACGCTGCGCGAACCCCACCTACGAGCTGTTGGGAGATCGGCGAGCGCGCTGGAGTAGGCAGGTGGCGGCGAGGATGGTCAGGCCGATGGGGTAGGTGGCGTGGCGGAGGGCTGGGTCGCCCAAGAGCGTCTGCGCGATGAAGTCAGGGCGCATGAGGGAGAAGGTTGCCGCCAGCAGCAGCACTGTGTCGTACCATCGGTTGCGCGTGATGAACCATCCCTGGGTAGCCGCCGCGAAGGAGCACGCGCCGGCCGACGTCATGACCAGGATCAGGATGCCCAGAGGCCAACTGGTGATCCCGTGGAGGATGATGTCGGTGTTGTAGACGAACATGAAGGGGATGATGGCCGTGCGGATGTCATACATGAAGCCCTGCAATCCCGTGGGGATGGGTGCTGAGCGGGCAATAGCAGACGCCGCGTAGGCCGCCAGGCCCACGGGCGGCGTGTCATCGGCCAGAATCCCGAAGTAGAAGCAGAACAGATGCGCAGCCAACAGCGGCATGACGAAGTCGTTCCATGCCGCCAATTCCACCATTGCCCGGGCAGTGAGCGATGCCATGACGATGTAGGTAGCGGTCGTGGGGAGCCCCATGCCGAGAATCAGACTGGCAATAGCCGTGATGATCAGCATCAGGAGGATGTTGCCGCCCGACAGTACGTCGATCACCTCGGTGACCAGCCCTCCCAGCCCCATGGTGACCACGCCGACGATGACACCGGCCGCCGCGGTTGCCAAGGCGACTGCCACCATGTTGCGCGCGCCCCGGGACAAAGCCTGCATGATCTGCTCGACACCGAGACGAAGCGCGGGTGCCATCGGCTCCCCTTTGGCCAGGGCGCGAATGGGACGCTGAATCAGCATGATCAGCGCCAGGAGCCAGATACCATTGAACACCGACGCATCGGGTGATCGCCGCAGGACGATGAGCTGATACAGCAGGAATGCCAAAGGCACGAGGTAGTGCCACCCGCTGGACAGCACCGACCGAAGCCGGGGAAGCTCCTCCCGCGGCAGACCGCGCAGTCCCAGTTTGCAGGCCTCCAGATGGGTGATGTAGAACAGCGCCGCGTATGACGCCAAGGCTGGGATGGCCGCCGCCTTGACGACCTCCAGATACGGGACATTGACGTACTCGGCGATGATGAAGGCCGCGGCGCCCATGATGGGAGGCATGAGCTGTCCGTCGGTGCTGGCCGCCACCTCGATGGCCGCCGCCTTCTTGGCCGGATACCCGACCCGCTTCATCATGGGAATCGTGAAGGTTCCCGTCGTGACGATATTGGCAATGCTCGATCCGGAGAACAACCCGGTGCTGGCGCTGCTCAGGATAGCCGCCTTGGCGGGTCCGCCGCGGAAACCGCCCAGAAGGGAAAGTGCCAGGCGCAGGAAGAACGCACCCGCACCGGCCTTCTCCAGCATGGCGCCGAAGAGCACGAACAGGAACACCACCGATGCCGACACGTGGAGCGGTATGCCGTAGATCCCTTCGGTGGACATGGTCATTTGGCCCACGAAACGCCCCAGCGAAACGCCCTTGAACGAAATCACATGCGGCATATGGGGCCCGACAAAACTGTAGATGCAGAAGAGGCTGCAGATAAGGGGAAGGGCCGGGCCGACCACGCGGCGGGTCGCCTCCAGGAGGAGCAGCAGCATCACGAATCCTGTCAGCAAATCCCGCAGAATGGGGCTGCCCTGTCTTCCGGCAATACCGACGTAGTCCAACGCGAGATAGAGTGCCGCCAGCGCACCGAGCCCCGCCAGCACCAGATCCACGCGTGAGATGCCGGTGGCAGCGGCATCGGCGTAGCCGCGTCGGCGCCAGGGATAGGTCAGGAACGCCAGCATCAGCGCGAACGAAAGATGCACGCAGCGGATCGTGACCGAATCCAGAATCCACCAACTGGCTATCGAAAGCTGAAAGAGAGACCAGAGCACGGCAATGACGAACACGATGCGGGCGGACAGCCCGGTCAGGGCCCTGGTTCTGGCCCCCTCGTCAGCCTCAGATGCCTCAGGCGGCAGCGGCGTGTCTCTCGTGTCCGTCATGAGGCAGGGATTCGGGATTCAGCCGGCTGCAACACCCATCTTTGCCCAGGAACTCATCTGGGAGCTCGAAGGAACCCTATGGGGGCATTTCGTCATCTGGCCTCCATGAGGTCTGCTTCACGGAAGTAACGCAGTGCCCCTTCATGGAGGGGGGCGGAGAGACCTTCCCTCATGGTGGCTACGGTCAGGTGTTCGTAGGCGGGATGGAGTTTCTTGAATGCTGGAAGGTTGTCGAACACCTCCTTGGTGACGGCATAGACGATGTCGGCGGGTACGTCGACGGAAGTCACCACCGTGGCCTTGACGCCAAAGGTCGGCACGTCTGACGCATTCAGGGCCCGCGGGTAGTGCCTCGAGGAGATGGTCGCCCTGGCGTAGTAGGGCTTGGCGATCACCAGGGAATCGATCCCGGCACCCACGATGGGAATGAAACGTACTCGCCGCCTGCCGGCAGTGGCTTCGAGGATGTTGCCGCTGGGATGCCCGACCGTGTAGAAGAAGGCGTCGATGCGGCCGTCCTGCAGGAGAGTCGGTGCCGCGTCAGCCTTGACGGCCTCCGCATGGATGTCCGATTCCCAATTCAGCCCGCTGGCAGTCAGTGCATCAAGGGCGTTCTGCCGCTGGCCCGATCCGGGGTTTCCCAGGTTGACGCGCTTGCCTCGGAGGTCGTCGATGGTCATAATGCCCGCGTCATCGGCCGCCACCAAGGTGACTGCCTCAGGATGGATGCTGAAAACTGCCCTGAGGGAAGCGATCGGCCCCGTGTCAGCCCATTCCGCCAGGCCGTAAAGCGCCTGGTATTGCCGGTCTGACTGGGCGATGCCAAACTCCAAGTAGCCCGAGGCCACTGCATTGATGTTGAACACGGAGCCGCCAGTTGATTCCACGGTGCAGCGGAGGCCGTAGACAGCGCGTTTCTTGTTCACCAGTTTAGCGATATGGCCGCCGGTGGGGTAGTAGATCCCCGTGACGCCACCTGTCCCGATGGTCACGTAGGTCTGCTTTGTCGAGCAGGCGAACACGGCAAGCAGAATCAACGCACCCATGGCCACTACCCATACCCGTTTCACCACCATGGCAATCCTCCGCTTCTCTGCACCCGGCACTCGTAGGCCTCCACACCCGGCGCGGCAAGTCCCCTCACCGTTTTGATACCCGTGGAGCTTCGGGGCCGTTGCTGAATTGTCAAGTTACTGTGCCTTGGTCAGTGTGAAACCATGCCTCCGCCGCTCCTTTGTGGCCCTGGAGCCTTAGAATTGAGTCTCGCATCTCTGATTTCGAGTCTCCCGCGACGCGGGCCGACTGCCGGCTTGCTTCCTGCGCCTCGACTTGACCACTATTCTAAAATGAGAATAGTCCCCCGAACGACACTACCACACTCAGTAACGTACCATCTTACCAGCGCCCCGTGCGCCGGTGACGCTTTACTGCCGCTCAGACTAGAACGACTAG
>JAFGKV010000056.1 GCA_016928395.1 Candidatus Fermentibacterota bacterium | reverse complement strand
GAGGCCAGGCACACTTCGTTGATGGCATCACGGGTCTGGAAGTTGTCTGTCGCATCCAGCGCCACCTGCATACCCGCCATGAGTTCAGGAAGGGTCTGCACGGTCGCTCGGGTCACGATGCCCTCGATCCGGGCCGTGGAGTTGATCTCCCTAAGAATTCGGGCGGCCGCCTCGGCCTTCGGCACCCGCGCGGTGGCGTCCGCTTCGGTGAACAACATCTGCCGGTGGAGGTTCTCCTCCTCCACGACATCCGAATCCACTATGCGCACGGTCCCCACTCCCGCGCGAACCAGCAGAATGGAGACAATCCCCCCCAGCCCTCCCGCGCCCACAACCAAGACCGACCCCTCCATGATCCTCCCCTGCCCCACAAGACCTATTTCCTTCAGGATTATCTGCTTTCGGTAGCGATTGCGCCACCGGCTCTGGCTCCCATCGTTCACTGTCACCACTCCTGCACTCTGGTTGAGACACCATAGCGCGTCGGCTCCGCCGCGATCCCTTGCTGGGTGCTCTTTGCCAAGGGTCGAGGTTTCCCGTACCATTCAAGACCCGGCTGCGGGAGCGGGACGCCTGTCAACGCATCGAGCACCCGAATAACCCCCACCGACACTGCGGCTACCGTTCTCATGGCTGCAAATCTGGGCCACCCTCCCGCGGCTGAAACCCTACCGGCAAAAGGTATCGACTGGGCGAGGTCGGGACCGAGGATACGCTGCCTGTAGCACTCAATGGCAGCGGGATCGGTCACCACGGCGACCAGCTCTTGCTGTACCGTGTAGGATAGGTAGTCGAAGTTGGATGAACCGGCAACAAGAACGGAATCATCGATGAGCATCGCCTTGAGATGGCTCATCCTGCCGGGGTACAGCATGATCTCGAACCCAGCTCGGGTCGCCTCCCACAGCAAGTAATCCTTCACAATGGGCTTATTGTTCATCTCCGGGGTAAGGAGCACGAGCCGAATGCCCCTGGCGCGGGCGGCCTTCAGCGTTCGAATGAACGGGAAGGTGAGGTAGCCGCTCTGGACGATGATGCTCTCCCGGGCGTTCTCAATGGCGCGCACGATGGGAGCCAGGCTGCGGTCGTTACATCGGCCATCGAGAGAGGCAAGCCAGACACCTCCGAACTCACGTTGCCCGCGACGGTTCTCTCCACGCCATGTCGCCAGGAAGTCATCCCGAAGAAACGACGCCACCTCTCCGCTCTCGATCCGAATCATCATGTCACGCCACTCGAAGTTGTGATCACAGAAGTTGATGCCGCCGAGATAGGCAACCCTGTCGTCAATCACCACCATCTTCTTGTGGTTCCGAGCCATGAATCGCAGGAGCAGAGGATCCATGGGATTCGTGAGTCTCATCGAGACTCCGCGCGCATCGAGGTCAGCCAGCATTGCGCGTGTTCGATCGATCTCTTGCCTCAACGCCCGGTCGCTCCAGTGCTTCGGGAAGAACCGGAACTTGTCGCTCACCACAAAGCGTGAGTATGAATCGATCAGGAGCTGGCGCTGGGGCGCAGGGCACGCGGCAAGGGCCACCGCGAGCCGTCTTCCCGCGGAATCACCTTCGAACGACATCGTCTGCACCGCGGCGTAGCGCCGGCTCTGGAGAAGATCCGTCTCGAGTCGCGACATGAACTGCCCTGCACCCGCAAGGATCTCAATGCCCAGGCCACCGACCTGCGCTCCCGGCCGCAGGCCCCCTGCCTCCTCGGTACTGCCCGTGCAACGGCGTCGCGCTCCATAGGCCCCCACCAAGGCGAGGGCAGCAATGAGGGCCGCCCAGCGCTTCAGGGAGATCCTCACGGAGCGCCCTATGACTAGGACCCCAGGCTGGGGCCCCATCCCTGAAGGACAAATGCACTCGCGAGTCGCTCCATCTCGTCACCATTCATTGGGTTGCCCTCCGGAACCCGCGCCGTGTCAATGGGCCCTCACCCGATCATTGCCCAGAAGGCCGAGGTCATCGTTGACCCTGGCCCCCGCGGCTGTGCCGAGACCCAGCGCACGAAGCGTATCGCGGGGCATTCTCATGCCCGAGTTGGGGAAATCTTGCACCACTCTCGCGGTCACTGCCCCATAGAGTGCCGTGCGTGGTACCTGGAACTTTCCCACACTGCCGCATTCCGTTCGGTAGGCATGCGGAACCGGCTCCGCACTCATGCAAGCCTCCTTCGATGATGTGCCGTGGGAAGCGACCCATGGGATGTCCTAAAGGCCGCAATATGGATGCAACCCTACGCCAGGCCAACTAGGTTGCGGGCCGCCGAGTTATCGGCCTGGGGATACCCGCATCGGGTCCGGCGTCGGGGGCCGGCCTGTGATCATCTGGGCCCTTTCGCAAACCCGTTCCTTCAGGCGGTCGGGACGAGGCTTTGCATCCGCTGGTGCGGGACCAAGCCCGACCCTCCATAAGACTCATCAAACGGCCCGCATGCCGGGAAGCCAGAGGCGGCCTCCGTGTCGTCCGCAGGAGTCATGCGAGAGCCTCATCTGTCTGTGGCGGGACGTGCTTCATGGATTTGCCGGCCCAATGCGTAGTTGCCTCAAGGCGCTCGTTGCCGTTCATTCCGGTGATCAGCGGAGGTGTGAATGTGATAGAAGATACGCCGCATGTGCTGTTCGTGGGAGAGCGGATCGCCGCTCGCAGCCTCATCGCAGAGCGAGTGTTCTCCGCAAAGACACACGGAGCAGCGTTGGCGCGCAGCGCGGTCGTCGCGGGAGAAGGGCCCCACCCTCTATCGCTCCAGGTCTTGCGTGAGATTTCCATTGACGCCGACGATCACCGGCCCGACGCCATCGATGACCTGTCGATGTTCACCTTCGACCTGGTGGTGACATTTGGGCCCTTGGGCAGGGAGCGAGTTGCCGTGAAGCCGGTGGTTCCGGCCGGCAACGGCAGCCCTCCGGAAGACCCTGCCGCTACCATCGTCGGCCTGCTGGCCCCTCTCCACATGCACTGGGATATTGCCGACCCCACGGCCGGATCCCTGGCGCGGGGTACCGTAGGCCAATTCCGAGAGATTCGTGACCAGATCGCGACGCGCATCGATTCACTGATCCGAGATGGCATGTTGGAGGCCCTTCGCGAACGGCGAAAGCGATCGGCCCAGCGGATCGATCGATCGTCGCTGGGGCTGGTCGCCATGGATGCCGAGGCTCGATTCTTTCTGTTCAACTCTGAGGCCGAACGGCTCACGGGCCTTTCGCGGGCAGACGTCATCGGCCACAGTTG
>JAFGKV010000055.1 GCA_016928395.1 Candidatus Fermentibacterota bacterium | reverse complement strand
GGGGGCTGTAGTGCCGGGCCCGCATTGCTTCCCGCATCTGAGTGAGGAGCTTGGACTTCATGCTGCGGGGACTCGACGCAGGGGCGACCGACTCCGGTATGGTGCGGGCGGGTAGCGATGCGATTCCCCGCGAGCGGGAGACAGGTGCGCGATGTTCCGTTGCGTCCATCACTGCCCCACGGTGAAGGTGATTCTCGGTTGAGACAGCCGAGAAGAAGCCGCCTGGCGGGTGCGCGTCAAGCAGGCGGGCTGTGGAGTCGCAACCTGCCGCACAACCTTCCTGCGGGATGAAGATCGGCCCGCGAGCGCGCAGAACGACGATAATATAGGACATGTCCTATATATGACGCGTCCCGTATTCCGTCGTCGCTCCACCGAACACGCATTCGTCATACTCCGGGCAGAAGGCCCGCCTCATCGGGCACCACCGGCCCGATTGCGAAGCGCCACTGCTTGTTTCCATGCTGAGGCTTACTGCGTTCGTCCGCTCGCGCCGAGGGAAGCCGGGAACCGTCGACTGGAGTCTCGCCGAATCTCCCCTTGACTTCCACCCGCGGGTATGATAGTATATTAGCGGAGACTAAAATGGTGAATACTGCAAGAGACCTCGCGAGACTGATGAAGGTGCTGTCGGCCGACGCGCGAGTCCGGATCGTGCAGCTCCTCAAGGAGCGACCGCTCTGCGTGAACGCGCTGGCCGCCCGGCTTGGCGTGACGCAGGGCGCGGTGTCGCAACACCTACGCATCATGCGCGACGCCGGGCTGGTCGTTGATGAGAAGCACGGCTACTTCACGCACTATCGCCTGAACCAGGAGACTCTCGCCGCATGGCGAGAGGTGATTGATGAGCTGCTGGACTCACCGGAGGCCGGCGCGGACACGAAAGGAGCACTCCCATGTGCTGCTGTAACGAGAAGAACCAGGGCTGCCAGAAGCCAGAGAACCTGAAAGACACGCCTGAGGAGTGTGCCCCCGAGCAGATCGAGAAATGCCACGGCACTGCCCAGCACCATCCGTGCATGGGCCGGCAGGTGAGCCACGAAGGCTACGCGTGAGCAGGGGAGGAGCGTAGGCGGGCCATGACCTACAACCAGATTCGCTGTGAGGCCATTCACGTGAAGACCGAGTCAGGCATCTGCCTGGGACTGGCCAAGACCGTGCGCGGCGAGGTTTTCATGCTGGGCCCGCGTACGCCTGAAGGCAAGAGCATGTGCTTTCAGGCAGTGGGGGCCATCGCTGCCATGAAGCTGGCCCTGGCGCTGACCGACAAGATGGAGTGGGAGACGAAGGACGGCTTCGACGTCACCTGTCCGCATGGGGTGGTGACCCACAGGCTGTCCCGGGAGAGACATGCTGCGGGTTGATCGGGAGGCGCCGGGCGACATGGTCGCCATTGAGGCGCGCGGTCTCGTCAAGCGCTTCGGTGACATCGAGGCCGTTGCAGGTGTTGATTTCGATGTGCGGGAGGGCGAGGTGTTCGGCTTCCTCGGTCCCAATGGTGCGGGGAAGACAACGACCATCAACATGCTCACCGGCCTGGCCCGGCCCGATGCGGGGACCATCAGGTTTCTGGGTCGGGAGTACACGTCTGACGTCAAGAAAGCCCAGCATCTCATGGGGGTCGTACCCGATGAGAGCAATCTCTGGCCCGAACTCAGCGGCTTTGACAACCTCTGCTTCTGCGGGGCTCTCTACGGTATGCGCGGGCATGAGCGCGCGGCCCGTGCCCGCGAGCTGCTGGATACATTCGGCCTGGCTGATGCGGCGCACCGCAAGTTCGCCGGCTACTCCCGCGGAATGAAGCGGAAACTCACCATTGCCGCCGGTCTCATCCACCGCCCGCAGATTCTCTTCCTTGACGAACCGACGACCGGCATCGATGTGGCCAGCGCTCGACAGATCCGGCAGTTGCTCTCCGGCCTGAACAAGGCGGGGACGACGGTCTTTCTTACTACCCACTACATCGAGGAGGCGGAGCGACTCTGCGACCGTATCGCCTTTATCGTCGGAGGGAAGCTGGCCCAGGTGGACACCCTGGCACACCTCATCCGAGACGTGCAGGGGCAACGGGTGATCGAGTTGGCGCTGAGCCGGGCTTTGGAAGGCTTGGGGCCTCAAGTCCTGATGGAGTTTATGGGACCGCTGCGCGAGGCTTTCCCCGGCGTCGAGTTTGAATCCGCCGGAGGCGCTGCACTTCGCGCCCATACTCGCGAGACCCTGGCTCTGGCGCCGGTGGTCCGATTCTTCGAAGATCGCGGAGTTGATGTCACCGAAGCAAAGGCCATTCGTCCTTCCCTGGAAGACGTGTTTGTGCGAGTCACGGGCATCGCCGCGGAACAGATGCGCCGGGAGAAGGAACGCGGGCCGAAGGGAGGGGGTTCGTGAGGGCCTGGATCGCGTTCTGGAGCATCCTCCGGAAGGATATGCGCACGTACTACCTCAAGCCGCCGAACCTGAGCTGGGGCATCATCTTCCCCCTGGCGTGGACTCTGATGTTCTTCATCAAGTCGGGCTCGGGGTTCGGCGAAGCCCGATCGATCCTGCCTGGGGTCATGGCCCTCTCGATCCTATTTGGCACCACGTCCATGCTGGCCGTGACGGTCACGTTCGAGCGGAAAGGCCGGTCGTTTGAGCGCTTGCTCCTGGCACCGATCCCCCTGTGGGTGCTTATGCTTGCCAAGACCTCGGGCGCGGTGGTGTTCGGCATCGTCAATGCGTTTGTCCCGGTGATCATGGCCTCGTTCATTGTCGACTTGGGAGGCATGATCTGGTGGCAGATGGGAGCGGCCGTTGCCTTGATTGCCGTCAGCTCGACCTTTCTGGGCCTCTTCATCGCCGTGTCGGTCAGCGAAGTGTTCGAGGCACAGACGTTCTCGAACTTCTTCCGCTTCCCCATGGTGTTTTTGTGCGGGTTGTTCTACCCGGTCACGAAGCTCCCAGTATTCCTGCGCCCACTGTCGTACCTGCTGCCGCTGACCTACGGCGCCGATGCCCTCCATGGCGCGGTGAACGGGACAACGCAGCGGCCCGTGACCCTCAACCTGGCCATTCTGGCGGGCTTCTGCGTCCTCCTGTTTCTCATCAGCCTGCGGAACATTCAGAGGAGGTGGATCGTCTGATGAGGGGGGTGAAGAAGTAGAAAAATGAAGGGGTGAAGAAGTGAAGAGGTGGGGGCCCCGGGCGGTCCGGACGATGCATGGTGTAACCTCCGCCCTTGCCCCTGGCATTGCCCGGCGTGTCCGGACAATCCAGCCAGAGTATCTGGATCACTCGGTCAAGCCACAGCACCCAAAGCGTTGGGTGCGGGGCCAAGCCGGATGATGACACTTGCGAGTCTCGCTGCCCTCGTCCCCCTGTTCTAGTCATTGGTGGATCTGCGGCCTCCCTGAACTTGTACTCCTCCCGGATTCCCAAACGCGTAGAGCGCGGGGATTTGACATGGCCGGTGCAGGGGCCTTCCATGTACCGCTCTGAGTATCGACATCCGCGAAGACGATTGGACTCTCCTGTCCCACCTTAGGAGGTAGCCTTGTCACGTCTTTTCCGTTTCGCCCCGTACTCACTGTTCGCAGCCTTGTTCCTGATGGCGGCGAGCTTGAGCCCATGCGCTGCGCAACCCCGTTCCTGGCAGATCGAGCCGGTGGAGTCTCCCCGGGTGTTTAGCTGGATGACCGACCGCAGCCTGTGTCTGGATGCCCAGGGGAATCCCCACCTTGCCTTCGGGCAGGATCACCTCTACCACGGGTGGCTAAACGGCACCGAGTGGGTCGTGGAAACCGTGGATCCTTCGCCGGGCGTCGGAGAGCACGCCTCCATTGCAGCCGGCACGGATGGGTCTCTGCACATCGCCTACTTCGACGATCTGAACCAGAACCTTCGATACGCGCGATACGAGGGCGCGGGGTGGCAGATTGAGGTGGTCGGCACCGGTGGGAAGTTCACTTCGATAGTCCTCGATGTTCAGGGCCGCCCCCACGTTACCTATCAGGAAGAGGATCTCAACTATGCTTGGAAGAACGACGACGGGTGGCAGATCGAGGTCATCGACGTGCACTACGCGCCGGGAGGCTTTTCTTCCCTGGCTTTGGACGGGGACGGGAGGCCCCACATCAGCCACTACGAGATGATTCTCGACAATCTGCTCTACTCCTTCAAGGACGGCGAAGGTTGGCACACGGAAACCATTGCGGAGCAGGGCAACGTGGGGTGGCACTCATCCATCGCCATTGATGACACGGGCCGGCCCCACATCAGCTACTATGACGGCTGGCAGTACAGCGTCGTGTATGCCCGCAAGGATCCTGCCGGCTGGCAGATCGACCCGTTGGGTCGGGGTGGCGACTGGACATCATTGGCCCTGGACGCACAGGGGTTGCCCCATATCGGTTTCTGCACGACCAGCGGGCCGGTGCATGCCTATCATGATGGCTCGACCTGGGTTGAGGAAACGCTCGCCGGGGCGGCAGACTACGCGTCCCTGGCTATTGACGATGCAGGCGGTGTGTTCTTCAGCTACCATGTGGATGAGCCGTTCGGCGGGATCCGGGAGTTGCGGCTGTCCGCGAAGGCTCAGGGGGTGTGGACGACGGACACGGTATCCCAGGCCGAGGTTGTGGGGATCTACACGGCCTTTTCCATGGACTCCAGCGGTCTACTCCACGCCTGCTATGGGAATGCTGAGGGTGGAGACATTCGCTGCGCGGTGCAGACTGGTGACGGGTGGGATGTACAGGCCGTGGGACAGGTCGGCATCGATCTTTCCATGGCCCTTGATCCGCTGGGATACCCGCATATCGGCTTCTACGACGACGAGGCCGATGCCGTATGCTATTCGTTCATGGACGATTCCGGCTGGCATATGGAGACGGTCCAACCGGATCTTTGGACGGGTGGCGGGTATACCTCCATCGCCGTGGGTACTGACGGAATCGTGCGCATGGCCTATCGGGTCAACCGCGAACTCATGTATGCCGTCAATGCCGATTCGGGCTGGATGGTCGAGACGGTGACGCCGGATCAGGGGTTCTACACGAGCCTCAAGCTTGACACGGCAGGTTATCCCCATATTGCCCACCATTCGTGGGCCGATCGGATGTGCTACACATATCAGGATGGTTCCGGCTGGCATACGGAGGTCGCCGACAACTACGGCGAGGGAGGGATGTACTGTTCTTTGGCACTGGACGAGGCCGGATTCCCTCACATGACCTACTTCGACAACTTCCCCGACGATATTCGCTACGCGTACAAGGATGCCCAGGGATGGCACGTGGAAACGGTGGATTCGCAAAGTGATGTCGGCAAGTTTACGTCGTTGGCCATCGATCCCGAAGGGCGGCCCTGCGTGAGCTACCTGTATGGCCAGGCAGTCGATTTGCGGTTCGCCTATCGTGACGACGGAACCTGGCATTCGTCGACCATCGCCAGCGAAGGTAGGGTTGGGGAGTGGTCACGGCTGGTGGTGGATACTATGGGTCGCCCCCATGTGATCTACTATGACGAGACCCGGGGTGACCTGATGTACGCGTGGGCGGATGCAGTCGCCGCCGATTCCTGGGAAGGAGGCATAGTCGGGCCCGCTGCGCTCAGGCTCCTCTGGCTCAGCCCCAACCCGGCTTCAACGAGGGCCAGCGCTTCGTTCAGCATTCGTTCAGAGGATCCCGGCGCCCAGCTCATCAGCCTCCGGTTGTTCGACCTGGGCGGCCGCGAGGTAGGCGCGTCTTTCCACCGGCTCCCGGGGGGAGTGCATCAAGTTCCGATCCCGATGAACGGCCCGGGGATGAGACCCCCGGCAGGCATGTACTACCTGCAGGTCCGGGCGGAAGGTTCCTCGGCCCATGTCGGAGCTCCCCTGATCATCGTGCCGTAGCCCAAGCCCCGGGGGCCTTCTTAGAGACGGGGGATCAGCACCGGAGTGCGAGCCTTGTAGGCCTCGTAGTCTTCCTGGCCGCTCCATTTCTCATCGGCCCTCTTCTCCAGGAGAGGGACGCCGCTGACGCGGGTGAGCAACAGGGCAACGAACACAGGGGAGATCAATGTCACCCACTGCCAGCCTCGGAGCACGGGCAGGGCAATGATGGCGACGCCGATCCAGAGCACGATTTCGCCGAGGTAGTTTGGGTGGCGCGACCGCGCCCAGAGGCCGGTGTGAATGAATTTCCCCCTGTTGGCCCGATCGGCCCGGAAGCGGCTTTTCTGAAAGTCGGCGGTGGCTTCGATGGTGAATCCGAAGAGCCACACCAGGAAGCCGACCAACGCGAACAGATCCAATCCCTTTCGGTTGATGGTCGTGATGGCGGCCAGCGCGGCGGCCAGCGTCAGGCTGACCCACAGCCCCTGCAGGGTCCACGTGTTCAGGAAGCGAATGAACGAAAGCTTGATCTCGTCGAAACGGGCGTCTTTCCCGGCATGGCGGATGCGCCGAAAGAGATAGGTGCCCAGGCGAGCCGCCCAGACGACCACGAGCACGAGGAGCAGGATCGACCGGGCGTCAATGTGGGGGCTCAAGGTGACAGCCAGCGCGGTCACAGAGACATAGGTGAGGCTCCCGGTGAGGTCGAAGTGCTTCTCGGTCTGGAATAGGTACGCAGGGATGAAGGCCAGCCACTGGATTAGGAAGATCAGCCCGACACCGAGGGCGAAGATGGGAAGGCCGAAGGAGGAGGTCCCGCCTTGACTGCCGGCAAAGGCTATGACGAACCCGAGCAGAATGACGACGGGAAGCGTCACCAGGGCAGTACGATCCGACCTGTCCCTTGCGTGGTGTTCCTTCGTGTGAGCTCCTATCTGATGCGTACCACCATACGGCTGTGGCGATCCCCGTCTGCCTGCAACGTGCACACGTAGACCCCGGCTGCAACGGGGGTTCCCTGCCCATCGCGCCCATTCCACCGTGCGGCAAACGTGCCGGGCTCATGCTGGGCGTCGACCACGACCCGCACTTCCCGACCAAGCAGATCATGCACCGCCAATCGAACATCCCCGGCCCGCGGCACATCGTACTTGATTGTCGTCTCGGTGCTGAAGGGGTTGGGCTCGCACGACCAGAGACCGAGGCTGTGCGGGAGACCGATGCTGTGGTCACCCGAGACTACGCTGTCCGCGAACCACTCCAGCGTGCGCAGGATGATGGCTTCGGCGGCGCTCTGATCGCTCATCTGCTCGAGTCCCACGCCGAGGTAGACGGTCTTGTAGGTCCCGTTGTCGTAGCGCAGGGCGCCGATCTTCGTCGAGTTGGTATACATGAGAATCGGTATCGACGATCCTGAGTAGCTCTCGACCCACTCGGGATACCTGGAATAGACAGTGGTGACATTGAAGGCGAGCCCGTCGGTAATGGGATCGCCGGGGACACCCTCCATGCTGTTGACGCCCGAATTGTCGTTGAGGTAGCGGGCATCGAGGTAGGTGGTGTAGAACGCCTGCGCCTCCGGGAAATAGCTATTGCCGCTGGGGTCGAAGATGTCCCAGCCTATATCCTGCCCGGCCAGGTAGAGATTGCCGCCCCCATCAAGATAGCCGGCGAGCAGAGCGATGTCCTCGGGGACGAAGGCCGGAAATCCCCATGAGACGTTCCAGAAGATGCTCTTGAACAGGGTCGTGTCGACGCCGGAAGCCAGAGGAAGCAAGTCCGGCTCGGTTATGCTGGTGAACGCGACCCCGGCGCTATCGAAAAATCCGTAGTACAGCGTCTCGAACGCCTCGCCGCCATCATCATCGACAAAGAGGATGTCGCCGCTGCGAACGACGCCGACGTAGCCCTGGCTGAAACCGTAGCCATAGGCGTCATCGAGGTTCCTGCCGAAGAGCTTGGTCTTGACAGAGCCTGGCATGTCACCGGTCTGGATCGCGAGATCGAAGGCCGCCGAGTCGCCCGGCGGCAGGATCAGGTCAAGGGTGTCATGGGCGACCGAGTCCATTATCAGCTCGCACGACCAGCCAGGCACCAGCCCGAGCAGTTCCAGCGAGACCTGGATGTTCAGGGGAGTTGGATTGTCATTGCCGATCCAGTAGTGCTTGGAATAGCTCTGGTTTGGCTCCAGCCAGTCCGCCACCGGATCCGAGGTCTCCACGATGTAGGTGGGAAGATCGATGCCTGCCTGGAACACTTCCTTGGTGGCGTCATCCTGAAGCCACGCCACCACGGCAAGATCCGCAGGATTCCAGCTTGCGCCGATCTCGCAGCCGAGGGAAAAGCGCAGCGTATCTCCCGCCGCGATGGATGCCACGGGTATCCCGGTGGCATCGGGCAGCATCTTGCGCATCACATCGGCGAACTCGGTCTCGCCATTGTTCCCAGGCGGGGTGGGATAGACGATCAGCCGCTCGATGACAGCAGTACGAAGGAACAGGTTCCCCGCGATTGCTTCGTCCCCGATGACCGTCACGTTGCAGAGCAGACTGTCGCGCCCTGCAATGCGCTCCACGACGATCTTCACCGGTGGAGGCACATTCAGCCGCTCCCACATCTGGCTGACCATGGCATCGGGATCGCCGGGAACCCCATAGTTCGTTCCGTCCATGACGTAGTTGGGTACGCCGCTGATGCCGTAGTACCCGATCCGATCCCGGTTGTCGACGGTGTTTTCAAGGTACATGGGATCATTGGCACCGGGCCACCAGGCATGGTATCGCACGGAGACCACCCCGCCGAAGTGCGTCGAGAAGAACTCCTGCAGCTTGGGGTTGTTCTGGGCGCAGGGCGCGCAACTGGCATTGGTTGCCTCTTCAAGGAGCACGATCCGCCGTGGGCTTGCCCATGCGAAGCTCGTACAGATGACAAGAAGGGGGAGGGCGAGCAGCAGACGCCGGTGCATGGTTCCTCCGTGGTGCGGGGCTGGAGTGGGAAAGCACGGGGCCAGCTTCGTGCTCCCAACATCCACTGTCAAGGATCGCCGAAAGCCTCTTCAGACGGACGCGAGGAATCGCGTCTTGATTCAGAAGCAATAGCCGATGGAGATCTCGGCGTCGAACCCCTGGATGAAAGTGAGGAGGCCTTTGACGGCATCGGGGTGCTCGGAGGGTCGCGTATCCTCCCACACGATGTCGACCAGCGGGATACCGTAGCCGAACCGGAGCACACCGCTGAACCCGGGCCTCCAGATCCATCGGTGACCG
>JAFGKV010000054.1 GCA_016928395.1 Candidatus Fermentibacterota bacterium | reverse complement strand
TCGTCCCAGTCCATCGCCATCCGCGCAATGACGAAGTGTTACCTATGTTCTGAACCTGAAACGTTACCCATGTTCTGACTTGACCGACTGACTGCTGACTGCCGACTGCCTACTGCCGACTGCCGACTGCTGACTGCCGACTCCTTCACTTCTTCACCCATCATCCCAGCGTCAGGTCGAAGCTGGCCATGCCCAGCTTGTGCTGAAGGATGCGCCTGACGGATTCGCGTTCTTCCTGGCCGCGGCAGACCAGTTGGGCACAGCCATCTCCTTGGGAGCCGACACCTTTGCCGCCGTGGATGAGATCTCGGAGGGAGCGGTACGCCAGCACGCGGTGAAGGAGAGGCGAGGTGAGCTCATCGGGGCACGCGGGGGCAATGAGGCGGTCGAAGGCCTCCTGCGCCCGGTCCATGAGTGAACCGAGGCCCGACGCGTCGCCGGCCTCCAAAGCGGCTCTGGCCGAGCCGGCGATTTCGTGATTCAGAGAGCCCAACGCCTGCCTGACTCCTGACGCGATGGGGTCGTGCCTGTCGGCAAAGCAGGCGTTCAGACTCTTGAGGATCTTGACCGTGTCCTTGGCGCCGCCGAGATCCACGATGAGCAGGTAGAAGACCCCTCCCACGGCGATGGGTTCGACCCGCATGGTGTCGCCATCGAAGGTGAGGAGGTTCGTCGTGCGTCCCAAGGCGCACACCTGATCCATCCGGCCGCACCGGGAGGGGGTCAGCGTCTCCCCCCGGTAGGCCAGATCCATCTCCGCATCCGTTGTCAGGCCAAGCCCGTGCACCTGATTGAACGCGCGGGCCACGCAGACGCAGATGGCCGCTGATGACGAAAGCCCCTTGCGCAGGGGAAGGTCCATGGAGGAGGCCAGCTCGATTCCGTCTACCCCCGTGTCATGGAGCATGGCCAGAGCCGTGCCCGCAGCATAGCTCCAGAAGCCTCCCTCTGCCGCCAAGGGAGCCAGGGCCTCGGCCGAGTATGGCACATCCAGTGACGCCGGTGCGCCTTCGACGAAGGAGCCGGCCCGGAACCTTCCCGGGCATGGCCCGGCCGTAGCGGTGATCCCCTGGTGCGTCCCGGCCGTGATGCACAACCCAGGCTCGACCTCGGGGCGTACCACACGGTATCCACCCGCCCAATCGGAGTGCTCCCCGAAGAGGCAGAGACGCCCGGGCACGAACAGCCGGATCATGGCGCCGATCCTGCGGCACTGGGAACGCCAGGCTCCTTGACCCGCGTCAGCAAGGCCCCACCCGCCACGAACAGAATGGCCACGGACGCGATACTTGCCCGTGATGCGGTGGTACTCGGAAACCCCGCTCCCCGGATCGCCAACGCGACGCCCCCCATGAGGGCTGGCCCGATCACCGCCGCGAACTTGCCTACCATGTTGTAGAATCCGAAGAACTCAGCGGGACGGTCCGCCGGGATTAACCGCGCGTAGAAGGAGCGGCTCAGGGCCTGCACGCCTCCCTGTACCACGCCGATGAGGCCGGCAAGGATGAAGAACTCGGTTTCGGTGCGGATCGCAGCCCCCCACCCGCACACCACGAGATAGACAGCCAGGCCCAGGAAGATGGCGCGCCGGGTGCCGATTCGGCGGCCCAGATGGCCGAAGGCCAAGGCGCAGGGGAAGCCGACGAACTGGGTCAGGAGAAGGGCGAGGATGAGATCGTTCGAGTCGAACCCCAGAGAGATCCCGTAGTCAACCGCCATGCGCACGATGGTATCCACCCCGTCGATATAGAGCCAGTACGCGAGAAGAAACAGCCAGATGTGCCTGAGCCGGCGCACCCGACGAAACGTGGCTGCCAGCTCGTGCATCCCCCGCCGGGCCATGGCCGGCATCGAGACACTCGCGGCCCTGGCCTCCTTTACCCCGAGCAAGAGCGGCAGCGAGAACACCGCCCACCACGCCGCCACCAGGAGAAACGAGACCCGCACCGCCGCTTCCATATCGGGCAGCCCGAACATCGCGGGGTTGCGTACCATGAGTACATTGGCCGCGAAGAGCAGGCCGCCGCCCAGGTATCCCAGCGAGTACCCGAGGGCGGAGACGACATCCTGGCTGCGCCCCCGGGCCACTGCCGGGAGCAGGGAATCGTACATCACATTGGCCGCGGCAAAGCCTATGGAGGCCGCCACATACAAGGCGGCCGCCGCTCTCCACGCGCCGTGGGGAGTATGGGCGAGGCACGCCGTCATGATGATCCCCACCGCGGCGAAGCCCAGGAGGAAGCGCTTTCGGGCATTTCCCTTGTCGGCCATGGCTCCCAGCAAGGGCGCGGCCAAGGCCACCAGGAGCCCCGCCACCGAGTTGGCCATACCCAGTCTGGCCGTGGACACTGCCGGATCGGTGCCAGAAGACCAGACCTGCTTGAAGAACAGCGGGAAGAAACCCGCCATCACCGTGGTGGTGAAGGCCGAGTTCGCCCAGTCATACAGCGCCCACCCCAGGACCGTGGCTCGGCCGGACGCGCCGTCGGTATGCTGCATCGAAGGAATCAGCCGGCGGCGACGATGATCTGCTTCGGCGAGTCTGACTGGAACGGGCTTTCGTCAAAGTCGCCAAGAACGCACTCGACGCAAAACCCGTTGTAGTGCAGAAGCGCAGCCAGCTCCTGGGGAAAGAATATCCGCATGTTGTTCGGTACCGCCATCGCATCCTCGATCTGGCCGATGCGGTAGTGCCAGACTATGTGGTTGATCTGGGTTGCCCGGTCATACATGCTGCTCTCGGTGATCACCACGAGACCCCGGCCGTCGGGATCGGCATACTCCGTGACGGGAAAACGCTGCAGGGGCTCGCGGTCGAGGTAGTCGAGCCGGGGGTTGAACATGTCGATGACGAATCGCCCCTCGGGCGCCAAATGGCGGCGCACCGCGGCGAAGCACGCGTCAACGCTCTCCCGGTCGTGGAGATGGGCGATGGCATTGAACGGAAAGAGGATGAGCCGGAACAGGCGATCGAAGGCGAAGTCTCGGCAGTCTCCTTGGATCAACGTGAGCGCTGCGGAGGATTCGGCCAGCTTGCTTCGGGCATGCCGGAGCATGGGCTCTGACATGTCGAGCCCGGTGACGTCATGGCCCGCCTGGGCCAGGGGGATGGCGATACGCCCGGTTCCGCATCCCAACTCGAGGATCGGCCCGCCGTGCCGCGCGGCCAGGCGAAGGTAGAATGGGATATCCTCGGTGAACCCCTCATTCTCCAGATCATAGTGCCGGCCGTCGGCATAGAGTTCGGCGCAGTCTATGGGGTGCATGCTCAGGAACCATTCGCGGTGGCTGCCCCGGTCGCGGGCTTCAGGGTCGGGGGTTTGGGAACCCGACGAGGGCTCTCTCGGTGAAAGACCCGAAATCCCGAGCCCCGCATCACGGCTGAGTCCGCCTTGGCACGCTCAGCCACGCCTTGGGCGCTCCTTCTCGGCAGTCTTCGAGCGCCCTACGCGGGCGCTGAGATACGGGGCGTTCTCAAAGGGAAGCACATAACGGCGGTAGTCATCTTCCGTCAGGGAGCGGCCGAGCGTCGCCTCAACTTCCTCTCGACTGACCCATCGCCGCAGCAGTGTGTCGCAGGGCATGTCCGGGCACTGACCGCAGTCGTCGAGCCCCTTTGCCAGCACACACGGCCTGACAGGGCACTCCTGATCCAGAAGATCGCGCTCGCGTCCCCGACACCCGCCGCAGGCGATCGCCTCGGGCGGGATATGCACATCGAACACCTCTGCCCATACGATGCTGGCCCGCTGCAGGTTCGCGCCGGTTCGGTTCGGCCCGAAGGCGGGGCAGAAATCACACCGCATCCCGCAGCGGGTCCGGATAGGCACGTCATATGGCATGGCATCACTCTCCGGGGGCGACATTGTACGCAATCTCGGCGGGATCCAAAGTGAAATCGACGTAGGGGAACGCGCCCTCCGGAGGGTGCCACACCGCGTGGCCACGGGTCACCAGATGCCTTCCGTCACTACACCGAAGCTCGTCGATCGGCGTTGTCCAGCGTGTTCTCATGAGCCGTTTTCGATCCCCGGGGTCTTCACAGAACCGGTCGCGGGTCTCGAAGTCCCTCGGCGCGCCGAAGGAGTCGATGAAGACCCGTGCGCGCACGGTGAGCCCATGATCGGAGAGGATCAGGTCGAACGACTCCGTGTCAACGGGTTCCCACACAACGGCCGGCGTCAGGAGCATGGAGGGTGCGAGCAAGACTAGGTCGTTGAGGTAGGTCACCAACTCGCCGATGTCATATTCTTCCCCGCTGCCGTCGATGACCGTGAAGAGGCCGAGAAGCCGCCCGACCATGCGGCCACGCCCGGCACAATAGGTATCGCACGCGATTACCGGAATGATGTTGCCGAAGGCGAGCTGCATGACGAACACCCGAGCGACGACAAGACCGCTATTGTATTGCAGTACCTCGCAGGGCCTCCACGACGCCTCGCGATGCATCTTAAATCGGCCCCGAAAGTGCATGCGGACGGACCAGTCACGGGGCCGGCCCACCACCCCCATGAAACGCAGGTAGCGACGGGCCGGATCAGGCAGCGAGGCGATGTCGCCTTCCGTGATTGCCGGACAGGGTGCCTGCGCCACCGGCAGATCGAGCCGGGCAACCTCCTTCAGGAACGTGCTGCGAAGGCTCATCTGACGTTCTCCTCCTCGTCACGGTCCTTGAGGTGGGCCACTAAAGCTCCGGCAGCGATGCCCATTCAACCGTTCTTCGGGAAACCGCGCGTACTCTCGCGCCATCGGATGGGAACCACACCCGTGCGAATCATCCGTCTCGTTCGACGTTCGAATGTCATCACGCCGCCGGGCCCGCGCAAGTTCCCCCGCGTCGGTCAGGATCATAGCCTTCATGATTCCCGGCACCGCGTTCAGCGTACGAGTGAGAGAGTGCTTGACGCGCGAAGGGAAGGTGCTTCCTTCGGTGTATGTGCATGGTGATGGTGTTCCGCGATATGGTAGTCAGCTTCGCGGGTGGTAGGCATGGGTTGCTTTCGACGAGACTCAGACACTGCACGAAGCCTCTGGCGGCCCCCGCCGCACAGCGGCGCCGCCACGCATTGTGACGCTTCACGCTTCACGCTTCTCCCTCTCCATCCCCCGAATAGCGACCTCCAACCCCCCCCGCAGCCCGCCGTGCCGAGCCCCGCTGTTCGTGGGTTCTAGCAGTATCTTATCTCAATGCGAGTGTGGGCCATGCGCCGTGCAGGAGCAGCGCAGCTTTCCACCATGGCCCAGGGTTTCCCAAGCAAGGAGGCACAATGGCGGCATGCCAGGGACCCGACGGTCTCTCACCCCGTTTCACCGGGTTGGACGATGTCGGCCCTCATTCTAAACGAACGCACCAAGGGTTTCACCCAGGAGGAATCATGAGAGTCACGATTGTGACGATGCTGCCTTTGCTGGCGACACTGGTCGCGGGCAGTGCCGTTGGAGCAGAACGGTTCCGGCTCGTACCGACTGAGCGGCCCACCCCCCGGTCATGCATTGAGGTGGAGCGGAGGAGAGAGGCCAAGGTCGTCGCGTTCTACGACGAGCACGGGACGATTGTGAAGGAGATCACGCTGGAGCTTCCGTGCAACTATCCCGTTGTGTCGAGGAACAAGCAGAACGTCGTCATCAGGGAGCCGGTAGGCGACTGTGATATCTATGTGAAGTACCGCCTCTCTCTGTACGACCAACTGGGTCAGCTGATCGCAGCGTCCGAGCCGTTGAGCCTGTACGATCGCTATGCCAATCCGCTTGGCGATGGGAAGACTGTGCTGGTGGTAACTGAGGCAGTCGACCAGCCATTCTTCGGGATCGCGGTTCTTCAGGGTCAGGGCGGGGAGCTGAGGGAGATCCGCCATCTGGGGTATGCAGGCTCGGGTCCTGCGCTCGATGTGGCGATGGACGGCTCGTGTTTCACAATGATGGCGGGGCCCCAAGAAGGCGAGAAGACGGCACAAGCGATACTGCTTCGCCCCGATGGCACCGTGGCTTGGAGCACAGCGCTCGATGAAGGACTCACGGGTCCAGGCCTGGCCATTTCGCCTCGTCTGAACTTCATTGTCGCACCCTCCAAAGACAGCATAACTCACCAACGCTTCGCGAACTTGCTGGACGTCGATGGCCGACGTATCGCGAAGATCGCTATCGGCGGAGTCGGCGTCCCCAAAGTTGCCTTCACTCATGACGCATCCGAGCGGTTCGCCGCAATCTGTCACGGCAACGAGATCCTTGTTCTAGACACCGTAGATGGGCGGACCATTCTCTCCCACATCGATAGCGATTTGGGGGTGGCATTCTGGGACTGCGCAATACTCGCCAATCGAACTGCCCTCGTCGGCATGACAGTCGGACTACCGAGCGTCAATCATCCGACGGTCGCAACCTATCTTGCAGTGCTCGACCCCGAAGGGCTCTACCGCAAACTCAAGGCACCCTTCGACGGGACGCCGCGCGTCCAGAGCATCGGGACGGGGAACTATCTGGAGATCACATCGCCAAAGGGCGTACGATGGGTCGAGATCATGGAAGGTGGCCTGTGATTACCGAAAGGTTCCCCTGTCCGTCGCGCAAGCTGCGCTGTGTTTGGATTCTGGTTGCCGTGACTGGGGTCGTGTCGTCCTCAGCCTATGAGTGGCCGGTCAGACCTCGGATTGGGCAGCACATCATCACTGCCACGCTGGGCGAGTACAGAAGCGAAGCGGGCAGTACCCCAGCGCATTTCCACAACGGTGTTGATATCGGCAGAGCCGGCGTGAGTGTCTATCCTATCGAGCCGGGTGTGGCGCACGTCGATGGCGCACAGCACGGAGTGAATATCGGCCACTTCAGGTACTACCATCTAGACGGAATCCCCCCAGGAATTGACGGCACACATGTTGAGACCGTGACGAGTATCGGTACTTCCCAAACCCATCTGCATCTCGGGGAGTGTGATGTAGTGTTCATAGCCGGCGGGCCCGGCCTACCACCCGGAGGGCACTGGCTGAATCCTCTGAGGGAGGGAGGCCTGACGCCCTTCAATGACTTTGCTCAACCGATCATCCACGAGGCGAGGGTCTATCGCCAGGGGACCACCACCCAGCTCCAGGGTGATAGCCTCGTGCATCTCCATGGACCTGTGGATGTGTGGGTCAATGCGCGCGACCCTCGAACGAGTACGACGGGGCAGGGCGCTGGGGGCTGCTGTGGGGCGTATCGGGTTGTCGGTTGAGTTCTGGCGAGGCGAGACTCAGACAGGGAACACCATGAGCCACAGTGGGGTCAAATCTTTAATCTTTAATGTTTGGTCGAAGTTGTGCCTCCAGGTCGCGAACTCGGTCGGCCAGGCCGGTATCTGCTCGGATCGCTTCTGAGACTCGCCGGCATGCGTGGCTGACCGCCGCCGCCTTGATGCCGCCGAAACGATCTCCTATCTGGGCGTTCGTGTGACGCGAGAGCCGCCAACTCAGATAGATCGCCACATCCCGCGCCTCATGTCGCTTTCTGCCTCGTCGCCGCAGGTGCTCCGCGGCACAGTCATACGCCGCCCCCACTGCCCGCGCCACGTCATCCTCGTCTACGGCGACGGCGGCGACCATGCGAGATACTTCAGTGTCGACAGCCTTGCCACGGAGCTTCCCCCTCATCTCCTGCACGAACTCCTCGCCCCCCAGTATGGCGCCATGCGCCAGGGTCTCGAACGGACTCGAGTCATCGGACGAAACGATGACTCTCAGGTACCCCTCGCGCTGCTCCACTGCTGTTTTGCCTCCGGCGGAACGAGACAACCTGGGATCCGTGTTAGAGACACGGGAAGGAGGTTGTCATGAGCGACCGAGTGCGAC
>JAFGKV010000343.1 GCA_016928395.1 Candidatus Fermentibacterota bacterium | reverse complement strand
GACATGGAAGGTCTGCAACCTCGCGCCCGAAGGGCGTGTCGCGTGATCCTCTGGGCTGCCCGGATCATCAGCGCGATTCTCGTCGCATTCATTCTGCTCTTCGTCATCGGTGAGTCTGTCAATTCGAGAGGATCGTCACCCTCGGCCTCAGAGTGGGTCGGGCTCGCACTGTTCCCGTTCGGCGTGTGCGCCGGGCTGCTCGTGGGATGGCGTCGGCAGATCTTGGGTGACGCCGTGAGCCTGGGATGCCTGGCGGGGTTCAGCGCCGGACTCATCGTGGTCCTGGGCGACAGCGACGTGCCGCCGCCGATTCTGGTCTTCGCCGCTTGGGCGATCCTCTCTCTCATCTACGGGGTCGCTACGAGAGCACGGGACACACATGCCGACGTCGCGGAGCCTGCCACAGCAGCCCCGCCTGGGTGAAATTCGGCGGCTCTGTCATCCTCTCGGGGCGGTCCTCTCAGAACGGTCTGAAGAAGTGGCTGTGGTAGTGGGGGACTTCATCCAACCCCGTGAAGAGCAGGGCAGGAGGCACCCCGAACGCCTTGGAGAAGTTGGGGTCAAGGGCCTCGGCCTGTGTGCGCAGCTCGCGTGCCTTGGCGGTATCGCCCTTCGCCGACTCGACCATGAACGAGAGGCCCAGCGCATACGCCTGCAGTGATGGGATCGGCTTGGAATCGACAAACTCTTTGATGAGCCCGTCTGCCGCCACCATCGCGCTGTCACGCACATGCTCGTTGCTCCTCGCACGCATCATATGGAACCTGGCAAGATCCAGGAGCGCTGTCTGTCGCTTCGGGTCCGCAGCGACCGCCTTCCGGAGGTTCTCCGTGCCCTGCTCCGCATCCTCGCGGTGGAGGTAGGCGCGTCCGAGCTGTTCGAGTGCCTCGGGGTTGTCCACGTGCTTCGCCAGAACTGCCTGCCAGAACTCGACGCGGTCGGTCTCCTCCGGCAGGAGCATCTCCCGGGCCTTGGCGCCGAGTACCTCATCGCGCGCCTCAAGCTTCGCAGCATACTCCTCAGCCCTCGCTGAGTCGCCGCCCATCTCCGCCGGAATCGACAGTAGTTCGACGAGGAAGAGCATCGGTTCGGCATAGTCGGGCTTCAGGCTCACCACCGTCTCCAGCGCCGCGACCGCGCCCTTGGCCCGCTCCCCCGCGTCAGGCTGCTGACGCATGAGCGAGGCATACGCGCGGACACACGCGACATACCCTCTGTAGAACGCGTAGGTGGCGTTCTGGGGCGCGTATGCCACGGCCTTGCCGGCGGCCTGGTCTATCTGCTCCAGGCGATCGAGCAGCTCTCGCGGATTCCCAAGGGCGATGTGGTGCTGGGTCCGCGCCAGCTCATACCACGCTGCGGCATCGGTCGAATCCGTCGCCAGAATCGATTCCAAGCCTACTCTGGCCGAGTCGGCGTGCCCAGCCATGCGAAGCGCGTACGCGTCCTGCACGGTCATCGACGGCTTCTGCGGCGAACTGCAGGATGCTATGGAGAGCACCAGGCACGCAAGAACGGCAACCGTGGGCGCTGCTGTCGGACGCCAGTGAACCAAGTCACGCATGGTCGTCTCCTCTCGGTCGACTGTCTGTGCCACCGCGGGATCCACCCTGGATCCTGCGGAGATCGATATGCCAGCTCCACAGGCTCCGACCCTGTCGAGCAACTACAGGATACCGGCGCGTACCCACCAATGCAAGACAAGAACTCGAGCCCCATGATACCGGATTTCCACCAGTGCGGCTGAATCCCACTCCGCACAGCGGCACTGACGCGGGAGTCTCGACGTGGTCAGGATGACTGTCTGGAGAGATCCTCCGGATGCGCATGCCTCAGGGTACGTATCCCGCAACATGCAACGAAATGGCCCACATCGACCACGCTCGTGCCTCTCCGCCGTCGGCTTTCGTACACCCCACCGGTTCCGGATCACTTCGTGAGGCTTGCGCCCACTCGCCCGGGGCTGTTGACTCCGCTGCGTCAAGGGCGGCGCTTCGGTCCCTCGCACCTACTGAATCGTTTCGTTACAGCAGGTGTCGTACGTCGGGATCCGCCGATGGCGGAGCAACTGAGGAGGTTTCCATGGTTCCGAGTCGTACGTGGCCCTTGACCTTGCTTGTGATTCTGGCCTCGCTGGCACTACCGCGACCGGTCCAGGCCGAGATCCCTCTGATGATCAGCTACCAGGGGAAGGTGACGGACACGGGGGGCGCTCCGGTCGCGGATGGACCGTACTCGATGCAATTCAGGATCTACGAAGTGGACGAGGGCGGCAGCCCTCTTTGGGACAGCGGCGCCCGTACGGTGACGGTAGTGGGCGGCATCTTCAGCGTGCTGTTGGGTGAATCGCCTCAGCCGGCCCTTGGGCTTCAGTTCCAGGTCGACCTCTGGCTTGAAGTGGTCATCGAGGGTGATGTTCAGTCACCCCGCCGGCCGCTGGCGTCGGTGGGGTATGCCTACATGGCCAGCGGGCTGGTTCCGGGGACCGAGGTTGTGGGCGCGGTACACGACGGCGGGGCATTCACCGCGTTCAATACCGAGGCGAGCGATACGGCATACGGAGTGTCCGGCCAGATCGAATCCACGGAGGGGAGCGGCGTATGGGGACACGCCGTCTCGACTACGGGAGATGTATGTGGCGTGAAGGGGACCAGTGATTCCGATGATGGGGTGGGGGTCTATGGGGAGGGTGCGCGGGGTGTCTATGCGGTGTCCACTTCGACTTGGGGCGCGGGAGTCTATGCGAGGACGACCGCCACGGCAGGCCAGACCGCAGGTGTTCAGGCGTGGTGTGGGTCACCCGACGGTTATGGCGTTCACGGCGAAGGATATACGGGGGTTCAAGGGTGGACAATCACGACGACGGGCTG
>JAFGKV010000342.1 GCA_016928395.1 Candidatus Fermentibacterota bacterium | reverse complement strand
CGGCGTGTTCCTCAATGGTACGGCCATCCGGGTGCGCGGCCCCGCCAATGTGAGCCCTGACATCATCGTGCAAGGCACCTATGCGGGGAATTGGCTGCTCATAAGCCAGCGCCATATCGTTCTCATCGGCGATCTCATGCCGGCCCATGATCCCCGGTTCGGCCCCAGCGATGATATCATGGGCCTCATCCCCGCGGAGCAGGCCCAGGGCCTCAGGGGCAAGATGAAGATACCCGATCTCATCCCGGGATACCCCACCGGCATTGACGGCGACCGGCAGCTCTGCGCCTTTGTGCTCGTTCCCTATCGAGAAGGCACGTGGGAGGTAGTCAATTTCTCCACGCGGGCCCGGGAGGGCATTCTCCTCCTCATGGGCGGCGTCGGATTCGGGTGTATCGGCCCGACAGAGACCTCTGACTTCCTGCATGGCTACGGCACCGATATCTGGTATGACGGCCGGGCATGCGAGAAGGGGACGCCGCCGCCATGTTTCCCGGAGATGGTGTCGGAGCAGGGCAATCGGCCCGTGTGGAATGTCGCCCAGATGGATTCCTCGTGGCGGGAGATCTACTAGACCATACCGTCCTATACCGGGTGCACCGCCCGGCATGAGGGGCCCCTCATGCCGGGCATGCGATTGACCCCGCGGGAATCCATGGCTACTTTAGCCGGCCGGCATGGTTTCCACCCGCTCAGGGAGCTGCGCATGAGAGCCGTCGGTGCCTTCCTCATTCTTGTGCCCATGGTGGCCGGCGCCATCAATGAACCTCCCCCGGATGAGCCGGTTGATGCCGACTCCGCGGCCTTCGTGATACGCCATACGGCGCCCTATAGCTGCGCCCCCTATGCGCCGCTGGAGATTACCGTTGCGGTGGAGAGCCCCCTTCCCGAGTCGCTGCTCGTCATTCTTTTGTTCCGGCAGCTTGGCGATCCCGGCGGTTTCTACCCCCGGCTGATGGAACCGACATCGTGGGATCGCTACTGGGCCGAGGTGCCGGCCAGGGTTGTGGGCGATCTGGGCGTGGAATACTACATCGAGGCCCGGGCCGGCAGGGGCAGAACCGCGGCGGGGAGTGCGCACAATCCCTTCCAGGTGGCAACGGCATACACATTTGGAGGCGACATTCCCGACGAACTCCCCGGAGACGATTTTCTCAGGGAGGTCGAGGAACCCCCCATCGGGGAGGCGCCGCCTGCCGGCACCCGTGCCCGGGGCGGCGGCATCGGTCTGCAGTTGATCCTGTTGGTGCTCGTGGGGGCATTGGGATACCTCATACATGAGCGCATCGGCCGCGGCTGAGACGCCCGGCCTACCGCTGAAGGAGGGTGTGTGACACCGATTAGCGCCATGCTCTGCGCGGCCCTGGCTCTGGCGCCGGCTGCCTTCGCCGGGGGCGACTCCGCCAGAATCGTGTTGATGAACGAGGATTTCGAGCACGGCGGCGCCTTCCCCCCGCCGGGGTGGGCGGTCGGGAGCCAGGCTCCTGGGCCTGACTGGTCATTGGCCGGCAATTCCTCGAACTACAAGACCCGGGCCGACGGCCGCTACTCGGAAGATCCGATGGACGAGCGGCTGATCTCCCCGGCCATCGATTGCACCGGGTACACGGGCGGGCTGGTGCTCAAGTGGTGGACCATCTACCAAACCATGCCCGTATCCACGAGCTACGGCTACATCGAAGTCTCGACGGACGACGGGTCTAGCTGGGCCACGCTCAAGACCTACAGCACCGCCAATGTGGCGATGAACCCCGACACCGTTATGGTGCCGCAGGCGGCGAATGAAGCGCAGGTTCGCTTCCGCTGGCGCTACGTGGCGCCGGATCCCCTGTATCGATACTACTGGGAGTTGGACAATCTCCGCCTGGAGGCGACGGTCAGCCACGATGTGGGTGTCGACTCCCTCATGGGCCCAAGCTCCAATGACAAGGTTCGGGCGGGCGCCCAGGTCAGGATCTGGGCGCGGGTATGCAACTTCACCTCGGATGACGAGACCGGTGTGCCGGTGACCTGTACCTCAGACCCCGCGGGGTATTCCTCTTCCACCACGGTGGCGCTGCTGCCGGCCAATGGTTTGACCATGGTGAGCTTCCCTACCCTATGGACCGTGCCGGCCTCGGGCACCTTTTCCTTGACCGCGGCCACGACCCTTGCGGGCGACGGCGACCCGGCCAACAATGCCACAACCGCCACGGGAATCACGCCCGTGTCGTTTCCCGCCACCGCGCCGCTGCTCTTGAGCTGGCAGGACGCCACCGAACGTGACCAGTACCAGGCAGCTCTCGCAGCCAACTCCGTGGCGTATGACTCATGGTCGCGGACCTCTGGCAACCTCTACGGTCTGGAGGCATGGGACACGGTGATTTTCGCGGAGCAGGCGGCGCACTACCCCACCGTCGCGGGGCAGATCGCGCTGATGCGCTATCTTGACGAAGGCGACGCCGTTCGCGGCGCCAAGTACCTGCTGCTCTCCGGGAACCAGATCGGCTACTTCTATCACTTTGACGTCATCAAGGACGAGTTCTTCCGCACGTACCTTCACGCTCTCTGCGACGGTTCCGAGGTAAGCCCCACCGGCAACCAGACCTACTATGCCGCACCCTGCGCCTATATCGGCACCAGCGGTGATACAGACCAGATCCGGGTGAGTCAAACCCTCGACGATGAGATCGGCGCCGATGCGGAGGCCGAAACGCTGTATGCATGGCAGTGGGAGCCGACACCGTTCCCCGTGGCCATCCAGTATGCGTCGCCGGCCCGCGAGCATGTGTTTCTTGGGTTCCAGCTTGATGAACTCCGGTTCAATGGGGAACGCGATGCCCTGCTGGGCCGGATCCTCGCCTGGTTTTCGGGCCCCCCCCCGCCGACGGGAATGGGCGCCGTGGCCATCAGCGCATCCGGAGCCAATGTGACCCTGGCGTGGGGCACGGATGCCTCGTGGGTCTGCCCGACCTTCCGCGTCTATCGCGGCACCACGGGCACATTCCTGCCCGGAGTGGTATACCAGGAGGTCGCGGCTTCTCCCTTCGTGGACATCGGCGCCGCCGGCAATCCGGCGGTGAACCATTTTTACCGCGTCGCTCCGGTGGATTTCGGGGTTGAAGGTATACCCTCGACCGCGGTAGGCGAGTTCGATCTTGCCCTTCCTTAAGGAGTGTGTCATGCGCGTTTTCCTCTGGATCGTGATGCTGGTTGTGGCTGCCCAGGCGGTGGTCGTGTATGAGACCGGCTTCGAGGCCTACCCGGATCTTCCTCCGGGATGGGCCATCGAGTCGTATGGGCCCGGGCCGGACTGGGGCTTCGGCGGCAATCCCCAGGATTGGCATATGCGGGTTCGATTCGGCGATGGCGGCGACCAGGATGAGTGGCTCATCAGCCCGGTGTTTGATCTGTCGGGCAGCCAGGGCGTCAGCGTGCAGTTCTGGCAGTGGTTCCGTACGCTGGGCAACGGTGTCGGGCAGCTCAGGGTCAGCACCGATGGCGGGGCGACCTGGGTTACCGTGATTGAGTATGGCACCGACCAGGCCGGCGAGCCGGAGGTGGCGGTGCCCCAGGCGAACGGCCACGCCAATGTGCGGTTCTGCTGGCGGTATCTGGCCTCCAATGACTACCAATGGGATGTGGACGATGTGCGGATCCATGCCCAGGTGCCGGTGGACATGACGATCCTTGGTGCTCGGGGCCCCAGTTCGGGTGACTATGTCCGCCAGGGTGCCGACCTGGTGGCACGGCTGGTCCTCCGTAATCTGGGAAACCAATCGTCTCCGGCGGCGACGCTTCGTTTCACCACGGGCCAGGGCGGCAGCCAGGCATCAATCCCTTCGGGCATTGCCCCGGGTGACAGCCTAGCGGTGTCATTCACCGTGCCGGGATCTCTGTTTTCCGCCGTGGGCGACCACGGCCTTATCGCGGTCGTATCGGCCCCCGGCGATGCCGTCGGCACCAATGACACGCTGGAGATCGCGCCGCTTCACGTCATAGACTGGTTCCCCTCTCCCGCTACGACTCTGCTCAACTTCACCGATCCGGCGGATTCGGCCCTGTTCGCCTCGGTACTGGAAGCCCGGGGCGAGCAGTATGACAGCTGGAACCGATTGATTGACGGGGCCTTTGCCAATCTCTACGGCCTTGATGCGTGGCGCGTCGTGTGCTTTGCCGAAGCCGGGGCTTATCCGGCGCTGAGTGCGCAGTTCGCCATGATGCGTTTCCTCGACCAGCCTGCGCCGGGGCTCAGACGCGGGTTACTCATGGCCGGCGACGAGTGGGTGCATCTCACCGAGACCGGGGCGGTGGTGCCCGAGTTCATGGACTACCTGGGCATGGTCAGCGGTGGTCAGATCACGGCGGACATGCCGACTTTGTTCCCGGTTCCTGGGAATGCGTTGGGGTTCAGCCAGGCGATGGCAACCAACGCCGTGCTTCCCGACGTGTTGGCCCCCAACCCCACGATGCCGAATGCCAGCCTTGTCTTGACCTACGATGAGGCTCACAACTTCGGAGCCATGGGGACATATCGAACACCGTCGTATCAGACTATCGCCGCGGGGTTCGAGTTCGGCCAACTTATCGTGTATGACGAGCAGGTCTTGGCCGCGGGGGCCTGCGTGGACTGGATGCTGGCCGCCAAGGCGCAGTCTTCGGTAGGCGACGCCTTGCGCCTGGGCATCGCTCCCAATCCGGCCTCCGGCCGTCTTTTCCTTCGGGTACCCGAGGCGGTCTGCGCCGAGGGGGCACAGGTATCTTTGGTGGACATGGCGGGCCGCCGGTCCGCGGCCTGGCGTTTGAAGGATCGGGGCGCCGCCGAATTGCGCCTGCCCGACAATGTCCGCGCCGGCGCCTACTGCCTGGTGGTCTCGCCCCGGGCAGGGGGGCATCTTACCGAATCCGTGGTCGTGTGGCCGTAGGCTTGCCGACTCGGGCGGGTACAGCGTCGCACGCCTACGGAGGCGAGAAGAGCCAGTCGGCAGTAGGCAGTAGGCAGTCCGAGCCGAACTTGCGTGAGAGAACATGCAGAGTTCATACACGTTACAGGTACTCGTGCTTGACTGCCTCAGTTTGTCGATTACGACAACGAGAGCGATACCAACCCCGAACCCCGCCCCGGCGGGCGACCAGGGGCGGTCGCCCCTACGACGGCAGCGGTTCCTCGCAGAGCTGTGCCCGGGACTCTGTCCCGCATCCAGCGGTGCGGGAGCAACTGCCCGCCCGTGGAAGCCCCGCATACTCTCACCCTTGAGAGACCCGAGTGCGCCCCGCACCTCAGAAGCGGAACTCGTTCGAGAGTACATCCACGCACTCGTACTCGGAGGTACGCCTCTCGATACCGACTCCGAGCCCCGCCCTCCCGCGGGCGACCAGAGACGGTCGCCCCTACCACGGCAACGGTTTCTCGTAGCGCTGGGCGGGCCTGATAGCTGACAGCCGATAGCCAACTGCCGGCCGTACTCTCCACCTCGAAAAACCTGGGTGCTCTCGCATCCAGAGGCCTTACTGATGACTGAGAACTGACAGCTGCGCGCAAAGCGGAGCCCGCAGTCCGGCCCGAACCCTGAACCCCGAATCCTCGCCGTTTCAGGGGATATCAGCAAAGGGGCTTGACATGGAGGCTGTCGCCTCCCTACGTTCGCTCGCGGATTCTATATAGCCGCGGACGAAGTGTGGACAATGGAGTGATGCGATGGGTATCAAGCTCTACACAGGTCTAGACATCGGCAGCTTCGCCGTCAAGGTGGCGGCACTGGTTCCCTCGAGGCACTCCAGCTTCCGGATCTCCATGGGGAGCGTTCCGTTGGAGCTGGCGCACTTGGGCATGGCCGAGCTGTATCCCCCGGGGACCGACCAAACCAAGGCAGAGCCCGATGATGCGTTGGTGATTGACGCCATCCACCGCGCTATGGCCGACAGCGGTATCAAGAAGGCGGGCAAGTGCGTCATCGGCGTATCCGGCCAGGCAGTGACCGTCCGGTTCATCCAGATGCCCAAGATGACCGAGCGGGAGTTGCACGACGCAGTGAGCGTACAGGCCGAGCAGCTTCTGCCCTTTGACCGCGCCTCGGTGGTGATGGACTCCCAGATTCTGGAGTCCGGCCAGGGTGGCGAGGATGAGACGATGAAGGTGCTCCTCGTGGCGGTCCGCCGCGAGGAGGTGCAGCGCCGGGTGGATCTGGTGGCCCGCGCCGGCTATGAGGTGGCCGCCGTCGACGTCGACGCCTTCTCGGCCCTTTCATGCTTCCTGACGGAGGAGGACACCTCCAACGAGAATCTCGCCTTGGTGAACATGGGCGCCAAAGTGACCAGCATCAACATCGTCCGCAATGGCATCAGCTACTTCCACCGTGACTTCAGCATCGGCGGAAGTCACCTGACCAAGGCCATCGAGGATCGATTCGGCGTCGGTTTCGCCTTGGCGGAAGCGCTGAAGACGCAGCATGGGGTTCTCTCAGAAGCCGAAGCCGCGGAGCTGGGCGAGGAGGATCGCAATCCCGAGGTGGGCGAAGCGATGTTTCCAGTCCTGCAAGACATCGCCCGGGAGATCCGCAGATCCTTTAGCTACTATGAACACCAGATGTACGATCGCAGCGTTGAGCGGGTCATTCTCTCAGGAGGAACCGCCATGCTTCGTGGCTTGAGGCTGTTTCTATCGCGCGAACTCGAGACTCAGGTGGATATCGGCGACCCGACGGCCCGAATCCCGGTATCGGAGGCACTACCGCATGAGAAGATAGCAGGTTTCGGCCCCGGGTATACGGTCGCCATTGGCTTGGCGGGGTGGAAGTAAGATGCGCAGGATTAATCTTCTACCCAGTGCCCAACGCCGGGCTCATGTCGGCTTTGCCGAGCGTCTCAGGTTCTTCAGCCAGATCTCCCCGACCACGTGGACCGCGGCCATCGCCGGCGTGGCCATACTCATCACGGTGTTGCTGGCCTATTCCGTGGCCCACGAGAAGTCGGCGGTTGCACGTGACCTGAGAACATCGCAAGCTCAGCTGGATTCATTGCGACCGGTGGTGCTGGAAGTTGAAGACCTAAAGCGATTGAAATCCACCCTGGACTCCAAAATGGAGGTGATAGACCGGCTGGTCATCGGTCGGCTGTCATGGGCAAAGAAGCTCCACGAGCTCGCTGCGCTCATGAGCCGCGATCAAGAGATTGCCCGGAATGTCTGGCTCACCGGCCTCAACCTCGCGGAACGGCGCGAGACTGAGGAACGGACTGAAGTAAAGACGGACAAAGACGGCAAGCAAACCACGCTGAGTACCCGAGTTCCGGTCGTCTACAAGGTGTTGGAGATGGAGGGCGTCCTCCCGGTGAAGGTGTCCACAGGCATGGTGAGTGACATAATGAAGCTCATGAAAGAGGATGCCGAGTTCTTCGAGCACTTCACGAAGGTGCAGCTTGACCACATATCAGACGCCAGGGGACCGCGGCAAGGCAGCGAGGGGAAGGCGTTTAAGTTGAGCGTGTACATGAAGCCCGGCGGCGGGATGGGAGGCTAAGATGGCAAAGACAGCGAGCCCGATGCGGGAAGGCATCACCAAGGGCGTCTTGTTCGGTGCGCTCATCTTCGCCCCTGTCTATCTCTTATTCTACAGCCCTCAGAAGAAGACGCTGGAGACGACTCGGACCCGGCTCAACCAGGTTCAGGGCGAGCTCCGCAACGCCCAGCAGGTTGCCACCACCAGAGAGGACCTTCGGCGGGTTACCGAGAGGCTGCAGGCAGTCTTGGCTTTTTATGAGGAGCGCCTGCCCAGCGAGGAGGCCACCGCGGGCCTACTGGAGGAGCTGCAGAGCATCGTCACGGCCTCAGGCGTGACCCTGGAACGCCTCAGTATGCTTCCCAAGGAGGCCCGGATGAGCTATGAGCGCATACCCTTCAGACTGGAGGTGACCGGTGGGTATCACGATATCGCGAAGGTCATCAACAACATCGAACGGGGTACGCGCTTCATGAGCGTCGGCAAGATCTCGGTGAAAGGTACTGGGATCAGACCTATCAGCGCTGAGCTGGAAGTGAGCACCTTTCGATTCCTGGAGGCATCGAGATAACATGGCACACCAGGCCGTATCCGCAGGATTGTTGACCATGGCCGTCTGCGCGACGGCCCTTTCGTGCGGTCCTCGAACGCCGCCGCCGACTAGCGTGGCCCGGATGCCCGTGCGGGCCGAGCGCCCCGATACTCTAGCCTCAATGGAGGATTCCACCAGCGCCCGGTTCTACGTGTATGAACCAGGAAGCTTGCGGGATCCCTTCATTCGGCCGGGGACGCGGACGTCATCCGGAACTGGAGGGCCGGCAGAGCCGACGCCTCCTCCGCTGACCATTCAGGGCATCATCTTTACCGACTCCCCCCGCGCCATGATCAATGGTCGCAGCGTCGGCGAGGGTGACGTCATCGAGGGGGCGACCATCAAGAAGATCAACCCTAACAGTGTGGAAATCGAGTTCGCTGGCAAGCGTCATACCATCGCGTATCGTTGAGAGGAGGACTTGATGAGGCAACGACAGATGTGGGCCCCCGTCCTTGTGGTTGCGCTGTGCATATGCACGGCATCGTCTCCGGCCTGGGGGCAGCGGCCCGGATGGGAGAAGACCAGGATCGATCTGACTCTCCGCAACACGGAGATCAATGCGGCGCTTCAGCTCTTGACCGAGATGGCCGGCCTCAACATCGTCAGCGGCCCCGAAGTCAAGGGAACGGTCAGCCTGAGGCTGGTACAGGTTCCCCTGGGCGAGGCGTTGAATGCAATTCTCGTGGTGAACGGTTTCGGCTACGTGGAGGGCGACAATCTCATCAAGATCCTGCCCCTTCAGCAGATCGGGCGCGCCATCACCCAGACTTACGCGCTGAACTACGCCAGCGCGAAGGAGTTGGAGGGGTCGCTCAACCGGTTTGTTTCCGAATCGGGCAGTGTGAAGGGAGACGAAGGTTCCAATACCCTCATCGTGACTGATATTCCCGACAACCTGCGGAAGATAGGGCAGTTGGTCGAGCAACTGGATCGTAAACCTTACCAGGTACTCATAGAATCCCATGTCGTGGACCTGAAGGTCTCCGGAACCCTGGACTACGGGATCGACTGGTTGCTGGTGAACTATGACAACCCACGATCGTACGCTGAAGTCAAAACCAGCCCTGAACTGGGAAGATTCGGGGAGGTTCGGTTCGGCATTATCCGAAGCCGGTATGATTTTGACAATGTGATCCGGGCCGTGCAAGAGAACAGCGACGCCAAGATCCTCTCCAGCCCTCGTATCGTGGCTCTCAACCACAAGGAGGCGGAGATCCACGTCGGCCAGGAGGTTCCCTACACCACTGTGGACCGCACTGAGGAGGGCGTCACCTACAGTACGTCATTCCGAAAGACCGGAACCATTCTCAACGTCACGCCCCACGTGACCAATGACGGCAATGTGCTGCTTCAGCTTCACCCTGAGCAGAGTTTCGTGACGGAATACGTGGGAACCATGCCTGTGGTCGACTCGCGGAGCGCCCGAACCGAGATGCTCCTGGGCAGCGGGCAGACCGCGGTGATCGGCGGCCTCAGGAAGAGCGACTATGTCCTCTCCGAAAGCGGGATACCGTTTTTGAGCAGGATCCCGCTCCTCGGCAGTCTATTCAAGGGTACGCGGACGACCCGGACCGACATTGAGCTGATGGTATTCGTGACACCCTACATCCTCCAAGGCGAGGAGATAGTGGTGCAGGGACGGGGCGCAATCTCGGGCGAGGCAGAGAAGGCGGCCTTCGGTGACGCGCTCAGTCAGTACGAGCAACTTCGGACACGGAGTCTCACCGCCGGTGTGGAGGTGACGCAATGAGATACACCGCACTTGTTCTGAGCATGGTCCTGGCCCTTGTCGGCCTCATGGGGTGCGGGGCGTTTTTGCCCCTGGATGAGGAGGGAGTTCCCAGTGCGCGAATCGTGCTCTTCGACCCCTCGCCCGTGGCACCGGTCTTTGATCCCCAGCGGGGCGTCTTGCTGCCGACCAGCAATATCTATGTGGCGAACTACTCCCAGGTTCCAGTGACCTTCGATGCATACCAGATTCGCTACTACGAGGCGACGTCCCTCGGAGGCGCCGCGCTCTCCGATTTGGACAATCAGGGTTTGTTCACGCTCTATGTGCCCGGGGTGCCCACCCCGGATCCCTACCTTCCGGATTCGACGGCCACCCGCCAGACAGCAATGATCGGGGTCGGCGGGTTGCAGATTCTCACCGCGAAGGCCTACGAGAAGGTTACCAACGGCACCGCGGACTATGACGACGATCTTGACATGTACGCCGTGGTGACCTTCAGGGGGCAGACAGACAGCGAGATCGACGTCGAGATACAGGGAGCCGTGGTCGTCAGCAGCCTTCTTCAAGAAAAGTAGTCCCACTTCACGGGGAGAGGACATCGTACTCTCCCCGTGTTCTGTTCCAGGAGACAGGATGGAGGGTTCGGTGGGGCCGTCGAAGCCCCTGCGCCGTTGGGTGATTCGGTATTGAGATCATCAGCGATGATACTCTGCCGCCGCAGGGGAGGCCCCGAGTCGCACGGGGTTTACGGCCCACAGTTCACGGTTGCACTCGCGCTTTGGGGGAAGAACGTTCAGGCCGGGCTTCGGGCTTTGCCGCGCAGCGCAGTTCTCACTCCTGGGTTCTCATTCAAGCCGGGCTGCCTAGTGCCGACACCATCGCAGGCTCCCCTTTTCTCCTTGATCCGAAGGTGCCCGGATGCGAGCTTGGCAGGCGATTGCTCACTCTTGGCGACATCTTTCCCGGTTCGGAAGGTTCGCCGGGAGCCGGCCGCCTTGGGCGGCCATGATTCATGTCTTCTGGGGCAGTAGCTCAGATGGGAGAGCGCATCCCTCGCACGGATGAGGCCGGCGGTTCGACTCCGCTCTGCTCCACCAGGCTCGGCTGTGCTAGACGGGGGACTAGCGGCCCCCTGTAACCCGCAATCCGCTCAGCGGGGTTGATGCCTGCCCGAGGTCCTCCCGCACCCCGCGCGCACGGGTCGACGGAGCGATGAAGGCCGGGTCCCGCGCAACGTTCCCCTGTGAACCCCGTCAGGACCGGAAGGTAGCAGCGGTAAGCAAGCGAGAGCGTGTGCCGCGGGTGCTCCTGGCCGGAGCCACCGGGTCATCGTGGGCCGTGGAGTGGTGATCGGAGGCGGGTGCACAGCCGGGTCATCGTATACTCGAGATGGTAGCGGCGGCGCCCTGGGTTTCCTGCGTCCCGGTCTCGACCGGGGGAGGAGTGCCCTGTCCCGCGGTGGAGGGCACACCTGAGGAGCGAGAGGCCTATGTCGTACATGGTACTGGCGCGAAAATGGCGGCCACAGACCTTTGGCGAGATGATCGGCCAGGAGCACGTGACGCGAACGCTGTCCAACGCGCTCCGCACGGGAAAGATCTCCCATGCCTACCTCTTTCATGGGCCCCGGGGAGTGGGAAAGACCACCGCCGCCAGGATTCTTGCCAAGGCGGTGAACTGCGAGAGAGAGGTCACTCCCGAACCCTGCAATGCCTGCCCGACATGCGTGGCCATCAACCGTGGCACCAGTCTTGACGTGGTCGAGATGGATGGCGCCAGCAATCGCGGGATCGATGAGATCCGTGAACTCCGCGAGCATGTCGGCTATGCACCGGTGTCGGCCCGCCATAAGGTCTATATCATCGACGAAGTGCATATGCTGACGGAACAGGCGTTCAATGCCCTGCTCAAAACACTGGAGGAACCGCCCGCCCACGCGGTGTTCGTGTTCGCCACCACCGAAGTGCACAAGGTCCCCGCCACGATCCTGTCACGATGTCAACGGTTTGAGTTCAGGAGAATTCCCCAGGCCTCGGTGGTAGAGCGCCTCAGTTTTCTGGCCGCTCAGGAGGGGCTCTCGGTGGAACACGCGGCGCTGGCTCTGATGGCTCGCCGTGCCGAAGGGTGCCTCCGGGATGCCGAGAGCCTCCTGGACCAGGCAGGATCGGCCTGCGACGGGCCAATCCAGGAGGCAACCGTGCGGCAGCTCTTGGGCTTGAGCCCTCTGGAGGAACTGACGGTGCTGCTCGAGGCGGTGAGCCGACGCGATCTTGGGGCGACGGCCAGGCAGCTGGATCGCATGATTTCCAACGGCATGGAGATCGAAAGGATCGCCGCAGATCTGGTCGACGTCATTTTGGATGTGCTGCGCCAGAAGGTCGGTGGCGCGGAGCCTCTCGAGGCGCTGCACGGCGTGGCGCCCGAGCTCACCCCGGCCGACCTTCTGCGAATGCTCTCTGTGCTCCAGTCGGCCCTCCAGTCCGCCCGACAAAGCGCACGGCCGGGCCCCGTGATGGAGAGCGCATTCTTCCGCCTGGCCCTTATGGATCGAAGCGTGTCCGTTGAAGAAGTCCTGAGGGCTCTCGGAGAGGGCGCCTCCGAACCGCAGGCCGCGGAGAAGGAACGGATAGCAGAGCCCACGCTGCATCCCCCGCCCCCAGCCGAGGCTGCCGCAGGAGACTCGCCGGGCGCGCCTGATGAGGTTTTGACCGCCGCATGGCGGGGGCTTTCCGCCAGCACCAAGTCATTCGTTATGGAGGCAACACCTTCCTGGCGGGGCGATACGGTCGTGCTCCAGTTTGCGCCCAGTCAATCGTTTGTCAGCACGCGCCTGGAACAGGGCACCCGCCGGGCCGAGGTTGAGCGCGTGCTGTCCGCTGCGGCCGGGCGTCCGATCAGTGTGGAGATTGCCGGGGCGCAGGCGTTGCCCGCCGTGCCCCCTGTGCCCGCGGCCGAGGATGATCCCTTGGTCAAGGAGATTGTCCGGCGGTTTGACGGAATGGTCGTAGAGACCAGATCATCCCGAGAGGAGGTGGCGAAGAGATGAAGAACATGGGAAGCTTCATGAAGCAAGCTCAGCGCATGAAGGATGAGTTTCAGCGGCTCCAGGAGCGACTGGCGCATACCCGCGTGGAGGGAACCGCCGGGGGCGGGATGGTGACCGCCGTGGCCGACGGCAATCAGAATCTGGTGGAGATTCGGATCCAACCGGAGGTGGTGAACCCGGAGGACGTGGAGATGCTTCAAGACCTCATCGTGGCGGCGGTCAACGAAGCGCGCAGCCGTTCCCAGGCGCTCATGAATGACGAGATGTCGAAACTCACCGGCGGGCTCCAGCTTAACCTTCCAGGACTCATCTGAGGAGCCGTGTTCGGCAGCTCCAGCACCGATGCTCTCGTCCGGGCGTTCATGACGTTCCCCGGCGTGGGCCGGCGTTCTGCCCAGCGCATGGTGTACTTCCTCATGGCCGATCCCTCGGCCAGGATTCCCTCACTTATCGAGACTCTGCAGCGGGTTGAGGCTCGGGTGCGTCGATGCGCCCAGTGCAATAACCTGGCGGAGGAAGAGCTGTGCGCCATCTGTGTCGACCCCCGACGTGATCCCGGGTTTATCTGCGTCGTCGCGGAGCCGCGGGATCTGGATGCCATCGAAGCCACCGGAACGTTCCGAGGCCTGTATCACGTGCTGGGCGGCGTACTCTCTCCGCTGGACGGAGTCGGGCCCGGCAATCTGGCCATCGAAGGCCTGATGGCGCGGGCCGCGTCCGGTGCGAATGAGATCGTGCTGGCCTTGTCAGCCACGGTTGAGGCGGAAGCCACCGCGTCGTATCTCATTGATCTCCTTAAGCCGCTTCCCGCCCGGGTCACGCGTCTGGCACGTGGGATCCCCTCGGGCGGCAGTCTTGAGTATCTCGACCCCCGCACCCTGGGGCACGCGGTGGCCGGCCGCGTGGACGCATAGAGTATGAAGGACCTGCCGGCGCTGGCCAGGAGCATCTCCACGCTGGGTCCTTTAGGCCGATGCAGGCTCGCCCCCGGCACCGTGGGGGCCGCTGCCGCGGCGCTTCTGGGTCTCTGCCTCGCCGTGTCCTGCGGCACGGTGGCCGTGGCCGCCCTGGCCGCGTTCACGGCGCTCGTCGGCCAATGGGCCTGCGAGACCCGCGGGGATGGAGACGAGGATCCCCGGGAAGTGGTGATCGACGAGGCGGCGGGCCAACTCGTGGCGGTGATTGGCGTGCGCCCGGGGCCTGCCTTCGTGCTCGCCTTCGGGCTCTTCCGGCTATTCGATATCTGGAAACCGTGGCCCATCGGGCGTATCGAAGAGCGGGGAGGACGATGGGCGGTGATGGGTGACGATGTGGCGGCCGGGTGCATGGCCCGTCTGCTGCTCATCCCCGTGGACCTGTGGATGTGAGCGGATCGCGCCGGGCCCGTGCCGAGATCATTGTCGTCGGCACGGAGCTGTTGCAGGGGTATCGCGCCGACCGGCATGTACCCTTCTTGACCGTGGAACTTCGCCGTGCCGGCCTTGATGTGCGGCGGGCTACAGTTGTGCCTGATCAACGCCAATGCGTCGCGGCCTCGGTTGCCCTTGCCCTTGATTCCGATGCCACGGTCGTGATCGTCTGCGGAGGCGTGGGTCCGACGCCCGATGATGTCACGAAAGACGCCGTGGCGGATGCCCTGGGGACGACTCTGAAGATGGATGACAACGCCCGCGAAGAGATTCGGCGTCGCGCCTCGGTCTTCGGCGATGTCTCGCCGGACGCGGTGGATCGGCAGGCCATGGTGGTGCCGGGGGCCAGGCTGCTCACCAATCATGTGGGCGTCGCACCCGGGCTTGCGGTCTCCCGCGGTTCCGCCACCGTCTATCTTCTGCCCGGCCCGCCTGCCGAACTGCGGGATATGTTCCTGCGGTACGTGGGGCCGGAGATCCGACGGACGGCCTCGCCCGGGTGGGTTGCCATGATCCGTACCGCATCTCTTCGAGAGGTCACGGTGGCGGAGATGGTGAGCGATGCACTGGGCCTTGGGCAACGGGTCACCGCTGCGTATCTTCCTGCACCGGGCATTGTGGATGTTCTCTTGTCGGCGAATTCCAAACGCACGCTGGCTTCGGCGGTTGCGAAGGTGAGGAAGAGACTGGGTTGCCGCATATACAGCGAAAACGGCGGAGAGCTGGAAGAGGTGGTAGGGGCGCTTCTGACGGCGCGGGGCAATAGCCTGGTGACTGCCGAGTCGTGCACAGGTGGTTTGGTGGCCCAGCTCCTCACCTCGATCCCCGGAAGCTCCCGGTACGTTCTGGGAGGAGTCGTCGCCTACTCCAATGGGCTCAAGGAGAGGCTGCTGGGTGTACCAGGGGATATGCTGAGACGCCATGGCGCGGTGTCCGCGGAAGTAGCCTCGGCCATGGCAGAGGGAGCGCGGGAACGCCTCGGCGGGGACTGGGCGATCTCCGTCACCGGCATTGCCGGTCCGGATGGCGGCACTGAGGACAAGCCTGTAGGGCTGGTGCTTCACGGCCTTGCAGGGCCCGGTGGCGTCGACGTTGCCCGGCATGTACTTGGAGGGGATCGCGCGGCCGTGCGGATGGCCAGCGCCCGTTTAGCGCTGGACTTTCTTCGTGGCCGGTTGATGGTATCATGAGTGCACAGCGTGTCTTTGTGGCGGTCGAGCCTCCTCTGGCGGCACGGGAAGAACTGGTGCACGCCATATCCGCCGCCCGGGGGCAATGGAGCGGGATCCGGTGGGAGACCGTGAGCAAGCTGCATGTCACGCTTCGGTTTCTTGGAGAAATCTCGGAGGAGGATACGGCCCGGGTATGCGAGGCCGTGGCGCGGGCTGCCGTGCGTCACGAGCCGTTCGCGGCGCGGCTGGAAGGAGTCGGCTGCTATCCCTCCTCGCGCAATCCGCGGGTGGTGTGGGTCGGAGTGACCGTCGGAAGTGAGGATCTCCGACTGGTGCAACGCACGGTTGAGGACGAGCTGGATGCCGACGGTTTCGGCCGCGACGACCGGCCGTTCACGGCCCATCTCACCGTGGGTAGGATCAAGGGAATGCTCCGCGGCCCCCGGATCGAGGGGATGGCGGTGCCCGTCATAGACTTCCCGGTAGCGCGGCTCGTACTCAAGCAGAGCACGCTGGCGCCGGGGGGGAGTCTCTACACTGACAGGGGGTCATATCCACTGGGAAAGGCCCGCAAGGAGTAGATCATGGAACGAGGTCCGGCAGAAGGACGCAAGAAGGCGCTGGATATGGCCGTGGGGCAAATCGAACGTCAGTTCGGCAAGGGCTCCATAATGCGCATGGGGGAACACGCCCGGGTCGCCGTCGAGGCGATTCCCACGGGATCTCTGGCCCTGGATATGGCCCTGGGCGTCGGCGGCGTGCCGCGGGGCCGGGTCATCGAGATCTTCGGCCCGGAGTCATCGGGTAAGACGACGCTGGCTTTGCACGTGGTGGCCAATGCCCAGAAGCTGGGCGGCGTGGCTGCGTTCATTGACGCGGAACACGCCTTCGATGCCAAGTATGCCCACAATATGGGCGTCGACATCGACAATCTTCTTATCTCCCAACCCGATACCGGCGAGCAGGCGCTGGAAATCGCAGAGATGTTGGTTCGCTCCGGCGCCGTGGATGTCGTGACCGTCGATTCAGTTGCGGCTTTGGTGCCTAAGGCTGAGATTGAAGGGGAGATGGGTGATGCCCATGTCGGCCTTCAGGCCCGTCTCATGTCGCAGGCCCTTCGCAAGCTGGCGGCCGCCATCAGCAAATCGCATACCTGCGCCATTTTCATCAACCAGATTCGTATGAAGATCGGCGTGATGTTCGGCAGCCCGGAGACCACCACCGGCGGCAATGCCCTTAAGTTCTATGCCAGCCAGCGCCTGGATATCCGGAGGATCGCCACGATCAAGGTGGGCGAGGAGGTCGTGGGGTCGCGCACCAAGGTGAAGGTGGTGAAGAACAAGGTGGCGCCTCCGTTCCGGGAGGCGGAGTTCGATATCATCTACGGAACGGGCATCTCCCGCGAAGGCGATTTGGTGGATTGCGGCGTGGCCCACAAGGTCATCGAGAAGGTCGGGTCATGGTACTCGTGGGGCGACATCAAGCTGGGCCAGGGCCGGGAAAATGCCAAAGACTACCTCCGGCAGAACCCGGACGCTGTCTCGCAGCTCGATCAGATTCTGCGGGGAAAGATGGGCCTTGTGCCCCAGGAGTCTCGTGACGAGGGTGCGGCCTGAGAGATCGGCCAAAGACGCCGCGCTGTCGCTGTTGGCGCGGCGCGACCACAGCAGCGCGGAACTGCGCCAGAAACTTGCCGCCAGAGGGTATGCTCGGGCCGATATAGACGCGCTCGTACCCCGGCTTCTTGAGCTGGGATTGCTGGACGACCGACGAATGGCCCGTCTCCTCGTGGAGCGCGAGCTGGCCAGCGGCGCGTCCGGCCCCGCCCGGATCAAAGCCAGGCTGTTCGCCAAGGGCATTGCGCCGGACTTGATTGATGAGTGTTTTGGCGCCCTCACCCACGAATGGGAGCTGAACCAGGCCCGGCACGCCGCATCGGCGTGGTGCGCGCGTCATCGGGCCAAGAACGCCTGGAGGGAATCCCTGGCCCGGCATCTTCGGGCCAGGGGATTCGGTTGGGAAGCGATACGCACGGCGCTCCAATCGGTGGAGCCGCGTCGAGATGATGGAAGGGAATCGTCATATGACGAGCCATGAGCTGCGCAGGAGTTTTCTTGACTACTTTCGCGGGGTGGGCCACACCATCGTGCCCGGGACCTCCCTGGTGCCTCACGGTGATCCGACACTGTTGTTCTCCAATGCGGGGATGAACCAGTTCAAGGGTGCCTTCCTGGGGGAGGCGGCTGCTCCCGCCCCCCGGGTGGCAACGGTCCAGAAGTGTCTTCGGGTCTCGGGCAAGCACAATGACCTGGAAGAGGTTGGCACGGACGAGCATCACCACACCTTCTTCGAGATGCTGGGGAATTGGTCGTTTGCCGACTACTACAAGGCCGAGGCCATCCAATTCGCATGGACCTACTTGACCCGCGAACTGGGACTTGATCCCGGCCGGCTCTGGGCAACGGTCCACAAGGACGACCACGAGGCCCGAGACCTGTGGCCGAGAGTCACGGGGATTCCTCCGGCACGGGTGCTGCCGTTCGGCGACAAGGACAACTTCTGGGAAATGGGCGAGGTCGGTCCGTGCGGCCCCTGCACGGAGATTCACTATGACCTGGGGCCCGCCCACGGTCCCGAATTCCCCTCCAGCGGCCCCAATGACGGTACGTCTCATCGGTGGATTGAGTTGTGGAATTTGGTCTTCATCCAGTTCCGCCGGGGGTCTGACGGCTCCCTGACGCCCCTGACGGATCGATTCGTAGACACCGGCATGGGATTCGAACGGCTGCTGGCGCTGTTGCAGGGCGTAGAGGGCAACTATCGAACCGACCTGTTTACGCCAATCATGGACGCGCTTCGCCGGCTCCTGGATGGGAATCACACGGTGGAGAGCGATCCCGTGGCTTTCCGTGCCATTGCAGACCATGTCCGCGCCCTCACCTTCGCCATCGCAGACGGGGTTCAGCCCGCCAATGACGGGCGAGGCTATGTGCTGCGGCGCATTCTACGCCGGGCATCCCGCTATGGCAGGAAACTTGGCCTTGCCGAGCCGTTCCTCCACCGGTTGTCCCCCGCCGTGGTGAAGACCATGGTGGCGGACTATCCCGAGCTTCGGGCGGCGGCCTCCCATATAGAGGGAGTTATAGAAGGAGAAGAGAGGAGCTTCGCTGCCACCCTTGACCGGGGCCTGGCGCTGTTTCAGCGCGAACGCGGCGTAGTCCGCTCTCGGGGGGGTTCGGTCATACCGGGAGACATCGTATTCCGGCTTTATGATACCTATGGGTTCCCTCCCGACCTGACCCATCTCATGGCGAGGGAGGAGGGACTGGATGTCGACATGGACGGATTTGCCGCCCGCATGGACCAGCAGCGCGCGCTCTCCCGTCGCACGGCCTCGGACTCGCTCGAGGAGGCCTCTTTCCGGACCGGCGGCGGCTGTTTTGTGGGCTATGAAGCATTAGAGACCGACACCACGGTGGTATCCACCGAACCCGCGCGAGGCATCCCGCAGGGTGAGGAGGGATGGCTCGTCGTGCAGGAAAGCCCGTTCTACGCGGAGGGCGGAGGCCAGGTCTCGGATGAGGGAGCCATCAGCGCCGACGGCGTAGAGGCTCGTGTGCTTCAGGCGGTACATACCGAGGACGGCATCGCGCTTCGGTCACGGGTGGAAAAGGGAGACATCCGCCCAGGCCTCGCCGTGCATGCCGCGGTTGACCGTCGCCGACGCATTCGGGTCCAGGCCCATCACACGGCCACGCACTTGCTGCATGCCGCCTTACGCCACGTCTTGGGCGCCCATGTGAGACAGGCGGGATCCCTGGTGGCGCCGGACCGGCTTCGGTTCGACTTCACTCACTTCCAGGCCATGAACAGCGACGAGATCCTCCGCGTGCAAGACATGGTCAACGGCTGGGTCGATGATGATCGCCCCGTGACGATTCGTACCGAAGTGCCCATCGAAGAGGCGCGTTCCGCCGGGGCCATGGCGTTTTTCGGAGAGAAGTATGGAGAGAGGGTCCGGGTAGTAGCGGTACCCGGCGTCAGCATGGAACTCTGTGGCGGCACCCACATGGATCACACCGCGAGGATTGGTCCCTTCAGGATTCTCTCCGAGAGCGGCATCGCCGCGGGAACGCGTCGCATCGAAGCGGTCAGCGGCATGGCGTTGCTGGAACGCGCCACCCTGCTGGAAGACAGAATTGAGGCCATCGCCTCCGTGCTGGGCGGCAGGGGAGAAGACCCTGTCGAAAGGGTGCAGCGTCTTCGGGACCGGGCCAAAGAACTGGAAGGAGAGCTGGCCCACGCCAAGGCCGCAGCGGTGAGGGCATCGGTTCGCCGGGTTCTGGACGGGGCCTCGGATATCCAAGGGATTCGCCTCGGGGCTGCGGAGTTTGAGGGCGCGGGCCGCGCCGAGCTGCGGGCCGCGGGGGATGTGGCGCGGGAGGTGTACGCGCGCGCGGTGCTGGTCGCCGCTGCGCGGACCGAAACTGATGTGCACTTCCTCGTGGCAGTATCGGATGACCTTGTGAGAGAGGGAGTCCATGCGGGACGGCTGGCGGCGGGGCTGGCCCTGGCTTCCGGCGGGAAGGGCGGTGGCCGTCCGCATCTCGCCGAAGCCGGCGCGCATCTCTCCGAACAGGCCCTGGCGGTGCTTTCGTCCCTTGGCCACACGGCGGAGGGCCTGATTCGCGAGGCCCGATCGTGACGTGGCCCGAGGCGGTGGAGTATGCATGCCCCGAGGCGTGGGGGCAGGGGCGTTTGGATGCCATGATGACGGCAGCCCGCTGCGCGTTGGAGGATGGCCTCCCCCTATTCAAGGCCGTGGTGGATCGGTGCCCCCCGGGGCCTGATGCCGCGATGCTGGGCATCGCGCTGGCATGCCTGGGCGTCGGCCTCGATCTTCAGGCACAATCTTTGGCCCAGGGCGCCTCGGGAGGCCGTGCATTGCTTCTTGGTGACGGCCTCGTCACCAGAGCACTGGAACTTGCGGCCACCCTCGGTCCCGCTGAAGTGGAGGCTCTGGCCCAGTGTGCCACCCATGCCATGGCCAATGAGACGCCGAGCACCACGCTGATGCGGTCGCTGGAATCACAGGCAATCGAAACATTGTTCGCGGAACCATCCGCCATTTCAGATGGAGGCTTCACATGAAAGGCATAGTCCTCGCGGGCGGCCTCGGCACCCGGCTCATGCCCCTGACCAAGGTCACCAACAAGCATCTCCTCCCCGTGTACAACCGGCCGATGATCTACTTTCCCATCGAGACGATGGTGGAGGGCGGGATTCGCGACATCCTTGTCGTCACCGGCGGCAGCAATGCGGGGGATTTCTTGCGGCTCCTGGGCAATGGCAAGCAATTCGGATTGAGCCATCTCAACTACACCTATCAGGAGGGGGAGGGCGGCATTGCCGAGGCGCTCTCTTTGGCGCGGGACTTTGCCGAAGACGAGCGCATCGTCGTGCTGCTGGGCGACAATATCATCGGCGGTTCCATCGGCAATGCGGTGCGGGCGTTTGAGGCGCAGCCAGGCGGGGCCAAGATCTTCCTGAAACGCGTGCCTGATGCCCACCGTTTCGGTGTGGCGACCGTGGAGGGCGACCGAGTCGTGGCCATCGAGGAGAAGCCGGCGAATCCGCAATCCGATTTGGCGGTGGTAGGCATCTACATGTATGACAGCTCGGTGTTTGACATCATCCAGACGTTGAAGCCTTCAGGCCGGGGGGAGCTGGAGATCACCGACGTGAATAACAGCTTTATTTCATCCGGCGCTATGACCTTCGAGGTGCTGGACTGCTGGTGGACCGACGCGGGAACCTCCTTTGATTCGCTGCTGCGCGCCGCGAACATGGTGGCAAGCTGGGTCAAGGAAGGGCATGTCCGGCCGTGAGGATCGCCCTTACCGGCGCCGACGGGATGCTGGGACAGGCCCTGATGGCGCGGCTGGCAGACCACGATCTCTGCGCCTTGACCGAGCCGTCTTTCTCCCTGGAAGATAGGGAGGGGGTTCTCGATGCTCTTGCCGGCGCCGCTCCAGAGTGGGTCGTACACACGGCGGCGATGACTAATGTGGACGGCTGCGAACAGAACCCCACACGGGCCTACCGCATTAATGCAATGGGGACACGGTATGTGGCGGAGGCCTGCGCCCGCTGTGGCGCCGGCCTCGTGTACATCTCAACCGACTTTGTGTTCGGCCCCCGCCGCATGCGCCGGCCCATCGAGGCGTGGGAGACGGGGGATCCTCTTTCTGCGTATGGCCTTGCCAAATGGGGTGGCGAGCGTTTTGTGGAGGCGTTGGCGCCACGCTGGATCATCGCGCGCACGGCCTGGCTGTACGGGGAAGGCGGTACGCATTTCGTCGGTACCATTCTCAAGAAAGCCCGGGAGGGTCTACCGCTGCGCGTTGTGAATGACCAGACGGGCTGCCCGACCTATGCCCGCGATGTGGCGGAGGGCGTTGACGCGCTGCTGCAGCGGGAGGCCGTGGGGTGGTTCCACCTGGTGAATACCGGGGAGGCCACCTGGTTTGAGCTGGCTAGGAGAACGGTGGAGCTGGCGGGCCTCGATCCGGATGGAGTACAACCCTGCACCAGCGAGGATGTGGCACGGCCCGCTCCACGGCCCGCCTATTCCGTGCTGAGCACGCTCACCTACCGCGAGGCGACAGGTGGCGATTTGCGCCCGTGGAGCGATGCCCTGAAAGACTACCTCACCGGCGGCGCCGGTGAGGAGCGGCGCCCCTCACTCTGCCCATCGCCGCCGTGACTCGGGCGGCCCGAGGGCCTTTCTCGGGCGAAGGCTGCCCGTGCAGCCATGGCGATGGCGACCCAGGCCAAAGTCGCCGACCATGTCACATCGGTAGCGAAGTGCGCGCCTTGCGTCATACGGGCAATGCCCATCAGGGTTCCATACACGAGCGATGCCAGCACAAGCGCCCCCCTGGCAACGGGAGACGCAGCAAGAACGGATATACCGCCCAGGGAGAACGCCGTTACCACGTGCCCGGAGGGGAACGATGTGCCCCGTGCACCGGGACGCGGCGCCCACACGGGCCGATACTGCTGGGTGCCGCCGAATTGCTCGATGTGCCGCGGCCGTGGCCTGCCCCAAAGGAATTTGGTGCTATTGCCCAAGATGCCGGGGCCCAGTAGCAGGTTTGCTGCCAGGAAGATGCCGGCGGTGCGCACGGGGCGATTCCGTCGCACCCCGCCCGCCAGAGCAAGACCAATGCCGACCACACCGCACGCCACCGGTGGCAGGGGGCCGAAGCGATACAGCCACTCCCACGGCTGGTCTGCTTTGTGACACCAGACCGTATCCCCCGGGCACGCCAGATATGCCGCGACCGTGATGTCGATCCGGGGGATCACGGAGACTACAATGCTGACCACCGCCAGAACACATGCGATGGTAGCCGGTCTCACAGACACTCGTCCGTGCGCGTCAAGACGCGTCTGGCGGCGGGCTGACGCCTCTATCCCAGGAATACCGACAGGCCCGCCAGCAGACGGTGGCTGTTGATGCTCTCAGGGTCGGCCAGGCGGCTTCGGAACCGGTACTCCAGCCTGAGGGCGCCGCTGTCGGTGAAGAAGAACCTGGTGCCGAGCCCGAACTGCACCACGGCATCCGTCTCGGACCATGTCTGACTGCCGAAGGAGGATCGTTCGTACGAGAGACCTCCGCCGCCCAGGAAGAACGGTACCCAGCTCGCATAGGTGCGGATATTGTACAGGAACGAGCCCGTGGCTCCCAAGGACGTCGCCGACCCGTCGTCGTCCCACGTGCGCTGGAGGGTTCCCTCGATCTCCAGCTCCATGCCCGCACCCATCATTCTTCCCGCTCTCAGCTCGACCTCCAGGAGGTGATCGTCACTGTCGGCGACATGGAGATAGGCTCCCGCCATTCCCAGCTCACTGACGCCGTAGTCAAGGGCGCGGCCCGCTAAGTCAAGGGCGTGGGACGGCGCGACAAGGAAGAGCGCCAGGGCGATGACTGTGAGTTTCATGATGCCTCCTCGAATTGGCGATGGTGGCGCGTGATGCCGGTGACAGGGATGACTCCCGTGGCGGAGAACCCTGCGAGACGGAGAAAGGATGCCATTCTTACGTCTGCCGGTCAAGGCCCGGGTGCAGGCGGATTCGCCCCCGCTCCTTGACATGGCCATGGGATCGCGTTGCTTGCCAGGCCTCACCGCGCTGGTGACGGGACGTACACCGGATGCGCCGCTAGCTCAACCGGTAGAGCAGGTGACTCTTAATCACAAGGTTCCAGGTTCGATTCCTGGGCGGCGTACCAGAACATGCCGGCGGGGTTCTCATTCCCGAGCCCCGCGCCACGGTGAAGGCCCTCATTCCGCGCAGCGAGCCCACGCCGTATGTCTACATCTTTTCCCCCCGGTGTTGTAGTTACGGCTGTAGAGGTTTCATCGGAGGCATGGGGACTGGGCCTGCGGCCGGGTGACAGGATCACCACAACGGCGGGCCTTGCCGTAGAGGACTGCTTGGCCGTGACCTTCTCGCTCTCATCGGCATCCGGACCTGTTGCCGTGACTACCCACGGGCAGGGCGGACACCGCATCATCACCGTGGAAGACCCCGAAGGGCTGCTTCACGATATCCGGATGGAGGCGATCACCCCACAGCGCTGCAGCAACGACTGCGTGTACTGCTTCTGCAAGCAGAACCCACCCCAGGCTCGGCCTTCGCTCCTGTTCCGCGATGAAGACCATCGCATGTCGTTCCTCACGGGCGCATACGTCACCCTTTCAGCCCTGACGGACGCGGAACTTGCGAGGATCATCCGGGATCGCCTGAGTCCCCTGTATGTCACGGTGCCGGCCACCGACGAGGCGCTTCGTCGGCGAATGCTCGGTGTCCGCGTAGCGCGCCCTCTCCTTGAGACCCTGCGTACCATGGTCTCGGCCGGAATCACGGTGCACACGCAGATCGTGGTCTGTCCCGGCCTCAATGATGGCGATGCCCTAGAGCGCAGCTTGGCCGATCTTGACATCCTGCGGCCGGGCGTCGCGTCGGTTGCGCTGGTGCCCGTGGGCACGACTCGGTACACGCCGGAGGCACGAATCCGACGGCCTAACCCCGACGAGCTCCGCCATCTCTTGGCGGTGGCCCGGCGATGGAGTGCCGTTTCATCGGCGACGGAGTGGGTGCAGGCCTCCGACGAAGTGTATCTGGCGTTGGGACGACCCGTGCCGAGTCTGCAGCGGTACGGTGAGTTCCCTCAGCTTCTAACCGGCGTGGGCATGGTGCGCCGGTTTCTGGAGGATGCCGCACGGATACGACGGCGCGCAGCGCCAGCGTGGTGGCAGGCACATCGTATCGCTCTGATCACGGGGACGCTGTTCTCACCGGTCTTGTCCAGAGTGGTGCAGGCTTTGAACCTAAGATGGGGCGCCAGAGCCTCGGTCGTGGCTGTGGAGAATCAGTACTTCGGGCAGTACGTAACCGTGGCTGGGCTTCTAGGTGGACGCGAGATCAGGGGCTCTCTGCGCGGGTTATCGGTGGACGTCGCCATCCTGCCGGGAGACGCGCTGGCTGCGGAGACTCTCTGCTTTATCGATGACATGGAATTCGCCGAACTGGAGGATGCCGCG
>JAFGKV010000341.1 GCA_016928395.1 Candidatus Fermentibacterota bacterium | reverse complement strand
CATGGTGCCCTCCGACGATCGAGAAGGCAGGGACGAAGAGGCGTGTTTGTACGGCTCAGAGTATTACGAGTTGGAGGATGCGGTTGTTGGCCTGCTGGTGGAGGATGTGGGCACAGGCTGGAGGGGAGCCGAGATAGCCAGCCACGATCCCACGGGGTGACAATCTCATTGCCTCCATGTACAGTCCCATCCTTGCGATCACGGTTTTTCGAGAGGGAACAGCCATGTCAAAAACAGCCATCAACGATCTTCAGGCACTTATCAGGAAGCTCCAGGATCAGCGGCAAGCCCACCTGGACGCGATCGCGGACATTGATAACGCATTCAGCTCGCTGGGGATCAAGCCGCCCAAGCGGCGGGGACGACCTCGCGGGGGGAAGAAGGCAACCGCAGGGAGGAAAGTCGGCGAGAAGAGGGTCGCCAAGAAGGCGCGGCGGCGGAAGAAGTTCAAGATGAGCGCGGCTGCCTCGGTGCTGGCGTTTGTCAAGAACGCCGGCAAGAAGGGCGTAACCAGCAGCGATATCACGAAGCACTGGAAGGCCGAGGGCCGTGGCGCAGGATGCTACAACACAATCGGCACTCTCGTGAAGGAGAAGAAGCTCAAGCGGCAGGCGATCAAGGGCAAGAGGCGGGGGAGTTTGTATAGGGTGGGGTAGTTGGGGCCGCAGAGGATGAGAGATCCTCGGTCCGAACCGTTGCTCGTTACTTTGACTCTACACACGTAATGGACGTGCCTGGCCGACATGTAGTGAATGGTGCCGACTCATAGCTGATTCGGCCCACTGAGTGCAGCGGGGGTGCTCTTCATGCCACCGCCACACGCGGACAGCCTGAAACAGTGGCACTTTCCATTCGCGAATCAGTGGCACGTGGAGATTCCGCACTGATCCCGCAAGAACTGGCGCCTCGGAGTCCTTGGCGACGTGTAATGGCGTGGCGCGCTTGTTCCGCGCAGAATCACCCGCCCCAGCGTTGGCCGCTCCACAGGGGACGGATGACGTTTTCGGCATGTACAGGGTATTGTAGCCTACACCAGGCCGTGCACGGTACGGTCGGCGTAGGAGCCAGGCAGCGGGAAGTCGCATACGGCAGGCCGCATACAGATCCACCGGGCTGATGCAACGGTGAAAGCCGGCACGATCACGTTTCAAGTGAGGGTTCGATTACGAACGCTGCGGACATTGCGATTGTGGGGGGCGGGGCAGCCGGGTTGGCAACGGGGATCTTTGCCGCAAGGCTGATGCCGCTGCGTTCCGTGGTCGTGCTCGACGGGGCTGGCAAGCTCGGGGCCAAGATCCTTGTCTCGGGTGGTGGTCGTTGTAACGTCACAAACCGCGTTGTCACGGCTGCCGATTTCTGTGGCGGAAGCCCACACTTGATAAAGCAAGTTCTGGCCACCTTTCCGGTCGCGCACACGGTGGCGTTCTTCCAGGAGATCGGCGTCGAGCTGTACGAGGAGGACGACGGCAAGCTCTTTCCCAAGACGAATCGGGCCCCCACCGTGCTCGAGGCGATGGTGGGGGAAGCTGTCCGCCTCGGGGTGCGCATTCTCCCCAGACATCGTGTGTCCAACATGCGGCGTGGTGCAAGTGGGTTCCATATCGCCGCGGGCGCCAACAGTCTGTTCGCGGGCAAAGTTGTGCTGGCGACAGGAGGCCAGTCGTTCCCGAAGACAGGCAGCGACGGCTCGGGCTACCGACTGGCCGAAGAGCTTGGTCATACCCTGGTTCCACCTACGCCCGCCCTCGTGCCGTTGGTTATGGACGGTGATTTTCATGTCCCGCTGTCGGGGATCTCACACAACGTCGAGCTGACGGTGCAGGCCGCTGGCCGGAAACCCGTTCGTGTCTGCGGAGTGTTGCTGTGGACGCATTTCGGTGTGAGCGGGCCGGCTGTTCTGGACGTATCCCGACACTGGCATCGAGCGCGCCTTGAGCAACGCGACGTTGCCATGTTCGCAAACCTCGTACCCGGCGACGACCCTGACGGATTAGAAGGCCGACTGCTGGCCCTTGCTTCGGCGCAGCCCCGACTCCAATTGCACAACGCCCTTGCGCGTCTGCTCCCCGCGCGTGTCGCGGACGCTCTCTTGGGTGCGCTGGGGATACCCGGAACGATCCTGATGGCCCACCTTCCAAAGGAGTTCCGGCGCCACGTGGCAAGGGCACTGGTCCGCTGGCCCCTGCCCGTGCGGGACAGCCGGGGTTACTCTCACGCCGAAGTCACGGCGGGTGGTGTTCCCTTGACCGAGGTTGATGCCCGCAGCCTTGGCTCACGGAAATGCCCCGGTCTTTACTTCGCCGGCGAAATCCTCGATGTCGACGGGCGGATCGGGGGATTCAATTTCCAGTGGGCTTGGGCGAGCGCCTGGGTCGTGGCGACAGCGCTGGCTCGCGCCGTTAAGCCCGACGGGCCCTCCGTGAGGTGATGCTCTCGCCAGCCTAAGTTTTCTGTTGGATCAGCTTCTCCGACAGCGTGGACAACGATCCATGTTGAATGGTTCGTAAACGGACCCATGCTCAAGGGGTCTTCGTCGGTGCCAGGTGGTCACAGACCCGGCTTCCTAACTACGTGCCATTGCCCTCACGATCCTCGACGGTTTCTGCGTCGTTCCCATTCACGGGCTTCTGCAAAGTAGCAAGAATCGGGCGGTCCACGGACCCGGCGGACAGGCGGACCGCAAGCGGCCGGAATCCCATGTGGAACGGGCTTGGTGGTACTTCAGCCACGGTGCGCAACAGCGGGAGCGTAAACAGGCGGCCCGCAGAAGAGGCCAGGAACAGTAACATGTATGCGCCCTGACCCTCACCCGCCAGTCTCAGCACCAGACCGCCCAGGGCCGAACCTGCGGCGATTGCCACAGCATTGAGTAGGTTGAAGGAGGTCAGGATGCTTGTCCGCTCTGCATCCCGAATAGTCTCGAAGAGCAGAAGGAACGTTGCGAACTCGTAGCACGCCCACACCACGCCGCCGACGATCTGTAGGACGAGCAGCATAGTCGCCGAGGAGAGGAGCCATAGCGCGGGCAGGGGAACTATGCCGATTCCACCAATCCAGAGAAGTGACTTGGGGCCAAAGCGGTGCGCCCATCGACCCATCTTGGGGAGTGCTATAGCTTTTGCGAGGAATGCCGGCTGTGCGGCGAGGAGAAATCCCGTTTGCAGGCAGCGATTGTCGGTCTTCTGCT
>JAFGKV010000340.1 GCA_016928395.1 Candidatus Fermentibacterota bacterium | reverse complement strand
GAGGCGATCGCGGCTCGGTCTCGTCTGGCCAGGCTCCACCCCTCTTTTACCCCCGATCCCAACCCCTCATGAAATATCCGGGCTAGAAGGGATCTCTTCTTCCCTCGCGACCTTGGAGTTCCTGGTGCATGTTCCATTGCTCTACGAACCACCCACCCTCTCCGTTGCGACCGTCACCATCGAGGACGGGGTCAGCCTGCGGGAGGTTCAGATGAGCGAGCTGCCCTCAGGCTGGAACCGGTATCCCGCCGCCGGCATCCTGGCGGACCTTGGGTCAGCCTGGGTCCGCAGCGTTGCGTCTCTTCTGCTCCGCGTGCCGTCAGCCGTAGTAGCCGGGGAATTCGATGTGCGCATCAATCAGGCTCACCACGAGATGGCGCACGTGCGCATCGCAGAGATCAGACCGTATGCCTTTGATCCGCGCTTCGTAACGCGCGGCAATCGAAAGGCGTGACCACGCAGTCAGCTATCAGCAGTCAGCTATCGGCTGCCAAGCCCGGCCAGCATCAAGAGGTGCCCAGCGGCGTGCGGGAGGGCAGGGACGCCCTCCCCTACGGAGACGATGTCAATCCACCTTGGAGGGGCGACCGTCCCTGGTCGCCCGCGGGGGAGAGAGTTCGGTATCGATATCGTTGTCGTAATCGTAATCGACGAGCTGGGGTAGTCGAGTACGGGTACCTGTACGAGCGTTGCCTGTACGCTCAAATAGGGAGCCCGAATCCGGCATTCCGAAGTATTGCCCCCTCGAACCATCCCTTCATCCAACCTTCCATCACTCCACCGTTTTGGCTTTCCGTAATCGCACACCCCATGAATGCGGGCGCCCCGGCCTTCAGAGGCGGCACTCGGTCCCGGCAGATCCCGAGGCGCGGGCTAGCGAATCGATTCGGGAGTGACGACCAGGTCCAGCGAGCCGCACTTGGCGGGCAGGAGCGTCTCCATCTCGATACGACAGAGCGAGCCCTTCTTGAGGTCGAACCGGCCGTAGATCCCGCCCGTGACCAAGAGCGAGACCAACTGCGCAAGCTGGGGCTGGTGGCCGACCACCAGCACGGTCTCCGCACCTTCGAACACCGGCATCAGGCTGACGGCCAGGTCTTTGGCTGGACACTCCCCAGCCAGCTCGGGGATGAGCATCGGCTTCGGCCCGGCCATGGCTTTGCGCACGGCTCTGGCGGTCTGCATCGCCCGCTTCAGAGGGCTCGTCGCAATGACCTCGGGGGAGATTCCCTGGCCTGTTATCCATCGCCCCATGGCGCGGGCGGCCTTCCTGCCCCTCTTGGTGAGCGGGCGTTCTGCGTCGTCGCCGCCGGTTTCCAGGTCCTCAGCCTCTGCGTGGCGCATGATGTACAGGTGTTTCATGGAGGGCTCCCTTCATGCGGTGTGCGGCTCCGATGGTGGAGCCTGTCAAGGTCAACGCACGCAAGGAACGCCGAGAACAGGCGAAGGTAAAGGGGACAGGGAGAAGGATACCATGGGCAGCCCTGCCCGGCGGCACGCAACCGCACGCGGTCTAAGGCGGACTAGGCAGCCTCGCGACAGGAGACCAGGAAGGACACAGGTCCACGCTTTGTGGGGGCAGCCACGATCCGATAGAGTGAATCCGGTAGCGAGCCGGCATAGACGATAGACACCGGCGTGCCGATGCCGATATGCCTGACTCCCGCACTGAACCCGAAGAGGCTATCGACATGGGCATCGTGAAGCCCGACGCAGCCGGCGGTCCAGTTTGTGCCGACCTGGCGGGGCGGAGGGCTGAACCAGCCCTCCCTGGGCCTGATGCCGGAACCTGATCCATGGATCTCGATGGCGCCGCCTGTTCGCCCGGCGGCCCGGTCTTGTGCAGTGGGGTAGTCGATGAGAAACGCCCGGTAGAAGATCGTCTGTCCCCGGTCTTTGCGGGCCACGATCCGATAGAAGCCCTCCGGCGTTCGCCCATCCCCTTCACGATCCTTGGGGTCGACAGGGTCGCGCCCCAGTTCCACCGGGAAGACGGCTACAGTGTCACCGCCCTTGTAGACGAAGAGCGTGTAGGCGCTCTTGTCCACCACCACCGCATAGTCATCATGCCGTGCTGACCAACTTGCCGCTTGCTGTATGAGCGACCTGCCGATGGCCAGGTCGGCCTCGAACACATTGACCATCCGTACGGGACGAAAACACCCCAGCCGGGCATCGATGCCGGTGTCCTCGAATCGCATCCCACGATAGGCAATGACCGCAGCGCCCGCCACGATGATCAAGGCCGCGATTCCCGGCCATGTGTCTCGAGCAAGAAAAGGCACCGGTTTCGCCTCTCTAGGCCTTCTCAGTCACCTGATGCCTCGATTCCTCGCGCGTTCCCGAGGCATTCTTGTCGGCGCCGCGCCCCTCACGGGATGTTCGTCGCGAAGTCGGCATCCCCGACCGTGCCCGATTTCGGAGATGTCTGCATGGCGTCACGGCCCCGGATGACGTAGTAGTAGTCTATAGACTCGTCGCCGATGCCGTCGGTGAGGTAATACTGGAGTACCGTTCCCTCGACCGTGGCCCACGCGGATCCGGTGCCGGTCGGGAAGGGGTTCTGGCTCCGGTAGATGTCGAAGTAGTCAGGGCTTCCTCCCGGGGCCCAGGAAAGCCGGGCAGCGGACGGCGCTGTCAGTTCGATGCCGAGCTGAGGGGCCGTGAGGTAGCCGGTGAGATAGTGCGCCCCGGCCGCGGTGCCGCACATGATCGAACGGCAATCCACCAGTGGATTGCTCCCCAATGCATTGACCAACGAATCGGGCAGCCCCGCATTGAGGTAGATCAGCTCATGGCTGACAGGGTTCCACATCGCCACGCCACAGTCGATGAAGCCGCCCGAACCGGGATTGTTCCACCCGGCAAACACGGTGCCGTCGCAGTCGACCGTCACCGATGACATGAACAGGCCCCAAAAATCCCTTTCCCACGTGTCGCCGAAGTCGCGCGATGACCAGAGACCGGAGTACATCCCCTTGCCCGGGCCAATGCCGAAGAGGGTGCCATCTTGCGAGAACTCAAGATCACAGAGGTGTGGTGCATCTGGCTGGGCCTGATGCCATGTCACCCCTGCGTCATCTGACCAGTGGATCAAGGTTTCCCCCGCCACCACGAGATGGTTCCCATGCTGCGCCATGGCGAGGCAGCGCTCACTGCCGACACCGGGAACGTCAGCCCAGTTCAGCCCGTCCGTGGACACAAGAAGCCCGGGGTCATACCCTGCGTAGTACGCTCCCAGATCAGGGTAGTGCACCAGAAACCTGGGATGGATACACCATGTAACCACCAGAAACTGGTGGGTGGTCAGGTCGAAGGTGTAGATGCCGTCCGACCAGGAGCTGTCGGCCAGCGCCACCAGCATTCGTTCAGCATCGAGATGGGCAGCGCCTTCGCAGGGGAGGGCGCCATAGGTGAAGGGCACCCAGCCGGAGCCCTGATCGAGGAGGATTCCAGTCGTCGTGGCCAGCACGGAATACGTGGGCGGTTCCTGGTGAAAACACCAGCCGGTGATGCTGGCCTCGTCCGGCCCGAACGCCGTCCACGTGAAGGCGAAACACGATGCGGGGAGAATCAGAAGGGCACACAGAACGAATCTCATGACAGACTCCTTGGTGAGGGTTCACGGATCGCGGTTCGCCGCAGGTCTTTCCCGGTCTTCCATTTCGGGTCACGGTCGAAGGAGGGGCCGTTGCCCCCCAGCACAATAGGGGAGCCGGGCTGCTGCCGCTAGGGCCGGCATACGCGTCTCCTGCTCGCCCCTTCGGTCTCCTCGCTGCTCTGTGGTCTCGATTCTCTGGCCGAAAGCTCCCCGTATGCGGGGGCATCCGTGGCCCAGATGTCGGCCTCCTCAGCTATTTCCTTTACCCTCGAGTGTGCACGCTCGACCGGCGTCGGCTCATTTCCACGTCTCGCCCGTTCCTCCTCGTGCCGCGCCCGATGCGCCTCCAGCTCGGCCCGTTCCTTCTCCCTCAGTTCCGGATACAGATACGAGTCTCGCTCCGCGGCTTTGCAGTAGTCAAGACGTTTCGCTTCGAAGCCTTTGCGCTTCGCGACCACGCGGTATGAGAAGACGCCGTTTGAGGCGCCCTCCAAGAGTTCCACCACCTCAAACCCTGCAGAGCCGGGCATGACGGCCAGCCCCTTGCACCTGGGATCCTGGGGCTGCACGAAGACGTGCATTGGGTTGGCTTCGCCGACCGTCACGGTTTCGAGGAACAGCGGATCCAGATCGACCCTCGCTTGACCGTTCACGAGTCGAGCACTCCCGAAGTCTTCGAACCAGTTCTCGGGGCTCTCCTGGCAGTACATGAGGGTCGGTCCCTTGGAGGTTCTGACGACGCAGCTCTTGCTGCCGCTGCCGGCCAGATTGCCGGCGTAGTACACGCCGAAGCCGGAGGATGAGTTGCCCTGGCCGTACACGCCGCTGGCGGTACCGGTACTTGCGTTGCTGATGCCTAAGACCCCTTTGCCCGCCGTGGAGTAGATCAGCCCATAGACTCCGTAGGGGAAGCCGGAGGTCGAATACGCTACCCCATACACGCCCGTGCCGGTCAGAGAGTAGTTCACGCCCACGACCCCATAGTTTGTGCCGGACGTAGCCGAGGCTATGCCGCGGACACCGGTGCCGGCGATCGAGGCACTCTCGAACGATCCACCGTACGTAACGCCAGTGGAGGTGTCGGCAGTCCCGCGGACACCGGTGCCGGCGGTTGATGCGCTGGACCCGTAGACCCCGCAGGTCGTGCCCGACGTAGCCGAGGCCCTGCCGTACACGCCCGTGCCTGATGTGGAAGCACTGTAGCCGTGCACGCCGTACGTGGTGCCGGAGATTGCAGAAGCGTATCCGCAGACGCCTCTGCCTGCCGAGGAGGAGCTCTGAAACCGGCCACCGTACGTGGTGCCCGAAGTGGCGTTGGAATAGGCGATGACTCCGGTGCCTGAGGTGGAATTGCACTCGAACCACCCGCCGTAGGTCTGGCCACTCGTGGCTGAGGCCCAGGCGTACACGCCACGTGCGCCGGTAGACGAGCATTCGGCGCGTACTCCATAGGTGACGCCATCAGTCGCATAGGTCCGGCCATAGACGCCAATTCCGCTGGTGGAGGAGCTCTCGAACCGACCGCCATACGTTCCGCCCGCTGAGGCGGAGGCCGAACCAAATACTCCGGCGCCCTGGCTGGAGGCGGTCGTGCCCACGACCCCGTATGTGAACCCCGTGGGGGAGGAGACTGCTCCATAGACGCCTCTGCCGGCCGTGGAGGAACTGAGGCCATAGACCCCGTACGCCGTGCCCGTGGTGGCCGTATTCGTGGCCCTGATGGCGGCTTGCGTGCCCGAGTCGACCGATCCGCTCACCTCCGTCCCCGGCACTAAACCGCTGGCCATG